>CAZSEH010000046.1:0-15783 GCA_964605835.1 uncultured Opitutaceae bacterium
GGTACCAAAGTTCTAAACACCAATAAGCGCCGGAAGCCGAGCGAGAATTGAGCGGGCTGCGCGCAAGCACCGCCCGTTTATTTATACACAACGCCATTAGTCCTTGGACAGGAGATGAGCCGCGCCCGCTCCGGCGACGGCTCGATTCTCCGTTCGAAGCCAAAGACGTCGTGTTTAGAATTGCGGGCGGGCGCATTGTCAGTTCCGCTCGACCGATGCGCAACTGGGTTGCCAGCCGGCTCAACGGCAAGCAATGGTTTGGTCATCCGGTCGGTCTGTTCGCCCTTTTCTTCACCGAGATGTGGGAGCGGTTCTCGTATTACGGAATGCGGGCCCTGCTGATCCTGTACATGACGAAGCACCTGCTGGCCGATCCACACAGGGCCGGTCTTGTCTGGGGCTATCCCAGCCTGGAGCGCCTCCTTTTCTGGATGCACGGGCAGCAGACCGTGCAGCAGCTGGGTTCCGACATCTACGGGCTCTACACGGCCTTCGTCTATCTCACCCCGTTTTTCGGCGGAATGCTCGCCGATCGCGTGCTCGGCCAATACCGCTCGGTCTACATCGGCGGCATCCTGATGGCGATCGGCCAGTTTATCCTGGCGAGCGAGCAGGCCTTCCTGCTCGGACTCCTTTTCCTGATCCTTGGAAACGGCTGCTTCAAGCCGAACATCTCAACCCAGGTCGGCAGGCTCTATCCGGAAGGCGATCCGCGCCGCGACGGCGCATTCACGGTCTTTTACATGGGGGTCAACCTCGGCGCCTTTTTCTCCCCCCTTGTGTGCGGCACGCTGGGGCAGGTCGTCGGCTGGTCCTGGGGCTTTTCGGCCGCAGGCGTCGGCATGCTGCTCGGCCTGGTGATCTACTGGCTGGGAAGCGGCCTCGTGCCCCGCGACCCCCCGCCCCAAAGGGCCGGGAGGGAGACCAGCGGCGACGCGCGCAAGCCCTTCACGCGGCCGGAGTGGATCGCCATAGGCTCCCTGATCGTGATGTGCATCCTGAACATCGCGTTTTGGGCCGTCTACGAGCAACAGGGCAATACGCTCCAGCTTTGGGCCGACGAGCGGACCAACTGGAATTTCATGGGGCTGTTCACGATTCCTTCCTCGTGGTTCCAGGCCTTCAATCCGGGGATGATCTTCGTTTTTGCGCCATTGCTGAGCTGGGTTTGGCTGCGCCAGGCCAGGAGAGGCCGGGAGCCCAGCAGCGTCTCGAAGCTGGGAATCGGCTACTACCTGATCGGCTCCGCGTACCTTGTGATGATCGTGGCCGCCTGGGCTATTCCGGAGGGCACGCGCGGCAGCGTCCTGTGGCTGGCCGGCACGACGCTTCTCGCCACAATCGGCGAACTTTATCTGTCACCCGTTGGTCTTTCGCTTGTTACGAAAGTCGCACCCCGGCGGGTCGTCTCGATGATGATGGGCATGTGGTTCCTCTCGAATTTCTTCGGCAACTACATGACCGGCTATCTGGGCACGTTCTACAACACGATGCCCAAGCAGCATTTTTTCCTCATGCTCGGGATGATCGGAATTTGCACAGGGGTCCTCTTCACCCTCATTCGCAAACCCTTGGAAAAGGCGATCGGAAAGAACCTATAGTCGGGAACGGTCGCGCGCCGGTTGCCTGTCCGGCGTCGCGCGAGAATCCGGCTAAAAAAACCTGCAATTCCCGGGTACAAGGCCGATACTCTTGGCTGGGGCCATGCAGCTCATAGGACCGATATTGCCCAATCCCGGTTTGCGAACGGCGACGTCCCCGCCAAGCATGCTCCCCCATCCGCAATGAAGGCTCCCCACGCAACTGAAAGAAGTCCGCTGGCAAGGCTCGCCCTGCGGACCGCGTTGATCTACGCCATCGTGGGGTTTGTCTGGATCCTTTTCTCAGACATGGCGGTGGTGAAACTGGTGTCCGATCGCTCGCTGATCGCCAAGCTGTCGATGGTGAAAGGCTGGGTGTTCATCTCGGTCACGGCGCTGCTGCTTTATCTGCTGCTGCGGCGCAGCCTCGCCTCCCTGGAGAAGGAGGCCGGGGCTCGCTCAAGGGCAGAGGCCGAGGCACGCGAACACCAGGCGATCTCCCACTCGCTCGTCGAGCTGATGCCTGCCGGAATATTCCGAAAGGACGCCGCCGGACGCTTCGTTTACGTCAACTCGTGGTTTTGCCGGGTCGCCAGCCTGAAACCGGAGGATTATTTGGGCAAGCTCCCCAGGGAAGTCGCCACGCTTCTGACAGGCCGCGGGTTGATGAAGCTCGAATCCGTGACCGGCGCGGCCGTTTTCGCCCAAGGTGAGTCACACCACGAGACCATCATGCGCACCGGCAAGCGGGTCGACCTCGAGGAGGAATGGACCCTGGCCGACGGGCGAAGGTACTGCCTGAGCGTGACAAAGACACCGGTCTTCGACGCGTCCGGAAAGATTATAGGCTCGCAGGGGATCCTGTTTGACATCACCGACCGAAAAAAAGCGGAGGAAGAGCTTCGCACGCTGTCGCGCGCGATCGAGCAGAGCCCGGCGTCGATCATCATCACAGACCGGGATGGCGCGATCCATTACGTGAATCCCCGATTCACCGAGGTGAGCGGCTACACGTTTGAGGAAGTGCGCGGGAAGACTCCGAGGATCCTCAAGTCGGGCCAGGCCCCGGCTGAGTACTATCAGACGATGTGGTCGACAATCCTTGCGGGGAACGAATGGCACGGCGAACTCTGCAACCGCAAGAAGAACGGAGAGCTGTTCTGGGAGAGATGTTCCATATCCCCGGTGCTGGATGATCGCGGAAACATCGCGCATTTCGTGGCGGTGAAGGAGGACACCACCGAGCACCGACGGTTCGAGGAGCACCTGAGACGCTCCCAGCGCCTGGAGGCCGTCGGGGCCCTCGCAAGCGGCATCGCCCATGACCTGAACAACATTCTCGCGCCCGTGCTGATGGCGCCGGGGCTGTTGAAGGAGACCGTGAGGACTGTGCAGGAACAGGAGCTTCTCGAACTCGTCGAGCAGAGCGGGAAGCGCGCCTCGGATGTCGTCAAGCAGCTGCTCACCTTCAGCCGCGGCAGCGGCGGCGACCGGGTTCCGCTCCATGTGGCGCACATTCTCCGCGAAATGCGCGGAATCGTGGCGGAAACCTTTCCCCGCAACATCACGCTGCGCTCCATCGTCGCCCCCGGACTCAAGCCCGTCCTCGGCGACGCCACGCAGCTTCACCAGGTCCTCCTCAACCTGTGCGTGAATGCCCGCGACGCGATGCCCGATGGCGGGACGCTCACCCTGGGCGGAGAGAACACCGTTGTTGACGAGGAGCTCGCGCGCCTCAATTCACCGGCCATTCCCGGCCCGCACGTCATGCTCAGTGTCACGGACGCGGGCCACGGCATGCCCCCGGAGGTCGTCGAGCGCATATTCGATCCATTCTTCACAACCAAGGAGATTGGCAAGGGCACGGGGCTCGGGCTGTCGACCGTGCTCGGGATCGTGCGCAGCCACGGCGGGTTCCTGACCGTCGAGAGCGAAACCGACAGGGGCACCACCTTCAGGGTCTACCTGCCTGCGGCTCTGTCCGAGCAAGCCGTTCCCTCAGCGGTCGCGACGGCAACGGCCCCTCGGGGGAGGAACGAGCTCATCCTGGTCGTCGATGACGAACCCAGCATCAGCGAATCGACCCGCGTCGTCCTCGAGCGAAGCGGCTACCGCGCCCTCGCCGCAACCAGCGGAAACGAGGCGCTGGAACTGTTCCGGCTGCACGTCGGCGATATCTCACTCGTCATCACCGATGTCATGATGCCGGTGATGGATGGAATCTCGATGCTCCGCCGGATGCGCGACATCCGCCCCGATATCCGGGCGGTCGTGACGACGGGCATGGCATCGGAATCCAAGCAGACAGAACTCGCCGACCTCGGCATCACCGAGGCGCTCCCGAAGCCCTGCGACAGGAGCGAGCTGCTGGAAGCCGTCCACAGCGCGCTGACGGATTGAGGGGGCCGCGCACGAGTTTGGCGTTGGGCATTCAACCCCTCGATGCCGCTCGGGGAATTCGACTCGCATGATGGCTCGCCAAGAGCCCCGAACCCGCCTTCGCCCGTTGGGCCTCGGCGCGGCAGCCTTCGCACTGCGAAGCCTGATGGTATCCCCGCCCGGAATTGAACCGGGATCTGCGGTTTAGGAAACCACTGCTCTATCCATTTGAGCTACAGGGACGGTATTTCGGGGGACAATTAGCCTCCGGTCGATACGGTCCGCAAGCAGGAACGGAGGCCTGGGTTGCGCGGTCGCCGCATCATCCGACCGTGCGCGGTTGGCAGTCGCTCATTGAGGGCCGGCCGGAAGGGCCCGCCGCAGCCAAGCGACGATCAGATCGGGATAATTGGGCAGAAATGCCTCCCAGCCGATCAACCGGTGCGGCGCGCCGGGAATCGTGATCAAATCGCAGATATTTCCCGCCGCCCGGAGCTTCTCCTGAAACGCGAGCGATTGGGCATAGGGCACCGTCTTGTCCCCGTCGCCATGCACGAGGAGAAAGGGCGGCAGGCCCGGCGCCACATGCGCGATGGGTGAAAACTCGCGCAGCCGCGCGAGCGAGCCGGGCGTCGCGGCCTGCGGGAGGGAAAAGAGGTTTTGCAGCGAAGTGCTCAGGCCTCCACGGTGCATGGTGTCCGCCTCAAGGTCGGTGACGGCGGCGAAGCCGACGACCGCCTGCACGCGCGTATCGGGTCCAGCGAGCACCCCGGCAAGGCAGATGAGATGACCGCCGGCCGAGTGCCCGAAAAGCGCAATGCGGTGCGGATCGCCCTTGTACTCTCGGGCGTGGGCCTTGACCCAGCGGATGGCCTCCTGGACGTCGGAGAAACCGGCCGGCCACGGATGCTTCGGGGCAAGGCGATAGTTGATGGAAAACCACGCGAATCCCGCCCCGGTCAACGGCGCAAACCAGGGCGTTATGTCGGCGCTGTCGCCGGGTTTGTTGCTGCCGGACTTGTCGCCGGAACTCCAGCCCCCGCCGTGGACGAGAATTGCGATCGGAAACGGTCCGGGGCCGTCCGGCACCATGGCATCGAGTTTGATGCTTTCGCCGTCGACCTGCCGGTATTCGATGTCCGGGAATTTCTGGGCCGCTTCGCCCGTCGAGACGGCGAGGATGAATACAAGGAAGCCAGCGATTCGCTTCATTGAGGCAAAGGCTTAATTCGCCGCAAATGATCCGCAAAGAGATTTGCACACATTGTGGCCCCCCGCACCTTGAACCGGATTATTTGCCCATCTTGACTTGGGCCTCGATCATCGTGCCGGTCCTGTCGACGAGGTCGTCCAGCCCGCGCCCCCCGGATAGAAGGTGAATCTGCCGGTCCGCCTCGATCGGATCCATCTCCCCGCGGCCGAAACGGCCCATCACGTCGGCCACCTGGGTCCAATAGGTCTTCACGTCGGCGTGCTGTTCCTTCTGCGCGGGCGTCCAGCCGGAACCCTTGGTATCCTCTACGTTGTTGAGAAGGGTCATGAGCTTGGTGCGGATGTCCTTCTCCGTGCCGCGGCACGCCTCCTGTTTCTTCTGGTAATATTGCAGGTGCAGTTTGTCGTTGCTCTGCATCTCGTTCGCCTTGACGCGCGTCACGTCTCCCGCCTGCTGCGCCCAGTCCGGATTGATTTGTTCGACATAGCCCGGCTTGGTGATGTTGATCCAGGTCATGTCCTTGTAGGCCTCGGCGTGCGCCTTGCTGGTGATGTTCTCGAAGGAAACCGTCGCGGAATAGCCCGTTTGCTCCCGGTACAGGGACTCCCAGGTTTTCTGGGCGTCGTGCATGAGGACCTCCGCCGAGGTCGGCTTGCCATCGCGGGTCAGCCAGACGTTGCGGGTCTGTGATCCATCCTTGTGGCCGATCCAGGCCGGCTGCTCGGCCAGGGCTAGATCGTAGTCGATCCCGACCGAGTCCCCGCTGGATGCATTGCGAATCGGGAAGAAGCGAATCTGCCCGTCGTAGGCGCCCTGGGTCGTGCCATCGCTGCCCGTCGTCCCGGCGCGAAGCCGGGCGACCAGTTCCGGCATCAGGTCCTCGTGCACCTCGCGCATCGTCTGCGTGAAGGCCCTCTGCTGGACCGGCAGCGTCTGGTATTTCATGTAGACCTTGGCGCCGTAGCTTGAATTGACGGAGCAGGCCTTGCGGCGGACTTCGGCCTGCAGCCGTGTCACATCGGCCTCGGGCGCCCCCTGTAGGACGGCGCGGCGCCAGGCCGAATGCGTGTCCAGGAAGTCCTTGGCCAGGGCCTGGTCCATTTCCATCTGCTGCTTGAACTTCGCGGCCGCGATCGCCTGTTCGGCGGTGGGCTTGTACGCCGGCCCCGCGGATTCTCGAACGTAGTCCGCGGCTCCTTCCGTCAGGGCGCCGGTGACGGTGTTGATGACAAACTTCGTGCCCAGAGTCCCCGCCACATCCCACATCTTGTCCCTGGGCGTCTTGCCCGAACTCTCGTTGTACGTCTCCACCGCAGACCAGGTGTAGTCGACGGCCTGGTTCAAGCCGGTCAGCACGGCCTTCGTCCCGTCGTAAAGTCCCGACTTGATGACACCGGCCGGGGTGCCGCCCTTGAAGTATTTGTCCAGACCGCCTTCGAGGGAGCTGGTCGCAAAGGAGTAGACGAGGCCCGTAACCTTGAATCCCCCCGCCCCGCTGACCAGTCCGAAGGCCGTGTCGGCTCCGGTCTTGGTCCACTCGGCGTAGGTCACGCGGTCGTCCCACATCTGGGTCGTCTGGTCCGCGGTTTTCTTTTCCTCCTCAAGCCGACCCTCCCACAGGCCGTAGGCTTTGTCGTTCACAGCCTTCCAGCGCGCCGGGTCGAGCGCCGCGCCGTCGTCAAAGATCTTGCGCGTCTCCTGATAAATCGCGTCCTTCTCGCCCTGCTCCAGGTTTGCCTGGAGCGAATTGGCTATGCGCAGGTCCCGGTCGATCTTTGCCATCTGCTGGACCTCGTCCTGGCATTGGGCGATGAATTGGCTGCGGCAGTGCTCGTCAAAGTCTGTCGGCGTATGCGCGTATACGCCGGTCTGGATGCCGGCGATCTCGTCCTTTATGCCCTGGATCTCCGCATTCTTCGTTTCGAGTTCGAAGGCGATCTGCTTCGGATCCCCCCCTTTTGAGTCGCGCACTTGCTGAATGGAGAGTTCGGTCTCCTCGATGTCCTTCTTGAGCGATTCGATCTTCTCCGCATTCGCCTTCTGGTCGGCCTCGGCGACCTTGCGGGCGGCCTCCTCCTCCAGGCGCCTGGCCTCCTCCTCCAGGCGCTTGCGCTCGGCGATCGCCGGAAGATCGATCAGTTCTCCCGAGATGACAGCCTGCGGCTTTGCCTCATCCACATAGGCCTGGACTTCGGCGGCGCCCATCGCCTCGGACGGGGCGTTGAAGGGAATGACGGGAAAGGCGCGGTTATGGGAGAAGGCAATGAGGATCTCGGTCGGCCGAAATTCACGCAATGTGTCCACGAAAGGCTGGGGGTCGGTCCTAAAGGCGGGAAACAACCCTCCTCCTGGGCGCGGCGGTATCGGCACGCCCATCTTCCCGCCCAGATCGTTCTTGAGCGAAAAGATCGCATGTGCCGCATGCTGGGTGGTGATCAGGCCGTTCCGGTCGGGAATGTCCGCCGTGCCGTAATTCAGGTACTCGTCGCTGCCGCCGATCCAGACCAGCGAGCGGTGGGTGAACGGCACGCCGGCGAGCCCGAGCACAAACTCGAGGTGCGAATTCGGCGAGCGTGAAGTGCACACCCATTTCAACTCCAGCATCCGCCGGCCGTCCGGCGATACTCTGCCCCAGATGGTCATCTCGTCGACCTCCGGCGCATCGGCCGTTCCCTTCTTCTCCGAGGCGGACGAGAAAAAAGTGTCTCCATTCCAGCGCACGTGACAGTGCAAGGCTCCAAGATAAAAGCCGGAGGATGCCTCGAGATCATACGCGCGATCGGTTTCGTCGCGACTGTACGGCGTCAAGCCCGCATCCGCATTTCCGCCCGGGAACTCGTAGCCTTCCGTGTGGTATATTGCATCGCCCACCAGGCGTATCCTGATCTGGTTGGCATTGTGGAGATCCCGGATGATGTCCCCTTCGCCGATTTTCCGGACGTAGTCCTCCGCATCCTCGCTGCGCTTGCGCGCGCGCTTCATGAGATCGGCGGGATCGGGCGGGTCACCCAGGGCCTGGATGGCAGCCCCGGTCTTTTGCAGCCCGGCCTGGAGGGCGGCCAGGCGATCGGCTTCCGAATGGGCGGCGACCATCGCTTCCTCAGCCGCCGAATCGTTGTGCATTGCCGCAGCGTAAAAGGCGTCGGTCTGGTGCCGGGAGAACTGCGCCTGCGAATACCCGGCCGCCGTGCGGTAGGCCAGGAACTGCGCGAGGAGCGGATTGAGCCTGTTCAGGTAGTCGACGACCTCGGCACAGGGAAACTGGAAGGCGGGCGACCACGCCTTCTCGAGCTTCGCACTCTCCTCCTCGCTCTGCGGGCCGAGAACGAGCTTCATTCCTTCCATTGCCGCCGAAACCGCGCCGGCGTAGGCGGCCGAGCTCAGCTTGTTGATGACCAAATACGGCGCCGGGCTGACGACCGGAAGCGGCAGCCTGGCGGGCGAGGGCGCATGTTTGACAGACGGCCGCAGCCACTCGGGTGCGACCACGGGGACCTTGATGACCGGCGCGGCGGGTTTTGCCGGCGACTCCGGTTCGGGTGCAACCGTCAGCGACTCCGGTGCGGCGGGCTTGGCGGCGGCAAGGTCGGCCTCCCGGATTTCGGCGCCGACATTGGGATCCTTCTCCAGCGCCGCGAGCCGGTCCGCGGCCTTCTTTTGCTTCGGGTCGGCGGCAACCGCCGCGCGGTAGTCGTCCGCGGCCTCCCTGAGTTCGCCCTGACCTTCGTGTATGGCCGCGCGATGGGTCAGGGCAAAGGTATCCTTCGCGTTCAGTTTCAGCGCCTGCTCATAGTCGAGGAGCGCCATGTCGTTGTCCTGCGTGAGTTCCCAGGCATAGCCGCGGCTGTGGTAGTAGGACGCGGTGTCCGGCCGCAGCTTGATCGCCAGCGTATAGTCCGCGATCGCCGCCGTGTAATCCTTGGACACCAGATCCACCGCGGCCCGGCTGGCATAGGCGCCCGACGCCTTCGGCGCCAGGATTACAACACGGTCCATGTCGTCCAACGCCCCCTTGAGATCACCGGCATTCAGCCGCAACAGTCCGCGCTGGCGCCAGGCTTCCGAGTTCTTGGGGGCCAGGGTCACGGCCTGGTCGAGGTCGGCCGAGGCCCCGGCGCGGTCGCCCTGAGCCGCCCGCGCCTGCCCCCGCCCGAGCAGGGCGGCCGCATCGCCGGGCGCGGCGGTGAGGGCGAGCGTGTACGCCGCCTCCGCGTCCTTCATTCGACCCGCATTGAATGCGGCATCGCCATCCTCCCGGGGGCCGGCCCAGGCGGGCAATGCGCTTAGGACCAGGGCCGCGCCGGCGCACCGGAACCAGCCTCTTTTTTCGCCGATTCCCCAACGCATCATGCTCATGGCGCCCTCATTTTTGTCGCGCGCCGCCCCGCCGTTGAATCTCGTCCTTCCAGGTCTTGACCGGCACGCCATAATACGCCCCGACGGCCATGCCTATGAAGTCGGCCAACCCCGGCGAATGCATCGTGCCGCCCAACCACCACGACCTCCCTTCGCCGGATTTCACGGCCACGACGAAGTTGCTGACCGAGCTGTAGCCGGTCAGTCCTCCCCGGATGGTCCGCGGCGCGGTTTCGAACCCGATCAGATCTCCCGCCGGCTTGGTCCGGTTCCCGGGCCACCAGAGGGGGCGGTGAGCCACCTTGATCCGGTCCGGCCGGGCCGTGATGATCGTCGAATTGAGGGAGCCCGCGAGCATCGCGTAGAAGAACCAGAGGGCCAGCGGCCAGATGACCAGACCCAGGCCGGACCTGACGTCCCCTTCCCAACTGGGGTTGTGGACATCCGTCCACCGGATCCAGGCGAACCAGATCATTCCAACCGCGGCGATGATGACTCCGATGATATAGCCGGCGTGGGGCCAGCCCCGTGTGACAACGAGCTCATCGCCTTCGAAGCGCACCGCGATTCCCTTCGGGGCCAGCGGGAGGAGGGCCTCAACTCGGACCCGCCTGTCGGAGCCCGGGCCCTTGGGCTGCGTGGCGGCGGATGCCCCCCCGGCCGACTGGTCCGCGCCGCAGTGCGCGCAGAAACGGTCGTTGATCCCAATCTCCAGGCCGCATTTCTTGCAGGGCTTGCCGGAATTCATACGGAAATGGGAACGGATTCGCGGCCGGATTCGCCGCAAACCCCCTTTTTCGCACCTTCCCCGCCGGGCAGCTCTGCGTTTATTGGCCAACGTTGCTCGTTTCTTGACGGAAGACGAAGCCGCAACCCATTGCCAAACAGCGTTGCGGCGGGCTGGTGCGGGTTTTGATTTATTAATCAATCATTTTACTTGACTAATAAACTACATGGCTCCTGATTCCTTCCCAGCCCCCCGCTCCCATGAAAATTCTCCTCATCGCACCGGCCAGCGGCAAGTGGCGCAATATCGGCCGCGCCCCGGTCTTCAACGGCCGCACGTTCCGCTTCTCCCTGCTAAGCCTGCTCAGCGTCGCCGCGGAAACACCACCCGATATCGAGGTGCGGATTGTCGACGAGCAGATCGATCGAGTGCCGTGGGACGACCCCGTGGATCTGGTCGGCATCACCTGCATGACCGCCGCGGCGCCGCGGGCCTACGAGATCGCCGCGCAGTTCCGAAAGCGCGGTGTGCCCGTCGTTCTCGGCGGCATGCATCCTTCGCTGTGCCCCGAGGAGGCGTCACGGCACGCCGACGCGGTCGTCGCGGGAGACGCCGAGGGGCTCTGGCCCCAGGTCATAACGGAGGTGTGCGCCGGGCAATCCCGCGGGATCTACCGCAACCCATCCCCTCCCGTTCTCGGGGGCCTCAAGCGCCCGCCGCGCCATCTTCTGCGCCGGAGGGGCTATGCCCCGTTGGCCGCGGTCCAGGCTACCCGCGGTTGTCCGCATGGCTGCGAGTTCTGCTCGGTGGCCGCCTTCCACCGCAGGGTCCACCGGCGGCGGCCGGTGGACGAAGTCGCCGCCGAGGTCGCCTCACTGCCTGGCCGGTTCTTCGTGTTTTCGGACGATAACCTGATGGCAAACCGGGCGTATGCCCGATCCCTGTTTGCCGCGTTGCGGCCCCTTCGGAAGCGCTGGGTTACGCAGGCTTCGCTCGACACGGCGGAGGACGACGCCTTTGTCGGCCTCGCGGCTGAAGCGGGGTGCATCGGGATATTCCTGGGCATAGAGACATTCTCGGCGGAGAACCTCGAAGCCGTGCGAAAGAACTGCAACCGGGTCGACAGATACCGGACCGCGATCAGGCGGCTTCATGCGCACGGCATCGGCGTCGAGGCGGGCATCGTCCTCGGATTTCCCCATGACCGGCCGGACGTCTTTGAGCACACCTTGCGGATGCTCGACGAAATGGAGGTCGATGTCGTCATGCCCTCGATCCTCACCCCCCTGCCGGGCACGCCGCTCTTCGCGCAGATGGGCGATCGCATCCTGGATCGAGACTGGACCCATTACGACTTCGACCACGCCGTATTCCAGCACCCGAACATGTCCACCGAGGATCTGGAGGCGGGCCAGGCCTGGCTGACGCGCGAGTTCTACCGGCCGTGGCGCATCGCCAGGCGGGTTTGGCGCCACCTCCGGCGGCCCCGGGCCCTGGCCTTCCTCCCGTTCCTCGCCGTGGTCAACGTGGCGTTCTTCGGACGCGTCGTTCACTGGCACCTGCGCGGCTGGAATCCAGCCCGGGATGCCGCCTCAGGGCCAATCGGCATCGGTCCGTTTGCCCGTCCCGCAGCCTAGGCGGCCTCGATTTGCGGCGTTGACAAGGGCGGCGGGCCCATCACGATCTCCCACCCTTTTCATTAATGAGCACACCCGAGAAAACAGAACAGACGCCCACGCCCGCGGAACTGCCTTTCACGCAGCCGCAGCTGATGGTCCGTTATGTGACCGACACCGGCAAGATCCTGCCGCGCAAGTACACCGGACTCACCGCAAAGCACCAGCGCGCGGTGACCTGCACGATCAAGCAGTCCCGCAACAACCTGCTCGCGCTTTAACGATCGACTTGGGGCTTCGGCGCAAGACCGGCATCCAAAGGACAGGCAACTTTCAAGGCTGGAGCCCTTCAAGCTCCGGCCTTTTTTTGTGCACAAAGGAAAACCGCTGGCAAAGGCCATGAATCGCGGCAAGGGAAGCCCTGCCGCCAAATCGCCGCCGGTGGCCCGCATCGTCCGGGGAACCGCCCGCAACCTCGCCATGCTGGCGCGCCGCCTGCGCGCGGGAGAACTGGTGGCCGTGCCCACGGAGACTGTTTACGGACTTGCGGCCGACGCCCTCAATGCCCGGGCCTGCCGGCGCATATTCGCAGCCAAGGGCCGGCCGGTGGCCGATCCCCTGATCGTGCACATTCACTCCATGCGGGAACTCGGGCTCGTCGCCGAAACAAACACCGCGGCAATGCGCCTTGCGGCTGCCTTCTGGCCCGGGCCCCTCACGCTGGTCCTGCCAAAGAAGCCCGTGATCCCGGATGTCGTGACAGCGGGCCGGCTGAGCGTGGCCGTGCGGATGCCGGCTCACCCTCTCCTGCGCCGCCTGCTCAAACTGGCGGACCGCCCCCTTGCAGCTCCGAGCGCAAACCCGTTCGGTTACCTGAGCCCCACGACGGCGGAGCACGTCCGTCACGGTTTGGGACACAAGATCCGCCATATTCTCGACGGAGGCCCCGCGCGGATCGGCGTCGAGTCGACAATCGTCGACTTGCGCAATCCGGAGAAACCGCGGCTCCTGCGCCCCGGCGCCATCAGCCGGACCGCCATCGCCAGGGTTCTCGGTCGAGCGGTACCTGTTCGGGGGATCCGGGCGCACTCCGTCCAACGGGGCGAAGTTGGGCAGCTCGCCCCCGGGCAGCTCGCCCGGCACTACAGTCCGCACACCCCGATCGTCCTGCACAGGAGGCTGTCCCTTGCGGCGGCGGCAAAGGCCCCCCCCGACGAAGCCTGGCTGTTTCTTCGCAAGCCGTTGAAATCCAATAAGCCGAGCGTCTTCTGGCTCGACAGGACAGGAGATTCCCGCGGCGCCGCCCGCCGGCTTTTCGGCCTGCTTCAGCGCCTGGACACCGGCCCCTGGCGCCTCATCCATGCGGAACTCGCGCGCGGCGGGGAACTCGCCGAGGCGATCAACGACAGGCTCAGGCGCGCTGCCGCCCGGGACTGACCCGTTCCGCCGTCGCCAAGGCTTCGGCGGACAGGCCCGCCGGCGAGTCCACTCTCACTGCCCTATCCGGCTGGGCACCCTGACGACTTGCATTCCGGCTGCCTGGGCGGCCTTGAAGCCGGGTTCGGCATCCTCGAAAACGAGGCATTTCTCCGGCGGCACGTTCATGAGTTTTGCGGCAAGAAGGAACAGGTCCGGTGCGGGCTTGCCGTGTTTCACGTCGTCGGAGGTGACCACCACCTTGAAAAGAGGTGCGAGCCCCGTGAGCTTCAGGGAGCGGCGGACGACCGCCCGCGGCCCTCCCGAGGCGACCGCCATGGGATGGGTTGCAGCGGCGCGACGGGCGAATTCGACGGTGGGAGCGATCAGCCGGGCATCATCCTGCAGCGAGCTGAAAAGCTCCTCCTTGTCGTGAAACACCTTGTCCGCATCAATTTGCAGACCGTAGTGCTCGGCGAACTTCTCCGCGACCCGCTTGGTCGGAAGGCCGCCCAGGGAATAGAACAGCTCCTCGTCGAGTTTCTTTGGCAGTCCCGCGCGGCGCATAGTCTCGTCCCACGCGCGGTAATGAAGCGGCATGGTGTCGATCAGCGTGCCATCGAGGTCGAATATGTAGCCGGCAAATTCTCCCGGAGGGATGTCCAATTGCATATAGGGCCAAATTAAACCAGTGCGCTGCGCACCTGCAATAAGCTTTGCAGGCGCAGGGCAATTTCACTTCAAACCTCGGTCGTCAAAACCCCATGAAAAAATACATCGTTGAATTCATCGGTACGTTTTTCCTCGTTTTCACGGTCGGCTGCACCGTGATCGCACCGGGCGCCGGCGCCCTCGCGCCGATTGCGATCGGCGCCTCGCTGATGGTCATGATCTTCGCCGGCGGACACGTTTCCGGCGGCCATTTCAACCCGGCGGTGACGCTCGCCGTCTGGCTGCGGGGCAAGTGCCGATCGGGCGACGTCATCCCCTACTGGATCGCGCAGATCGCGGCCGCATCCGCCGCAGCCTGGGTCGTCCATTTTCTCAAGGTTGAGACCCCCGCCGAAGTGTTCACAATGGGCGCAAAGGCGGCCTTCCTTGCCGAGTTTCTCTTCACCTTCGCCCTGGCATGGGTTGTTCTCAATGTGGCGACATCCAAGGGCACCGCCGGCAACTCGTTTTACGGCCTCGCGATAGGAATGACCGTCATGGTCGGCGCATTCGCGGTTGGCGGGATTTCGGGCGGCGCATTCAATCCGGCCGTCGCAACCGGAATCACCCTCATGGGCCTCTCAAGCTGGAACCACTACTGGGTGTTTCTTGCGAGCGAGCTGGCCGGCGGCGCGGTGGCCGCGCTCACCTACAGGGTGGTCAACGGATCGGACTGAGCTGAACCTGCTAACGCCGCAGGCCGCGGTGCAGCCGGCTCGCCGGCTTGGGCGCGGCTTCGGCCTGGATCTTCTCGTCGAAAAGGGCCGAGTAGATGTAGTCGAATCCCTCGATCTTCTTGCGCTCGATCTGCGTGTCGATGAACCGCTCGATGCTGCGCGCGTCGCGGACGTCGTCCTCCGTGACCAATGTGAAGGCGTCGCCCGTGTGCAGGGCGCGGCCCGTGCGGCCGATGCGGTGCACATAGTCCTCGGGATTCTCGGGCACATCGTAGTTGATGACGTGGGTCACCCCGGCGATGTCCAGACCGCGCGCGGCTATGTCGGTGGCGACCAGCACCTCGAACCGACCGCTCTTGAATCCATCGAGGGCGTCGATCCTCTCGTGCTGGCTCCGGTCGGAATGGAGGACGCCCACCGAGTGCCCCTTCGTCTTCAGGCGGCTGGCGATCCGGTCCGCCCCCATCCTCGTGCGGCAGAAGATGAGGACGCTCTTGAACTCGGTCTGCTCGAGCAACAGCTGCAGCAGGTCGAACTTCTGCGAGGCGACGACGGGGTAGAAGGCGTGCGCAACGGTCTCGGCCGGCGAGCTGTGCCGGCCGATTTCGACCTTCTTCGGGTCGCGCAGGGCCCAGGCCGCGAGCTGCTCGATCTCGGGCGGCAGCGTGGCCGTGAAGAAAAGCGTCTGCCGCTCGCGGGAACAGCGCTGGACGATCCGCTTCACGTCCGGCAGGAATCCCATGTCAAGCATGCGGTCCACCTCGTCGAGGACGAGGATGTCGATCTGTTCGAGCGAGCAGTTGCCCTGCTCAATATGGTCCAGCAGGCGGCCCGGCGTCGCTGCGAGGATGTCCATGCCGCGGCGCAGGTCGGTCGTTTGCTTCCCGTAGCCGACGCCTCCGTAGACGATCGTCACCCGAAGGTCGGTGAACTTTGCGAAATTCTGGAATGCCTCCTCGACCTGGAGGGCGAGCTCGCGGGTCGGCTCGAGAATGAGGCAGCGAAGCGCCCCGTGCGCGCCGAGCCGCTGAATGATCGGAAGGGCAAAAGCCGCCGTCTTGCCCGTGCCCGTCTGGGCGGAGCCGATGACATCGCCGCCGGCAAGGAC
>CAZSEH010000046.1:15883-28306 GCA_964605835.1 uncultured Opitutaceae bacterium
CCGCTCCTCCCTCCGCTGTGCCGGCTCCTCTGCCCGCCATCGCCGGAGCTTTGGTGCGAAGGCCCTCCGTCGCCAGTGCCTTGGCGGGCGGGCCCGCCGCCGCGGTGCTCGCCGCGGGATTGGCCATCGCGCGGCCTGCCGCCCTGGCCACGGGAGCCGGACCTATCCGGCGATCTCTGCGCGTTGCCGCGCGCCGGGTGGGCGGGCTTTGGCGCACTCGCGCCGGCAACCGGCGCCTGAGGTTTCTGTCCCGGCGCCATGGTGGCGCGAATCTTCGCAATAAACCGTCGTAGCATAGTGTCGCTTTCTCAAAAGCGGTCAGCCTCCTCCCAATTGATCCGCTTTGCAACCCCGATGTCCGCCCTGGGAATGGGGGATAGCTTGAATCCAGGGCCGGCGTCCGGCAGCGTCCGGGCTGTTCCCATGCCGCCGCAAATCCGCCCTGCCGCTCCCGGCGA
Organism: uncultured Opitutaceae bacterium; assembly: GCA_964605835.1. Lineage (GTDB taxonomy): Bacteria > Verrucomicrobiota > Verrucomicrobiia > Opitutales > Opitutaceae > Palsa-1447. The sequence continues at coordinate 16,342 of CAZSEH010000046.1, forward strand.
TATTCCGGTGATTCTCGGTTTCATTCGCGGGCTGGCGACCTACGAGAAGCTTCTCCACACGGTTGAGGCGACCGAGGAAAAGCTGGCGGCCACCCTGTTTCCTTCCGGGGACCACCCTGCCGCGGCCGAGTGCGTCCTGGCCCACCTCGACGAACGGCCGGCGGGTTTCGCCCTTTTCTTCGGCACCTACTCGACCTTTCTCGCAAAACCGGGACTTTACCTGGAGGATCTGTACGTGGAACCGGACCTGCGGGGCCGCGGAATCGGGCGCGCCCTCCTCCTGCATGTGGCGAAGCTCGCCTGTTCGCGCGGCTGCGGGCGGCTGGAGTGGACGGTCCTCGACTGGAACGGGCCGGCAATTCGATTCTACGAATCGATCGGAGCCGTGAAAATGCCGGACTGGCGCATATGCAGGCTGACCGGCGACGCGCTCTTGAAGCATGCGTGATGCGGACCGGCTGAAAAAATCGAGCAACATGTCCGTTCACAGACCGTCCTGCCGTCGAAAGACCTTTAGAAGGCTATAACCCCAACCCATGAAAAAGCCCATCACCCGAAATCTGGTTCCCGCCGGCACTGGCGCGCTCGCCCTTCTCCTGGGCGCCTGCGTGAGCGTCAGCGAAGTCCATCCTCCGGCAGTCACCGCTGCCCCGCCGCCCGCCATCTATGATGTCAGGGCCTACGGCGCCGTGGGCGACGGCAAGACGATCGACACCGCTGCGATCAACAAGGCGATCGATGCCGCCAATGCCGCCGGAGGCGGCACCGTGCTCCTCACCGCCGGCACCTACGCCAGCTACTCGATCCACCTGAAGAGCAACATCACCCTCTACCTGGACCAGGGCGCGACGATTCTCGCCGCCGATCCGCCCGCGGAGGGGCAGCCCGGGGGTTATGACGCGCCGGAGCCCAATCCGGGCAATGACCGCTACGAGGATTTTGGCCACAGCCACTGGCAGAACAGCCTGATTTGGGGAGATGGGATCCAAAATATCGCCATTCTCGGTCCCGGCCGCATCTTTGGCCGCGGCTTGAGCCGCGGTTTCGGCCGCAAGGACGTGCTGCCCGGCGAGCCCCGCCCGCCGCGTCCAGCCTTTGTGCGCCCGGCCGGTCCCCAGCCCGACCCGGGCTACCCGAATCCCCGCGATTCCCTGGCTGCCGGCATCGGCAACAAGGCGATAGCCCTCAAGAACTGCCGCAATGTCATCCTGCGGGACTTCACGATCTACCACGGCGGCCATTTCGGCATCCTGGCCACGGGCACGGACAACTTCACGATCGACAACCTGAAGATCGACACCAACCGCGACGGCATGGACATCGACTGCTGCCAGGAGGTCCGCATCTCCAATTGCACCGTGAACTCCCCGGGCGATGACGGCATCTGCCTGAAGAGCTCCTACGGCCTCGGCTCCGCGCGGCCCTGCAAAAACATCACCATCACCGGCTGCCAGGTGAGCGGCTTTGTCGAGGGGACGTTCCTCGACGGCACCCGCAAGGTCGGCCCCCGCGGCGGCGGCACCGGCCGGATCAAGTTCGGAACGGAGGGCAATGGCGGATTCATCAACATCGCGATCTCCAACTGCGTCTTCGACTCATGCCTGGGACTCGCCCTGGAGACGGTGGACGGCGGCCTGCTGGAGGACATCGCGGTGGACAATCTGACCATGCGCGACATTGTCGATACGCCGATTTTCCTGCGGCTGGGCGCCCGGCTGCGCGGTCCGGAAGCCACGACGAAAGTGGGCGCGCTGCGGCGGGTGACGATCAGCAACGTGGTCGCCCACAATGTCGATTCCCGCCAGGGCATCCTGATCGCCGGAATTCCCGGCTATGCGATCGAGGACTTGAGCCTGAGCCACATCAAGATCGACTACAAGGGAGGCGGCACCGCCGCGCAGGCCGACCGCGCGGTCTCGGAGGATGAGAAGGCCTACCCGGAGCCGGGCCGGTTCGGCATCCTTCCCACCTACGGCCTGTTTGCCCGCCACGTGCACGGGCTCAGCGTCGATCACCTCGAACTGAGTTATGCCGGAACCGACCAGAGGCCCGCCGTGATTCTCGACGACGTCGCCGCCGCCGACATCGACAATCTGCAGGCTCAGCACGACCCGGCCGCCGCGGCAGTCGTGCTCAAGAACGTCACCGGCTTCGTCATTCGCAACAGCGCCGGCCTGCCCGACGCCCGCCGCGACCAGCCCGTCGCCGACGAGAAGCTTTAACGATCCGCGACAGTCTTGCGGCCGGCCTTGATCTCGGGCGGGCGCGAATCCAGATTCATCGCCCATGAACCTGGTTCGCGCCCCGCTCGACACAACGGACGCCTCCCTCGCGGAGGTGCCCCTCCACGCCGATCGGCGGGACCTCTCCAGGCGCATTTGGCGGGGGAAGGCGGATGACGGGACCGAGTTCGGCTTCGAGCTGGAATCGCCCCTGCGTCACGGAGAGACCGTAGCCCAGACCGCGAAAGGGCGCTACGTGATCCGGCAGAACCCGGAGCCGCTGCTGGAGATTCCGCTCGACGTCGCAGCCGATGCGGCCGCGGTCATCGGCTGGGCTGTCGGCAATCTGCATTTCGCAATCGAAGCTCAGTCGCACCGGATGCTCGCCCTGGACGACACGGGGCTGCGGCAGACGCTCGATCGGCTCGGCGTCCATTACCGGGCGGTCACCGAGGTCTTCCGGCCGCACCGCCTTTCGGCAAGCCTGGCCGGGCACGGCCTCTCAACGGCGAAACCGCCGACGATCATTCGCACCTGAATGGACAAGCCGGCCCGATCAAAACGCGCAGGCAAAGCCGCGGCGCCCTGGGTCGCTCCCCTGCTGCAGCTGTCGGATTCCTTCTACCCGACCGGCTCCTACGCCCACTCCTTCGGGCTCGAGGGCCTTGTCCAGGAGGGCGCGGTGCACGACCGTGCGACCCTGCGGACATTCCTACTTGAGCAGGCGCTTCCACAGCTTGCGCGCACCGATCTCCCCATCGCGGCGCACGCGTTTGCGGCCGCCGGCGAACCGGCCGACTGGACGCGGCTTCGCTCCCTTTGTTTTCTCGGCAAGGCAATCCGCGGCTCGCGGGAGACGCGGGAGGCATCCGAATCCATCGGCCGCCAGCGGCTCCAGCTTGCGGTGATGCTGCACGGCGGGTTCGCGATCGAGTTTGACCGCCGTGCGGCGGGATGGCCCCGCCCGCTGGGCGTCATCGCGGCGATCGAGGGCCGCACGCTCGGGCTTCCGCGCGACGCCGTCCTTTCGACCCTGATCTATTCCGCGGCGGCGGGCCTGGTCGCCGCCTCCATCAAGCTTCTGCGGATCGGCCAAAACGCGAGCCAGACCCTCCTCGCGGAAGCCGTGAGCGGTTCCCCGGCTCTCATCGCCGAGGCGGTCGCGCTGCCTCTCGACGAAATCGGATCGTTCAACCCCTGGTGGGACATTGCGGCCGCCCGCCATGAAACCGCGGACTTCCGCTTGTTCATATCATGAGGACCGCCCTCGCGCCCCGCGATGCCGTGAGGATGAAATTCCTTCACCGATGACACGCCCCCCCAGAATCGGCGTGGGCGGCCCGGTCGGCTCCGGGAAGACCATGCTCTGCCTCAGGCTCTGCGAGCAATTGCGCGACCGCTATGAAATGGCTGTCGTCACAAACGACATCTACACGGTCGAGGACGCGCAGTTTCTGACGCGCAGCCGCGCGCTCGCGCCGGACCGGATCGTCGGGGTCGAGACGGGAGGCTGTCCCCACACCGCAATCCGGGACGATACGACAATGAACGAGCAGGCGGTCCGCGCCCTGGAGGCGAAGTTCCCCGGACTGCAGCTCGTCCTCGTGGAGAGCGGGGGCGACAATCTCTCGGCGACATTCTCGCCGGAGCTTGTCGATGCCTTCATCTACGTGATCGATGTCGCCGAGGGGGACAAGATCCCGAGAAAGGGCGGACCCGCGATCCGCTTCAGCGATCTGATGATCATCAACAAGATCGACCTCGCACCCTACGTCGGGGCCGATCTCGACGTCATGGCGCGCGATTCGAAGCGGATGCGCGGCGACCGGATGTTTGTCTTTTGCGACCTGAAGCGCGGCCACAACCTGGACAAGGTCGTCGCATGGATCGAACGCGAGGTGCTCTTCGGCGCGAAGGCCGGACCCGGGGCGCACTGAGGACAAGATGGCCAAGTCCACACAGGCCTTGCGCTCAAGTCCCGCCGCGTCCAATCCGCCGTTCGCCGGCCACCTGCATCTGGAAGCGGGCCTGCGCGGCGGACAGACAACCCTCGTGAGGCAGTCCTTCCGCGCGCCGTTTCATATCAGCAAACCCTATTGGGACGGGCGCGTGCTCCAGGCGCGCATCATCAACGCAACGGCCGGCATCCTTGCGGGAGACCGGCTGGACCTCGACATTCGCGCAGCCTCGGGGGCATCGCTTCTTGTGGCCACTCCGGCGGCAACGCGCGCTTTTGTGATGAAGGGAGGGACGGCCGGATGTACCCAGCGTTTTTCGGTCGAGCCCGGAGCCTGGCTCGAGTACTCGCCCGAGCCCCTGTTTCCCCACCGTGACACCGATTTTACCCAGGACACGCGGATCGATGTGGCCGACGGGGGTGAACTGTGCTTTGCGGACGCTCTTGCTCCGGGAAGGGCGGGACGCAGGGAGATTTGGGCCTGGAAACGGCTGCAGATCACCCTGCAGGTCTCGAGCGCGGGTGAGGTCATCCTGCGGGAAAGGCTCGATGGCGCTGGTCCGGACCTGGGCCGGCTGGCCGCATGTCACGGAATGGCCGAGGCCTGGTTCGCCACGGTCGTGGCGATCTCGCCGCGCCTCGAGGCCGCCGATCTCCTTTGGGCGCGCATTCGCGCCCTGCACTCCCCGCGCTGCCGGGTCGGCGTGACGCGATTGTGCAAGACCGCCTGGCTTGTCCGGGTGGTCGCCTCCGGGAGCCAGTCGTTGCGCGACACCCTGGGAGAGGTCCGCGCCATCCTCGGCGGGAAACTCCCGGCGCTCCAAAGCGACCTGCGCCGGGTCTAATTTCAGAACAGGAAATACCGCTGCGCCATCGGCAGGACCTTGGCGGGCTCGCAGGCCAGCACCCGGCCGTCGGCCTTGACCGTGTAGGTTTCCGGATCCACCTCGATCCTGGGCAGCGCATCGTTGAGCACCATGTCCCGCTTTCCCAGGCGGCGGGTGTGCTTCACGGCTTCAAGCCGGCGCCTGTCGCCCAATCCCGCCAGGGCCCTGGAGCCAAGCGACGCCTCGCTCACGAACGTGAGGCTCGTCGCGCCGACGGCGCGCCCGAAGGCGCCGAATTGGGGGCGGTAAAACGTCGGCTGGGGCGTCGGAATCGAGGCGTTGGGATCGCCCATGTTGGCACAGGCGATGAATCCGCCCTTGAGGACGAGTTCGGGCTTCACGCCGAAAAAAGCCGGCTTGAAGATGACGAGATCGGCCCACTTGCCGACCTCGATCGATCCGACCAGATGCGCAATTCCGTGCGCAACCGCCGGGTTGATCGTGTACTTCGCCAGGTAGCGCAGGGCGCGGAAGTTGTCGGCGGCTGCGTGCGACGCCCCGGAAAGGGCGCCGAACTGAACCTTCATCTTGTGCGCGGTCTGCCAGGTGCGGATGATCACCTCTCCCACCCGGCCCATGGCCTGGCTGTCGCTCGACATCATCGATATCGCCCCCAGATCGTGAAGCCAGTCCTCCGCGGCAATCGTCTCCGGTCGGATGCGGGATTCGGCGAATGCCACGTCCTCGGGAATCCTCGAATCGAGGTGGTGGCACACCATCAGCATGTCGAGGTGCTCGTCGATCGTGTTGACCGTGTACGGCCGGGTCGGGTTGGTCGAAGACGGAAGGACATTGGGCTCCCCGCAGACCCGGATGATGTCCGGGGCATGGCCGCCGCCCGCCCCTTCCGAATGATACGCATGGATCGTCCTGCCCTTGAACGCCCGGATCGTCGCCTCGACGAATCCGGATTCGTTGAGCGTGTCCGTGTGGATCGCGACCTGGACGTCGAACTCGTCCGCAACGCCGAGGCAAACGTCGATCGCCGCCGGGGTCGTGCCCCAGTCCTCGTGAAGCTTGAGTCCGATCGCCCCCGCCCGAATCTGCTCGCGAAGCGGCTTCGGGGTCGAGCAGTTGCCCTTGCCAAGGAAACCGAGATTCATCGGGAACGCCTCGGCCGACTCGAGCATCCTCCGCAGGTTCCAGGCACCGGGCGTGCAGGTCGTCGCAAGGGTGCCCGTGGCCGGGCCCGTTCCGCCGCCGATCATCGTCGTCACGCCGCTCGAAAGCGCCTCGTCGATCTGCTGGGGACAGATGAAGTGAATGTGCGTGTCAATGCCCCCGGCCGTCACGATGCGCCCTTCGGCGGCAATCACCTCGGTCGCGGCCCCGATGATCATCCGGTTCCTCCGGCCCGTCGCAGGATCCGGATAAGACGAACCGACGCCTTTCTGTATCCCCGGGTTGCCGGCATGGCCGATTCCGACGATGCGCCCGTGCTTCACTCCGATGTCCGCTTTGACGACTCCAATCCTGGCATCGATGATCAGCGCATTGGTGAGGACGAGGTCCAGCGACTCGGCGTCCGCGGCGACCGGCGACTGGCCCATCCCATCGCGAATCACCTTTCCCCCGCCAAAGGTCACCTCGTCCCCGACGGCGCCCGCCTCGACGATCAGGTCGCGTTCGACCTCGACGAAAAGCTCCGTGTCGGCGAGGCGCACGCGGTCGCCGATCGTGGGGCCGAACATCTCGGCATACTGGCGGCGGGAAAGTGGGCGCGGCATGGCGGAAACTATTTCCTGCTGATTCGCTTGCCTGTCCCGGCAGGTGTTCCGGGGCGGCGCCCGCCATCCAGCCTGCCATTGATTTTCCCATTGAGGCCGTACACCTCCCGCGCACCGGCGAGGGCGACCAGCCCCACGCGCTTCGTGTCTCCCGCCTCGAACCGAACGGCCGTTCCGGCGGGTATGTCGAGGCGGAAGCCCCGCGAGGATGCCCGGTTGAACTCCAGCGCCTCGTTGACCTCGAAGAAATGAAAATGCGACCCAACCTGGATCGGACGGTCGCCCGTATTGACGACATCAAGCGTCCGCGCCTCGCGTCCCGAATTCGCCTCGATCGCCGGGGCGCCGGCCTTGATGATTATCTCGCCGGGAATCATCGGATCGGATTGTGAACGGTCACAAGCTTGGTGCCGTCGGGAAACGTGGCCTCGACCTGGACCTCGTGGATCATCTCAGCCACGCCCTCCATCACCTGCTCCGCCTTTAGCACGGTCGTCCCAAAGCTCATGAGCTCGGCGACCGATTTCCCGTCCCGCGCCCCTTCGACAATCTCGTAGGTGATCAGCGCCACGGCCTCGGGATAATTGAGCTTCAAGCCGCGCCCAAGGCGCCGGCGAGCGAGATCGGCGGCCACGACGATCATGAGTTTTTCGCGTTCGCGGGGCGTCAGGTGCATGACCGCTTATGCCGGACCCGATCAGTGGGAATGTTGGGAATCCCGGGCATGTTCGGGCTGGCTGTCCTTCACGCGCCTAAGTTTGCGACAATCGGCCCAATTGCCAGAAAAAGAACGCCCGCGCCTGCTGAGAAGAGGCGCGGGCGGGTCCCCTCCACGAAGGGGAGCGCTTTATAAGCTCATACCCAACGTCATTTATCCTTGAGCAGGAAATGAGCCGCGCCCGCTCGGGCGACGGCTCGATTTTCCGTTCGAAGCCAGAGACGCCGTGTTTAGAATGACCAGGCGAGACTGGCCGTCACGACACCCCGGTTGACCGCCGCGGTATTGGGTGTATCCGGCCCATTGCCCTGCTTGAAATTCGCGTTGCCGCCTCCGGTGTAGGAGTAGCCCAGGATCAGCTTGGCGGACTTGTTGAGCGTAAACGGCATCGTGAAGCCGACCAGCCAGTAGTCCCCTGTCTCCTTGATCTTGGGCGCCGCCGACTTGATGGAATCGGTCCAGTCGTAGGCTCCGACCGAGGCGACCCAGTCAATCTCCGAGCCTATGCCCTTCAACGGGGTCGCATACGCCAGATCCAATTCATAGGTCGGTCCCTTGAGAATCACGTCGTAGTATATCTTCGGGGTGATCGTGACGCCGTCGCTCGTGAAATTGAGCGCCACATTCGGCTCGAGAGTCATCCGGTAGTAACCCTGGTTCGTGGGGGCCCTGCAATAGGTGTACCAGGTGACTCCCGGCTGGAAGGTCGTCGAATCGTTGATCGTGTAGGTGTATGAGGCCGAAGGATCGATTTCCGGATCGGATTGGCCGGGCACCTTGTCGGAATTGGATATCGGATCGTTGATCCACACTCCCAAAGTCCAGTTCCCGTAGGTCGACGTCACCGAAGGCTCGAACGAGTTGCCCCCCAGGCGGACGCCGCGGAACATGTACTGGTTTACATATGTGGGAGTCACGGTTGTCGCCCAGCTTGGCGGCGCCGGAGCGGCTGGAGCCGCAGCAGCGGGCGCAGCGGGCGGCGGTGCCGCCGGAGGCGGGGTTGCAGCCGTCTGGGCTTGGACGGATAGGGTCCCCGCAGCGAGGGCGGAGAGACAAAGTGCAAGGGCGGTCTTGTTCATGCTGTATTTGCTGGGATTAAGGTTTGCGCATCGATGGCCTGAAACAAGCCTTCTAAAGCAGCATTTCTGCCAATTTTACGTTCGGGTGGTTTTTTTTATGCGTTGTTTATACGCGGAGCACTAATTCCCTCACTCACCGCGTTTTAAGATCCCGCGGTCTGCGCCAGCAAGACGCGATTCAACCCGCCATCGGGCGCATTTCTCGGCCGAAAACGCATCTTCGTCCTCCTCCGGGCACGCCGCGATTCAGGTGAAAAGTTTCGGAGGATAAAATCCGTGCTGAACCAGGTCCGCGATGGCCGCGGCGACCTTAGGCTTGTCGTCCCGGTAGGTGATCCCAAACCACGCGCTGCGCGTGGGAAGGACCCTCACCTGAACGGTGCCCCTTTTGATCATCTCCGAGATTGCCGCCGGCAGGTAGAACTCCGCCGCGGGATCGCCGCCCCGAACATCGAGGAATGCCGCGAGCCCGGATTCGAGCGCGGGAAACAGGGCGGTCGTGAACCCCCAGCAGTTCATCGAAACGGTCTCCTCGCCCGAATAGGTCCTCCCCGGACCGACCTCCGCCGGTTCAATGCCGGTCCGCTCATCGATCCCGCCCAATCTTCCATCGGCTACCGAACAGACGCCGCGGGCGACCCTGCCATGCTCCGACAGTGTCGCGCCGAGCCGGAACCCGACCATTGCAAATTCGTCCGGGCGGACGCCCCCGGTCAGAAACGCGCCCAGCTGGCGAAAGGAATCCGCCCCGTAGAAGTCGTCCGCGTTGATGACGGCGAAAGGCCCGCGCACGCACCTGCGCGCGCACCACACCGCATGGCCCGTTCCAAGCGGCTTGGTCCGGCCCAGGGCCGGCCGGAAGCCGGCGGGCAGCTCGTCCGCCGATTGGAACACATACTCCACGTCCGCCCGGCCCTCATACCTCGCCCCGACATTGGCGCGAAACGCGGCCTCGATGTCCCGGCGGATGACAAATACAATCCGGTCAAATCCGGCGCGAAGCGCGTCGAAAACCGCATAGTCGAGCACCGTCTCGCCGCCCGGCCCGACCGGATCGATCTGCTTCAGACCGCCGTATCGCGAGCCCATCCCCGCTGCCAAAATTACCAGGGTGCAGGACTTGGGCGCGTTCATTTCAGCGGGAGCTTGCCACAATACAGGCGTCAATGTGAAGCCGCTTCGATGGCCGTGCTTGATTCCACAGCCTGCGGGCCTAACCTCCACGCGCCATGTCCAAACACCCCACCCTGTTCGCCGGCGTCACGGTCGTGACGAAGGCCAATGTCTATTTTGACGGCGGCGTTGTGAGCCACACAGTGCTCCTTCCGGGAAACGTGAAGAAGACCCTGGGCATGATCCGGCAGGGGACCTACCATTTCAACACGGGGGCTCCCGAGCGCATGGAGATCATTGCCGGCGACTGCCGCGTCAAGCTCGACGGCGGCAGCCTCGAATCGGCGTATGGCGCCGACGCTTCATTCGATGTGAAGGCCGACAGCGGCTTTCAGATCTCGGTCGACGCAGGGATCTGCGAATACATCTGCTCGTTTCTCAGCGCCGCCACCTGAACTGCGTGGCGCCAAGGCTTGAATCGTCCTCCCCGCGCATAAAGACGCGCACGGAGACCCAGCCGAGCGCGGCGACGAGGAGAACCAGGACGGCGACCGAGAGACCCGGCTGAAAGAAGTAGCGGCCGAGGACCGCTCCCCTCATCAGGTCGACCCCATAGGCCACCGGATCGAAGCGCGTCGCGACCTGCATCCAATGCGGCGCGTTCTGCAGCGGATAGAGGGCGCCCGACAGAAAGAACATCGGGAGCAGCAGCGCGTTGCTTATGACCGGAAAGACGGTGGTCGAGGTGAATCGCGCCGCCACGGCGACGCCCATCGCGGAAAAAACGAAGGAGGAGAGAAGCATCGCACCGAGGAGTGTCAAGAGGGACAAGGGGGACAGCGGCACTCCCGCAAGGGGGGCGAACGGAAGGATCACGACGCCCTGGGCAAAGGCCTGGATGGCGCCCGAGGTTATTTTTCCAAACGCGATTGCCGCGCGCGGAATGGGCGCCACGAGAACCGCCTTCAGAAACCCGATCTGGCGGTCGAACACGATGACGATGGCGGCGAACGTCGCCGAAAAAAGCAGCGAAAGTCCCAATACCCCCGGAAAGATATACCGGCGGTATTCCCCTCCCCCGAGCCGGGAGCTGCCGCCGATCCCGGCACCCAGAACGAAGAGATACAGCAGGGGCTGCGCAAGCCCGGCGGCAAGGCGGGCGCGATCGAGCCAGGCCCGCTTGAGATCCAAAACGACAATGGCGTAGATTCCGCGGATCATCGCATTCCCATTCCCGGGGGACCCGAATGCTCGACCGCGATCGGTTCGTTGCCGGCAAGCCCGCGGCCGGTGAGGCCGAGAAAGACGTCCTCGAGGCTGGGCGCGTGCACCTCCACCCTTTCGACCCGGACCGGAAGATTGCGGAGCAGCTCCGGGACGATCGCCGCCGGGTCCGCGTGGATGAGCATGATCTCCTTCCCCTGCCCCTCGCAGACGAACCCGTGCTGGCCGAGCCACCGCCGCGCCTCCGCGTCGTCGGCCGTCTGCAGCCGCACAACCCCACCGCCGAGCCGCGCCTTGAGCGCCCGGGGCGAGTCCAGTGCGACGATGCTGCCGGTGTCGATCAGTGCGATGCGGCCCGCCACCTCGGCCTCCTCCATGTAATGCGTCGTGAAGAACACGGTCCGGCCCGCGTCGGCGAGCGAGCGGACATGGCTCCAGAACACCCGCCTCGCGTCGACGTCGAGGCCCAGGGTCGCCTCGTCGAGAAAAAGAATCGCCGGATCCGTCACGAGAGCGCGGGCGAGCTCGAGCTTGCGCCTCTGCCCTCCGGAAAGCTTTTCCGCCGGGCGCGCGCCGGCTTCGGCGAGCCCGAGGCTTTCGAGGAGCTCCGTCGCTCGCCGGCGGGCGGTCGCCATCGGCAGGCCGTAAAAAAGCCCCATGAGAAGCAGGTTGTCGCGCCCGGAAAGCCGCCGCTCGATCGCGGGCTCCTGGAAGACAATTCCCATCGTTCGCCTCACTGCGTTGCGATCCGACACAACGTCATGCCCGAACACCCTCGCCGTGCCCGCCGTGGGCGTCCGGAGGGTCGCGAGGATGGAGAAGAGTGTCGTCTTCCCGGCCCCGTTCGGCCCGAGCAGCGCGAACAACTCGCCCCGCTGCACGGTGAGGTCTATTCCCCGCAGCGCCTCGACCGCCCCATACCGCTTCACGAGCCCGCGCACTTCCACCGCGGGCGGCGATTCTGCGGCGGATTGCGGATCGGTTGTCACGGCCACCCAAGAACAGCGAGCGGCGCTCCGCTGGCAAATCTCTTCGTCA
>CAZSEH010000047.1:0-21752 GCA_964605835.1 uncultured Opitutaceae bacterium
TAACCCAAGCCAGGGAAGGCAGGGCCCTTCCCCTTTCCCCAGCGCAGGCCGCGGCCCTCCTCGAGGCTCTGCAGGAGAAAGCAGCGGGCGTCCTCCACGGCCTGCCGCAGCGGCCTGCCCGCGGCCAGGGCGGTTGCGATTGCCGACGAAAGGACGCAACCGGTCCCGTGGGTGTTGCGGGTTGCAATCCGCGGGCCCATGAACCAGCTGAGCGACCCATCCGACGACGCCAGGCAATCGCTGCAGGTTTGCCCGCGGCCGTGGCCCCCTTTCAGGAGGACGGCCCCGCAACCTGTCTCGAGGAGCCGGAGCGCGGCCCGTTCGACATCGGCTTCCGACCTTATGCGCAGACCCGTCAGCGCCTCGGCCTCAGGCCAATTGGGCGTCACGAGCGCCGCCCGGGGAATGAGCTTTTCCTTCAGCGTCCGAAGACCCGCCTGCGTCAGAAACCGGGTCCCGCTTGTCGAGGCGACCACCGGATCGATGATGAGCGGAAGCCTGGCGTGCCCCTTCAGCGCGGCCTCCACGGCCGAAATCGCCGCTGTTCCCGGGAGAAGGCCGGTCTTCACCGCCTTGACGGGAAAGTCCGCGAGAACGGCTTCAATCTGGAACCGGATGAGATCCGGGGGCAGGGCCTTCCAGGCCGTCACGCCGCGGGTATTCTGGGCGGTGACGGCCGTGACCGCCGTCAGCGCATAGCCGCCGAACGCATGGATTGTCCGCGAGTCGGCCTGGATTCCGGCTCCGGCCCCGCTGTCGGAGCCGGCAATGGTAAGAACGCAGTTGCGCCGGAGCCCGGTCATTTCGGATCGGAGGCTGTCCAGTCCTTGAATCCCCCGCGGAGGCTGACCGCGGAGCGAAATCCATTCTGTTCGCGCAGCATTTTCGCAGCGCGCAGGCTGCGGGCGCCGGCGGCGCAATAGACGACGGTGGGAATTTCCGGATCGAGACCTTGCAAGGTTTCGGCCAATTCGCCCCGGTTCAGTGCACTGAGAGGCAGGTGCACGGAGGGCTCGATCGAGCCCAGGGCCCGCTCCCAGCCTTCCCGGACGTCGACCAGCTGGAATTTTCCGGAGGCGGCGATTCTTGCGCGCAGCTCCGCGACGTCGATCTCTTCATCCTTGCCGAGCCTGAAATGGAGTCCGAACAATGGAGAGTCATCATGGGGCGGCTCGCCGCCGATCGTCGAGCCCGCAGTGCTCACCGCGCAGGTTTCGCCGTAACCCTCGGGCGGCAGCTCCCGGATTTCCCGGTTTCTTGGATCGGCGGAAATCGCGAGGGTCTGGATGCCCATGTTCAGCGCGTTCCAAAGAAGCAGGCGGCCGCTGAGCGGCTCCCCGATTCCCGTCAAAAGCTTGATCGCCTCGCATGCCTGCGCGGTTCCGATGAGCCCGGGCATCACGCCGAGAACGCCCGCCTCGGCGCAATTGGGGACCGTGCCCGGCGGGGGCGGCTCCGGAAAAAGGCAGCGGTAGGTCGGCCCGCCGCGCCAGTTGAAAACGCTCAGCTGGCCGTCAAACCCCTGGACCGCGCCAAAGACAAACGGCCGGCCGGCGATGACGCAGGCGTCGTTCACAAGGTAGCGGGTGGCGAAATTATCGGAGCCGTCTACGACGACGTCGCATGCCGAGACCAGCGGGATCGCGTTCGCGCGGGAAAAGCGCTCCTCGACCGGGAGAATCGAGACCAGCGGGTTGAGGGCGCGCAGGCGCCGCGCGGCTGCGGCAGCCTTGGGCTGGCCGGCGTCGGACTCCGCATAGAGGACCTGGCGCTGAAGGTTCGACAGGTCGACCCGGTCGTCGTCGACAATCGTGATCCGCCCCACTCCGGCGGCGGCCAGGTAGAGCAGCGCAGGACAGCCGAGGCCGCCCGCGCCAATGACGAGGACCGAGCCGCCCTTCAGCCGCATCTGCGCCTCGGGGCCGAAGCCGGCCAGCCCCAGATGGCGCTGGTAGCGAATGAGCTCCTCCCGGGAAAAATCGCTCATGGCCGCGGCGCCGCTTCGCTCAGGCAGCGCTCATCCCGGCCCTGGCCGTCATAGGTCGGGTCCCAGTCCTTCCACACCGGCTCGTACCCGGCTGCCCTCAGGAAGGCCGCAACCTCCTCCGGTCCCCGGCTGTCGTCGATAGCGAACTGCTCCAGCGAGTCCAGGGCGCTCGAGTAACCTCCGGGGTTTGTCCGGGAGCCGGCGCTCATCGACGTGAAGCCGAGTCGAAACGCCTGGTTGCGGAATTCGGCGCTCTCGCGGGTCGAAAGCGAAAGCTCCACCTCGCGGCTCAACAACCTGAATGCGCACAGGGCCTGGATCAGATCGCGCTCGCCGAACGGGGTCAGCGCAATGTCCTGTCCCTCGTGCGGCCGCAGGCGGGGGAACGACAGGCTGTAGCGCGAACGCCAATAGCAGCGCTCAAGGTAGCGCAGATGCAACCCTGCAAACCAGGACTCGGCCCGCCAGTCGGAAAGCCCGTAGAGGGCGCCCAGCCCGATTTTCTTCACCCCGGCCCGGCCGATCCTGTCCGGCGTTTCGAGCCTGAACCTCATGTCCGACTTGGGCCCCTTCAGGTGATGGCGGGGATAGACGGCCGGATCATACGTCTCCTGGTAAACAAGGACGGCGTTCAGCCCGTCGGAGGCGAGCTCCGCATAGTCGGACTCGCCCAGGGGCTGCACCTCCATCGACAGGCTGGAGAATCTCGGCCGCAGGAGCCGCAGCGCGTTGCGCAAATACGCGGTCCCGTAGCGGGAGGATTCGCCCGTCACGAGGAGAACGTGCTCGAATCCGTGGCCCTCGAGAACCCCCGCGTCCGCCGCGATCTCGGAATCGTCGAGTGCCTTTCGCGGGATCCGGTTTTGCGCGCTGAACCCGCAGTAGGTGCAGATGTTCGAGCAGACGTTTGTCAGGTACATCGGCGCATACAGCTGCATCGTGCGCCCGAAGCGCTCGACCGTGAGGCGGTGGCTGAGCTGGGCCATCTCCTCGAGGAAGGGAGCCGCCGCCGGCGAAAGGAGGGCCGCCAGATCGTCCGGGTCGAGGCCGGAGCGCGCCCGGCCGATCGCCCGCCTGACATCCCCCGCCGTTTTTCCCCGGATCGCCGAGGCGACGGATTCAAAATCGTGTTTCGCCCACTCCGCGAAGAAGGTCATGGCGTCACGCGGTCGATCCGGCCAAAAACGCCGTCAGCGGCGAGGTCGCGCGGGCTTCGGCCGGGAAAGAGGACGAAAGCCCGGCCTCGAATGCCATGCGGCCCGCCTCGACGCCAAGGCGAAAGGCATCCGCCATCGCGACCGGATCGGCCGCGGCCGCTATCGCCGTATTCACAAGGACGGCATCTGCGCCCATCTCCAAAGCGGCGGCGGCATGCGACGGCGCACCCAGTCCGGCATCCACGACGACAGGAATGCGGGCCTGCGCGATTATGATTTCGAGAAATGCCCGCGATTCCAGGCCCCGGTTGCTTCCGATCGGAGAGCCGAGCGGCATGACAGCGGCGGCACCGGCCTCCTCGAGCTGCTTGCACAGGACCGGATCGGCGTGCACGTAAGGAAGGACGATGAATCCGCGTTTCACCAATTCGCGCGCGGCCGCGAGCGTCTCGATCGGGTCAGGCATGAGGTATTTCGGATCGGGGTGGATCTCGAGTTTGAGCCAGTTTGTTTCAAGGGCCTCCCGGGCGAGTTCGGCCGCAAGCACCGCCTCCCTGGCGTCCCTCACCCCGGAGGTGTTCGGCATGAGCCGGTAACGCCCGGGCTCGAGATGATCGACGATGTCATCAGGCTCGCCATCCGTGCGCACCCTGCGGAGGGCGACCGTGACAAGCTGCGTCCCCGAAGCGGCGAGACTCGATCGCATGGTCTTGCCCGAATTGAATTTCCCAGTGCCAACGAACAGGCGGGACGTGAACTCGACTCCGGCGATTGTCAGAGGTTTGCCGATCATGGTCTCGAATCCTTGCCCATCGGGGACGGGAGGGGTGCGGGCGCGCCGTCAAACGGCCACGCCTCGAGAAAGGCCCGCACGTTTTCGTCGATCGTGTCGTTGCGAAGAAGGGCGGAACAAACGGCCGTTCCCGCAGCCCCCATGGCGCGTATGGTGGCAAGGTCGTCGAGCTCGATCCCGCCGATCGCCCATGCGGGAATTCCGTCCAGGACGGCAAGCAGGCCCCGGAGCCCCTCATAGCCCTGCAGGGGCGCCAGCTCCTTCTTTGTCCTCGTAAACCGAAGGGGGCCGATCCCCACGTAGTCGAGGCAGCCTGCGCGCACCGCCTTCTCGGCCTCGTCCAGGCGGTTGACCGTCCCGCCGAGAATCCTTTCGGGCCCCAGGCGCCGGCGGGCCTCGCGCCAGTCCATGTCCTTCTGCCCCAGGTGGGCGCCGTCCGCTCCCACCTCGAGGGCGATCTCGACACTGTCGTTGATGATGCAGAGCGCGCCGCCGGCCCGGCAGATCGCAGCGACCTCGCGGGCCGTGGCGAGCCATTCCGCGCGGGGGGCATCCTTCATCCTCAGCTGCAGGAATCGGACGCCCGCCGCGCAAAGGCGGGACGCCTGCTCGGCATGCGGCATGGGGCCGCCGTCCTGGGTGATTGCCATCAGGGGAAACCGTCTTGAGGGATCGAGCGCCATCGTGGTCAGCCTCCCTGGGTCGCCCGGATGACCAGGAGCCTGTCATCCGCGGCAATCCTTCGGTAATCCCATTCGGCGCGCGGGACGACGGCGCCGTTAAGGGCGACCGCGAGGCCTTTCCGCTCCTGGAACCCGAGCTCGCGGACGAGCCCCGACACGGTCGCCTCCTCCGGCAGGGGCCTCCGCCGGTCGTTCACAAGAATGCCTTGGGCTGCCACGGCGGCGTTCATTTGGCAGGCGCCACGTAGATTTCCCCTCCGGCCTCGCGAAACTCGTCCGCCTTTGCGCGCAGGCCCGCGTCGATCGCCTCCTCCGTCTGGAGCCCCTGCTCCTCGGCGTAGCGCCGCACGTCCTCCGTGATGCGCATCGAGCAGAACTGGGGGCCGCACATCGAGCAGAAGTGCGCCGTCTTGGCGCTGTCCTGCGGAAGCGTCGCGTCGTGATACTCGCGGGCCCTCTCCGGATCGAGCGACAGGTTGAACTGGTCCTCCCATCGGAATTCGAACCGCGCCTTCGAAAGGGCGTTGTCCCGGTACTGGGCTGCCGGGTGGCCCTTGGCGAGGTCGGCCGCATGGGCGGCAATCTTGTAGGCGATGACGCCCGCGCGGACGTCGTCCCGGTTGGGCAGGCCGAGGTGCTCCTTCGGCGTCACATAGCAAAGCATCGCTGTTCCGTGCCAGCCTATCTGGGCGGCCCCGATGGCGCTCGTGATATGGTCGTAGCCCGGGGCGATGTCGGTCGTGAGCGGTCCCAGGGTGTAGAAGGGCGCCTCGTGGCACCAGTCGAGCTGCTTGTCCATGTTCTCCGGAATGAGGTGCATGGGCACGTGGCCCGGGCCCTCGCACATCACCTGAACGCCCAGGTCCCAGGCCCGTCGGGTGAGCTCGCCCTGGGTCTTCAGCTCCCCGAACTGCGCCTCGTCATTGGCGTCGGCGAGCGAGCCCGGGCGCAGGCCATCGCCGATCGAAAACGCGACATCGTAGGCGGCCATGATCGCGCAGATGTCGTCCCAGTGCGTGTAGAGGAAGTTCTCGCGGTGATGGGACAGGCACCATTTCGCCAGGATCGATCCGCCGCGGCTGACGATTCCCGTCATGCGCCGGGCCGTTAGCGGGATGTAGCGCAAAAGAACGCCCGCATGGATCGTGAAATAGTCGACGCCCTGCTCGGCCTGCTCGACCAGCGTGTCGCGGAAGATCTCCCAGGTGAGCTCCTCGGGGCGTCCGCCCGCCTTTTCAAGCGCCTGGTAGATCGGCACGGTTCCAACCGGAACCGGGCAGTTGCGCAGGATCCACTCGCGGGTCTGGTGGATGTTCTTTCCGGTCGAAAGGTCCATCAGCGTGTCGCCGCCCCACTTCACCGACCAGCGCATCTTCTCGACCTCCTCCTCGATCGACGAGGCAACGGCCGAATTGCCGATGTTCGTGTTGATCTTAACGAGGAAGTTTCGGCCGATGATCATCGGCTCGAGTTCCGGGTGGTTCACGTTGCAGGGGATGATCGCGCGCCCCCGGGCGACCTCGTCGCGGACGAACCCGGGGGTGATTTCCCGCGGGATCGAGGCGCCCCAGCTCTGGCCCGGATGCTGCCGCCAGAGGGAATTGCGCGGGCCCTCCGCGGTCATCTCGAGAAGCTCGCGGGAGCGCTGAAGCCGGGAATTCTCCCGGATCGCAGCAAACTCCATTTCAGGGGTGATGATCCCGCGCCGGGCGTAGTGAATCTGGCTCACGGGGCCGCCCGTCCTGGACTTCAGGATCGTTCGCCTGCCCCGATTGAAATACTTGATCGGATTCCGCCGGCCCTCGCTCTCGGCCTGCAGCCGGTGGGCTTCCGAGAGATAACCGTCATCCATCGGCTGCGTGGAGCGGCCTTCGGCCTCGATGACGTCGCCGCGCTCCCGAATCCAGGCCTCCCGGATGGCCGGCAGCCCCTGCCCGCTGTCGCCATGGAATGCTGAATCGCCCCACGGTCCCGAGGTGTCGTAAACACGGACGGGCTCATTGGGCACTTCCGTCCCATTCGGGAGCCGTGTCGGCGAAAGTGTGATCTCGCGCATGGGAACGCGAATGTCGGGCCGTGATCCGGGGACATAAACGCGGAGCGAAGAAGTGAAGAGGCGATGCTCCGGAGCGGTGGTGGCTTGGTTCGGTGATTCCATGGGAAGAGAATGAATTCGTGGAAGACTCGGCACCCAACTCCGCCGGTGGGGCTTCAGACTCTCTTCTGACTTCGAATCGAGTCCTGTTTTCCCTACGGCGAAATTAAACGCATCAGGTTCAAAGGATTCGGAGATCGATCGCACCTCCGTCTCAACCCGGCGCCCCGGGCTCTCCTAAACTAGGTGGCACAACCTATACCACAAAACTCCCGTGTTTCAACGGAAACATTCGCCCAAGGGACAGCCTCCTGCAAGGAGGCTGTCCCCCATTCCCGGGACAGGCTAGCGGGAATCGGCTTTTGCGACCTCGACCGCGAATGCGTAGTCCGGGCCGAACATGTTAGAGCGAAAGACGATGTATTTCTGGTCGGGCGTGAAGCTCGCGTTCGGCTCAAGCCGGAAGATGTGTGCGCCATGGATCGCCGTCTTGGAGAGGCTGCAGAGCGGCTCGGGCTTGAGGACGCCCCCGGCGATCAAGTCCGTGCCGAGGGTCTGGTCGTCCGGGATCACTTCGGGGTGGAGGAGGTAGATCCACTGGTTGTCAGGCCGACCCGCCCCGTCGCCGCAGAAGGTTTTCCCATCAGGGGACAGGTTGAAATGAATCTGCCACTGGTTCTGCTCGTAGTGATACCAGGTGTGCTTCCTGGTATCGAGGTTGTAGGAGGCGAGGAAGCCGACGGCACCCTTGAGGAGGTGCAGGTCGACAAAGATGGTCCTCCCGTCGGGGCTCCACCACTCGTGGCCGGCAAGCTCCGTTTCCATGATCCGATTGCGACCCGGCTCGTCTGGGATCATGGTATTTTCGGTGCCATCGGTCCGGATCGTCCAGATGCGGTCCACCCGCCAGCCCGAGCCTTCATGGCAGTACATCAGGAAGTGAGGATCGACCGGCGAGAACTGCAGGTGGTTGAGCCAGTCCGTCTGGTGCTCCATGACGACGGCGATCTTCCCCGTCTGGAGATCCACGGTGTACATGGTCATTGGCAGCCTCGCCGCCAGGCGCTTCGCCATCATTTCGCCCTTGTTCACCGGCTCGCCCAGATTCAGGGCGCCCATGCGGCCTGCCGCCGGCGCCTTCCCGCCATACACGCCTTCGCCGGTCGCATCGCCTTCGACGAAGGTGCCGGCCCCCAGGGTCTCATCACAGTTGATGGTGGCAATGCTGGCCCGGGGCGGCAGTTCGGCAATCTTGCGGCCCGCCCCGCTGTCGATGTCGATCGCCCAAAGGCTCGAGTGGGCGGAGTCGGCGCCCGGCTTCGTGTAGTAGAGGGTAGCGGTCTTGTGGCCTACGACGACCGCCCGGGCGGGGGCTTCAACGAGCGGACGGGCCTGCAGGGTTTTCAGATTCAGGACTGAAATGCCGGCGGGGCTCGTGTAGGCCATCTCCTTGCCGTCCGGCGTGTAGGGATTGACGTTGAAATAGAAGCTGTCGGAGCCGGGTTCGTCGGTCAGGCGGATGACACGGTGTCCCGTGTCCGGATCGATCCAGGACTTTGGGGGAAGCTGGGCGCCGGTGTCAGATGCTCCCGCACTTTGGGCGCGGGCGATGACGGGCCAACTCGCTGTGAGCGCCAGGGCCGAGAGCACGGCGAGGGCACTGAGGGGGTAAAACGATTTTTTGGCGATCATGGGATATTCGAGCTAGACGAGTGCGGGGCCAAATGGGGACAGCCTCTTCGAGGTGCCTGTCCCCGATGAGGGACAGGCACCTCGAGGAGACTGTTAAAAAAGTACTGGACAACCCGCGCAATAGCAGCATGTTTCCCGCCTGCATCAGGAACGAGCCTCGGCGAGAGCCGGGGTTCTGCCAACCGGGCCGGGAGCGGCCACGGTGGATCGGGCGCAAGCCCGGATGTGCGGGGCCCCGCGGCTCTGAACCAAAAGCTCCCGAAGACAGCGCCGATCTGATGCCCAGGTCGGCTTTTTGTTTTCAGACCCTGATGCGCGATCAACCAAATCACGCATCATGAACGAGACAATCCAACTCCCCAGCATCCGAATCCGGGCTGAAAACCCGAACCACCACTTGTGGAACAATCACGGGACGTGGTTTTTGCACTATACCGTCCACCCCACCCCGTTCACAAAGGAACGCATCCGGCGATCCCTGGGAACAAAGGACCTGGCCCTGGCCCGGCGCCGGCGCGACCAGCTTTTTGCCGACCTTGCAAATGCCGGAGTCGCGGCCTGAAAACCGCGGTCACCCGACCACCCGGCAGGGCAGCAGGGCCGCGTCCTGCATCCCGTGGATGATCTTTTTGTCCGGCGGGCAGAAGGTGGCCAGGGCTCCGGACAGCCGCGCCTCGCCGCCGACCACAAAATAGTATGGGCACAGCCGCAACCGGCCGTCCACGTCCACGGACGCGGCGCTGCCCTCGCCCGTCTCCGGAAGTCGATAGACCTTGTGGCGCACCCGGAGCGGCTTTTTGTAAGCCTGCAACAGGTGAAGGTTAGTGGGGGCCATTTCCACCGCCCTTTGGACGCCCAGCTGCCATTCCTCACGCGAGCAATCGCTTCCCAGGACAACGCTTCGGGCACCCCACGCCGTTTCGTGAAAGCCGCTGATCTTGATGATGAGGTCGCGCTCCTTTTGCGAGGCCGAGGCGAGATCCATCCAATCGCCGAGGAGCCCCCCCCCCACCTTCGGGCCGTCGAGGAGGGCCCCGGGGGGGAGAGGCGCCGGATCGATCACCCAGGACGGGGGAATCAGCGCCGATAGGAGCCGGAAGGACCGGCCGCTCAATGCTTCAATCCAATAGTCCCTGAGCCTGGGATGATGAAACAGGGCGAATCCGAGTTTTTCCTCCTGAAAGGCCCTCATCGGCGGGGCTATCGCGACATCGCCGGCCGCCCAGGCTTCAAAAATGAACTTCGTCGTCCGAATGTTCGCCAGGTCGAACAACTCGAAGAACCGGTAGATGATGTCGATTTTCTCGGGATTTCCGCCGCTGTCGTAACACAGCGCGCCGCCAAGTGGAAAGAGGTCCTCCGGACGCAGGCAGTGGACCCGCTTCCCGGCCAGCTGCAGTTGATGGGCAAGCCACTGCATCTCGGGCCGGTAGGTCGAAGCCTCGTCGCTTACAGCGAGCGCGATGGAAGGATTCGGCATCCCGGGACGAAGCGCCGCCAGGGACGCGTAAAAATTCCTGACCATCAGGTCCGCTGCTCCGAGAATTCCCCTTTCTTCCACGGACTTTCCGGCCGCTCCCGTGGAAATGGAGGCTCCGCCCTGCGGCTGCGTCTCCTCCTCGTAAAGCCGGTTCAGGAACGCGGTGAGGCCTATCCCGCCGGGGACTGAATCGAGCTCGGTCATCACGAATCCCTCGTCGGTCAGCAGAAGGTCGGGCCGCAGCACGGACGGAAAAACCCCGCGGTTCCTCGAGTCGCGCGCATGCTCGACCAGTTCGCGCGGCTTTCCGCGGTCCAGATAGTCGGCGACCCACGGCGCCAAAAGCGTCTTGTTTCGAAGAAGATTCCGGCCCGCCACCGAGCGCAGGTAGAGCGTCTCCATCGCCTGCTGGTATTCGAGGCACGCCGCCCCTATCGCCCCGAGCTCTTCGACCTGCTTCGCCGTGAGCGGCCAGGCCGTCGGCGACAGCTGCCAGGATTTCGCCTCGAACAACGGCTGCGCGCGCAGGGCCGACTGGATGCGCTCAAAGGCGAGTTCTTGCATGGGCGGGATTCGGGAATCGGTTGAATCAAGGCGCAAGTCTCAGTCCGGCTCGCGCCCTATTCATCCATCTGGATTTCCTTGTTGCGGTGTCGCGGCGACCCGGACCGAAGCCATGCGTAGATGAAGCGGTCGATGTCCCCGTCCAGGACGCCCTGGGTGTCGCTTGTCGTCATTCCGGTCCGGAGGTCCTTGACCATCTGGTAGGGCTGAAGAACGTAGCTTCGGATCTGGCTGCCCCAGCCGATCTCCCCCTTCTCCCCGTAGAATCGCTCCATTTCACTCCGCTGCTCGTCGAGCCTCCGCTCATACAGCCGGGCCTTGAGGACGCTCATCGCGCTCGCCCGGTTCTTGATCTGCGAGCGCTCGTTCTGGCAGACGACAACCATGCCCGTCGGAATGTGGGTGATGCGCACCGCGGAGTCGGTCGTGTTGACGCCCTGCCCGCCCTTGCCCGAGGAACGATAGACATCGACCCGGATGTCGCTGTCGGGAATCTCGATCGCAACCTCCTGGTCGATTTCGGCGATCACATCGACCGCGCAGAATGACGTGTGCCGGCGCTTGTTCGCATCGAACGGGCTTATCCGCACAAGCCGGTGCACCCCGCGTTCGGCCTTTGAATACCCGTAGGCATTCTCGCCCTTGATGAAGATTGTCGCCTTGGTGATTCCCGCCTGGTCGCCGACTTGCACGTCCTGCACCTCGATTGTGAATCCCCGGCGCTCGGCCCAGCGGCTGTACATGCGAAGAAGCATGTCGGCCCAGTCGCACGATTCCGTGCCGCCTGCGCCCGCCTGTATCGAAAGGATCGCGTTGTTGCGGTCGAACTGCCCGCTCAGGAAGGCGGTGATCTCCAGCCGGTCCAGTTCGGCGACCAGGGCCTCCACCGTCGCATCCAGCTCGCGCGAGTTCGAGTCCCGCTCCGCGGGAGAGGCCGCGCCGACCAGTTCGACCATGACATCCACGTCCTCGATCTTCCCTCGGAAGGCGACCACCGGCTGCACGGTGCGCTTCAGGGTGTTCAGCTTGACGATGTGCTTCTGCGCCCGGTCGTTGTTGTCCCAGAAGCCGGGCGCGCCCATCTGCGCCTCCAGGGCCTCGATCTCGCGGGTCTTTTGCTCGACGTCAAAGAAACCTCCACAAGTGGCCGGCGCGCTTCTTGATGTTGTCTATGTGGCTGAAGGTCTCTGGTGCGATCATGGGAACGGCCACAAGAGCGGAGAATCGGCCCCGGCGCAAGCGCGCTCCCCGGCCCTCACGCCCACAAACGCCGCTGAAGGTCGGAAAAGCGGCCGACGATGGGTCCGTGCAGCGGATGCCGCCCGTTCGCGATTCGCTGGCGCGCCCCGACCCACACGTCGCGGATCGCCCGGCGTTCGAGCGAAAAGACGGCATTCTCGAGCAGGGCATTGGGTTCCGCTCCCGCTATCGAGGGGTCGTAGAGGTTGATCGTGAAGAAATCGGCCGGCCGCCCGACCTCGAGCGCGCCGCCTGGGGCGCCGAGGCTGCGGGCGCCCGCCACGGTTGCGGCGTTGAAAAGAGCCGCCGCCGGCTCCGGCGCCAACAACGCGCGCGCGCGCCGCTCCATGCGAAGGTTGTATTCCAGGAGGCGCGCATCCTCGAGCAGATCGATCTGAATCTGGCTGCCCGTGCCCAGGGAGACCGCCGCGCCCGCCGCAAGAAGCCTTTCGACGGGGGCCGCGCCCAAGCCGAGGTTTCGCTCCGATGTGGGACAGGCGCAGATCGTGGCCCTCGCCGCGCCCAGGAGCTGCACGTCCTCGTCCGTCAGATGGATTGCGTGAATCGCCGTGAACCGCTTGTCGAGGAGTCCGTGCTTCGCCAGGAGCGAGACGGGGGTGCGTCCGTTCTCGGCGATGCAGGCCTCGTTGTCCGCCGGTCGCTCGGAGATCGGAAGGTGGAGGCGCATCCGCCGGGCATGGGCGAAGGCCGCCACCGCCCTCAGATAGTCCAGCGGCACCGCCGCCAGGCTGTGGGGCGCCACCCCCACCCAGGCCTCATCGACGTGGTAATTCCCGCTGACAAAGCGCTCCAGGGCCTCAGCCTCGGCGATGAACCGGTCGGGACTTGGCGTAATGAACCGGGCGGGGCAGGCGCGCGCGCTGGCCACCTTGAGGAGCGCGATTCGGATTCCGGTGTCGTGGGCTGCGCGGAGGATTTCGTGGCTGAGAAAGTCCGGATCCGGCCAGGTCGCGCCATCCGGCGGATTGTGAAGGTAGTGAAACTCGCCGACGCAGGTTATTCCGGAAAGCATCATCTCCAGAAAGGCCATGCGCGCCGTGTCGTAGGCGTCCCCGCCGGAAAGGCCGCAGACGGCCTGATCCCTCGCTTCGCGCCAGCCCGGAACGGCGTCCGGGCCTGTGCGCGGGCGGCGCTCGGCGCGTCCGCGGATCACCCGCTCCAGCGCATGGGAGTGCCCGTTCACCAACCCCGGCAGCGCCGCCTGCCCGGCCAGCCGGCGGGCGGCGGAGGTGTCCGCCGGCTCGCGGGAGAACCGGGTGATGCGGCCCATGGCATCGGCGAAAAACGCGAGACCGGACTCGAATTTTCCGCCCGTGAACACGCAGTCGGGCAGCCAGCCCGTCTCGGAGGACGGGGGGGCTGCCGGCGCCGCGACGGAACCGGCCGTTCGTTGGGGAGGATCAGCTCGCAACGGTTTTGGCGGCCCTTCGCTTTTTCCAGTCCCAGTACCACGAGACCAGGATGCAGATCTCGTAGAGCACGTACAGGGGCACCGCCATCGCGATCTGCGTGATGACCTCGGGCGTCGTGAGAATGGCGCCCAGGATCAGGGAGATGACGAGCACGTGCCTGCGGTAACGGGCGAGCTGGCGATGGGTCAAAATGCCCATCTTCACGAGGATCAGGACGACCAGGGGGAACTGGAAACCGACCCCCATTCCGAGAAGGAACTTGCAGACGAAGCTGATGTACTCGTCGGCGCGCCAGTCGGAGGCGGAAAATCCCAGCAGGTCCGAGTACTTCATCGAGGCCCGAAGCGCGACCGGCAGCAGAATGAAATAAGTCAGGAGGACTCCGGTAAGCGCCAGGAGAACGCCCCAGGCCGCCCAGACAAACACGACCTTCCGCTCGCTCCGCTTGAAGGCCGGGATGATGAAGCTTCCCAGGTAATAAAGCCAGAAAGGCGCCGACAGGACGATCGCGGCGTAGATCGCAACGTGGAAGGCGACGAGAAACGCCTCGGTCGGGCTCAGGTTGTGCAGCGTGACCTCGATCGGGTCCGCGGCAGCGCCATTCGGATCGGGCTGGAGGGTGAGGACCTGCCGGCCTGCGATTGTCGCCGATCCGACCCGGAACACCGCATGGGGCGTCGGGCCATCGGGAAGGGCGGGAAAGTCCTCCTTCGTCACCTCGAACGGACCCAGCTTTGCGGCTCCCAGTTCCAGGGTCAGGGTCGCCCTCGGCTTTTCAAACATGCGCATCCGCCGGATCGGATGCTCCAGGATCGCGACAATCTGGGGCGTGAGAAGGAGGCAGATCATGATCGCCACGCCGATGGCGATCGCCGAGCGGATAACGGCCGTGCGAAGATCCTGCACGTGTTCCCAGAACGACTTGCGCGAACCGGAGTCTTCTTCCTCCCCGGTTGAGAATTCAGGATTTTCGGCGGACATGGCTTGGCGGTTGGACCAAGGCGAGGTCAGCGGAGGAAGCCGCCAAGGTCAATAGGGGCGGATCCGGCTCCGCCTATTCCCGCAGCGTTCCGGCGGCCTTCTCGGCGAGAAAGCTTGCGTATGTCCTCGCTATTCCCTCTTTCAGGCCGATTCGGGCCCTCCACCCCAGGGCCGCCAGCCGGGAGACATCCAGGAGCTTGCGCGGCATGCCGTCCGGCTTTGACGAGTCCCAGACGATCCTGCCGGCAAATCCGGTCGCCTCGGCGACCGTGGCCGCAAGGTCCCTTATCGTGATTTCGACGCCCGAACCGACATTGATCCAGTCCGGGGGATTCTCGAGGCGCAGGACAAAGGCGCACGCATCCGCCAGGTCGTCGACGTGCAGGAATTCCCGCCGGGGCGAGCCTGTTCCCCAGGCGGTCACTTCCGCCCAGTTCCCTTCCCTCGCCTCGTGGAACTTGCGGATCAGCGCCGGGAGAACGTGGGAAAGCTGCCCCTGATAATTGTCGCCGGGACCGTAGAGATTGGTCGGCATCGCGGAGTGGAACAGGATGCCGTATTGGCGCCGGTAGAACTGCGCCAGTTTCAGGCCGGCGATCTTCGCGACGGCGTAGGCCTCGTTTGTCGGCTCGAGCGGTCCCGTCAGCAGGCTGTCCTCGGGCATCGGCTGCGGCGCATGCTTCGGGTATATGCACGAGCTGCCAAGGAAGAGCAGCCTCTTCACCCCAAAGCGGTATGCGCCGTGGATCGTGTTCGACGCGATGGCGAGGTTCTCGTGGATGAACTCCGCCGGATAGGTCGAATTGGCATGGATGCCGCCCACCTTTGCGGCGGCGATGACCGCCATGTCGGGTTTCGCGGCCGAGTAGAACGCCTCGACAGCCGCCCGGTCGCCGAGATCCAGTTCGCGCCGGGTCCGCAGCAGCAGTTCGACGCCCGGCTCCTTCTGAAACCGGCGCACGAGCGCCGAGCCGACCATTCCCTGATGCCCTGCGATGAAAAGCTTCATTTGCGCAGCCGCAGGGCGGCGGCAGCCGGGTGCGAACCACCCTGGACGATTTTTCCGGAGACGGGAGATTTGATCATCGAATCCCGGGAATCATGGGCGGGGAAAATGGCGCCATGCAAGCCGCGATCCGGGAACGCCGGCACTCCGTTTCCGTTGCGCCTCGAACGCGGCGCCGTCCGCCCGGTTCCGGGTTCAGCGCAGAATCCTGAAAAGGCTCGTGTAGTCGTCGGTCCAGAGGGGCGGCGGAGTATTCGACCTTTTGTCGGCGCTGTTGGCGGCCTCGAGAAGGGACGGTGTCTGCTGAAACCGGCCCTTCCTGGCCACGAGCACCCAAGTCGTATCGTAGATCCACCAGCTCTCCTCGTTGTCATCGGAGATCACGATCGACTGAAGGTCGAAGTTCTTCGCCAGGCTTTCGACCACCGGCTGCAGGTCGAAGTACCGGTTGGAGATATGGACGGCGATGATCCCATCCGGCTTCATGTGCTTGAGATAGGTCGCGAAAGCTTCGCGGGTCAGAAGGTGCACCGGAATCGCATCGCTGTTGAAGGCGTCCAGGGCCAGCAGGTCGAACCGCTGCGGATCGCCCCGCTCGAGCTCGCGCTCCATGGACAGCCGGGCGTCGCCCATGACGATGTCCACCCTGGCCTTGGAGCGGGCGACGTAGGTGAAGCGGCTGGTCGAGAGCAGGGGCACCTGGGGGTTAATCTCGTAGATCCGCACCGTGTCGCCCTTTTCGCCATACGCCGCCAGCGTGCCCGTGCCGAGGCCCACCAGGCCGAGCCGGCGGCCCTCGGTGCGTGACAGGCTCCGAATGGCCAGGCCCACTCCGCTCGACTCCGCATAATACGTCGTGGGCCACCGCGACTTCACCGGGTCGGTGAACTGGAGCCCGTGGATGATCCGGCCATGCTCCAGTTCATAGTAGTGCTCGGCCGGGTCGTTTTTCGAGTAGTCGTACACCGTGAGGACACCGAAAAAATTTCGCGAAACGCTGATCGCCGACTCGCGGGTGCCTTCAGCCTCCCTCATCAGGACGAAGCCCAGGACAAGGGAGATGAAGATGAGGAAGCTTCCCATGCGCGGCCGCCATTCGCGCAGGAATATGCGCCGCAGGTCCACAAAGCCCCAGAGGGCCCCCGCCGCGCAAACGCCGGTCACCTTTCCGTGATCCCGGAAGAAATTCTGGCACTCCGCGACCAGGATGTCCCACCGGATCGCCCAGGTGGCCGCGTAGCTGCCGCGCATTGCAATCGCAATGAAAAGGCCCGCGACGGCGCCCGCAAGGGCCCCCAGGGCGAGCGAACGGTCCCGCTTCTGGATCGCCAGCACTGCCAGCAGGACGCTCAGGATCCAGAATCCAATCGGCAGCTCGAGAAACGAATCGAACACAAGCGGGGCAACGACCGCGACGAGAAGCCCGCCGAGCGCCCCGCCAGCGGCAATCATCAGATAGAAGGAGGTCAGGTGGCTGGGGTGCGGCTTCCGGCGGCACAACTCTCCATGGCAGAACATGCAGCCGGCAAACAGGGCGCCGGAGTAGCCGATCACCTGCGCCCGGATCGACGCTTCGTCCTCGGCAAAAAGCAGCTGGGCTACGGCCGCAAGCCCGGCCACCAAAAGCATGCTGAAAAGCGGGCGCACGTACCAGCGGGGATGATCGAAACAGAGTATAAAGCTGAGGAGATACAGGCTCAGCGGCAAAACCCAGAGAAACGGAACGACGGCCAGGTCCTCGCACAGCTTGTTCGTCGTGGCGAGAAGGAGAATCGAGGCGACTGCAGGCAGGACAAGCCACAGGAGCCGGTCACCCAGGGTCGGTTCGGCACCCGGCCCGGATTCTCCATCCCCGGAGGTTCCGGTGCCCGCGCCGGATTCCTCAACCGGGCCGTTTTCCCCCGCCCGATCCCCGCCGGTTGCGTGCCGCCGCACCCTTGCGGCGCACAGCCCGCAGACGATTGCAAATAGGCCCAGGCCTATCGCCCACAGATTCGCCTGGGTGCGGCGCGAATACGCCCATTCGAAAAAGAACGGGTAGCTCAGAAGCGCGAGCAGCGAACCCGCGTTCGACAGCGCATAGAGCCTGTACGGCGAGACGCCCGGATGGGTGAGGCTGGCCCACCGCTGGACGAGAGGCCCGGTCGCCGAGAGGACGATATAGGGCAATCCCAGGTTCACCGCCAACAGAATGAGTATCCGCAGCGTCGGGTCGCCCGGGGCCTGCGGCTTCCAGGCGTCTGACGGGACGATCGGCAGGAACACGAGGGCCGCCACGAGAAGGGCGATGTGCAGGAGCGCCTGCGTCCCGGGCTTCAACCGCCGGCTTGTGTAGTGCGCATAGGCGTATCCGACCAGGAGGGCTGTCTGGAAGAACAGGAGGCACGTCGTCCAGACGCCCGGACTGCCGCCAAACCAGGGAAGGATGTATTTGCCGATGAGCGGCTGAACCTGAAAAAGGAGAAACGCCCCGATGAAGATCGTGAGGGCATAGAGTGGCATGGGGTGTTTCGGTTTAGGGCAGGAAAGGTCCGGGGCGGGTGGCCTTCGGCCTGGGTGCCGGCGGCATCCAGAACAGAACCAGATAAGAGACGCTTACGAAAAGAAAAAAGCCCGGGATTCATGCGACCCGCATTCGTACTTCCAATCTGGAAGGATAAAAAAACGGCGGCCGATCGTCGCCGACCAGCCGCCGTGCCTGAAAACTATCGATAGTCTTGTTTGCGGAATCGTTTCGCGGGACAATGGGCCTCGCCGCAGGCGTTGGCCCGGCTGTCCCAAATTCCCGATACTTACAGCGGCTTGATGGCCGCCGCGGCAGGAGCCGGGTTCTGAACGGCGCTCACAGGGGCGGGCGTCGCGGGTTTCTGTCCAAAACGCAGCCGCTTCGGCAATTTCGCCTTGGCGGTAGCTGGAGCCGGCGTTTGGCCGGCCTGGGGAGCGGACGGCGCGGACGCCGTGTTGAGATTAAGATCGTTGCTCATTTTTCAGTTTGGTTTTTTGCGCCCAAATGGCGGGCGCATATTCCCTATGGCAGCCTTCGTGCCGTCGGCCAGTCTTATATCAGAAGCTGTTAATTTGTAATTATTTATATAAATATCACGTTATTGCCAATGACTGGCCATAACAGTCAATCCGCCGCTTGTGCAGTAATTGCACAATTCTCGCCCCCTGAGTGCAGGGTTACAAATCGAGCAATCCGTATCGCTTGAGCTTGTATTGGAGCGCCCGCCGGCTGATTCCCAGCAACCGGGCAGCCTCCTCGCGCTTGGATGTGACGTGGATCAGGGTCTGCCGGATAAGGAGCATCTCCGCTTCGGCCAGCGTCATTCCGGGCCGGATCGCAAAAGAGGGAGCCTCCAGGTCGCTGGTCCGCATAAAAATCGGAAGATCAATAACTTCTATCGTCGATTTCCGGCACGTTACGACGAGGCGTTCGATGATGTTCCGGAGCTGCCGCACGTTGCCGGGCCACGAAAACCTCTGGCACAGCTGCATGGATTCCGCCGAAATTGTCTGGCGGCGGCGCTTGTGCTTCGCGGCAAAGTGGTCGAGGAACGCGTCCGCCAGGAGTGGTATATCCTCGGCCCGGTCCCGGAGCGGGGGCACCGAGATTGGGATCACCTGGAGGCGGTACAGGAGGTCCTCGCGAAACTTCCCCGCGGCGACCGCCTCCGTCAGATCCTTGTTTGTCGCCGCAATGATTCGCACGTCCACCCGCATGAGCTCGGTTCCGCCGACCATGCGGAACGCGCCGTCCTCGATTACTCGCAGCAGGTCCCCCTGCCCCTTGTGGGGCAAATCGCCAATTTCGTCGAGAAAGAGGGTTCCACCGTCGGCGAGCATGAAGCGGCCCGCCTTGTCGGAGCGCGCGTCGGTAAAGGCTCCCTTGACGTGGCCGAAAAGCTCCGCCTCAACCAGATGCTCGGGCAATGCCGCGCAGTTGACGAAAATGAACGGTTTGTCGGCCCGCGGGCTCGTCGCGTGGATATAGCGCGCAACCAGCTCCTTTCCCGTTCCGCTCTCGCCCTCGATCAGGACGGTAACCCCCGACCGGGCCACCTCCTCCGCCGTCCTGATCACATCGCGTATCGCATCGCCTCTGCCGATCAGAAGACTCGGTTCGGGAGGTTTGCGGGGCCGTTCGCGCGGTCGCGCGGGCTCTGAGGGAGCAGGGAAGCTGTTTTCCGTGGGTTCGGTCATGGTGTTCGGACGGCGGACCTGCAAATAACACACCCTCGCCGGCCTTTGTGCAAGAGGATGAGCCGCATCCCCGGCGTCCGGGACGGCCTCCCAAAGCCGCGGACTATTTCCCGGGTGGAGCGGGCATCGCCCGGACCGCCTGCAGCCATGCCTGCGCCTGGCTGAAATCGGGTTTCTGCCGGATCGCCGTCTCAAGCTCAGAAACTGCATCGTCCCGATGGCCGAGCTGCGCCAGGATAAGGCCCAGCCTGGCGTGCGCGTCAGGATCGACGGGCCTGAGCCTGAGCGCGCTTGCGTACTCCCCGGCGGCCTCGGGAAGACGTCCTTTTTGGGCGAGCGCAGTGCCCAGGTTGAAATGGGTCTCGGCCGCCTCCGGTTTTATTGTCAGCGATCGGCGGTAATCCTCGATGGCGTCGTCGATGCGGCCCATCATAGAATGGACATTGCCCAGGTTGCCATACGCGCTCGCGTCCCCTGGCTTCAGCCGAAGGGCGGCCCGGATCTGCTCCTCCGCTTCGCCCGGCCGACCCTTCATCGCAAGGGCCACCCCGTAATCATCGAGTGCATCCTCGTTCTCGGGATCGCGCGCGAGGACCCCCTTGTATTCGTCGATCGCCTCGTCGACCTGACCCGAGTCGGACAGCGCCTCGCCGAGGCCGACATGGGCCGGAATCAGTCTCGGGTTGGCCGCAACCGCCTTCCTCAGGTACGGAAGTCCCTCCGACGGACGGCCCTGCTTGTCGAGAAGGTGTCCAAAATTGGCGTTGGCATCGTCGAATTCCGGATTGATCCCGAGTGCCCGCCGGAAGTCGGCCTCCGCCTCCGGAAACCGGCCCTGGTCCTCGAGGAAGACGCCGCGATTGTTGTAGGCCATGTAATTGGCGTCGGTTACGGCGAGCGCATGGTCGAAAAGGGTGAAGGTATCTTTCCATACGCCGATCTGATCCCAGGTGCGAATGGCGCAACCGACCAGAATCGCGATTGCCGCCATGATCCCGAACTCCCGGGCGCTTCTCGAGGTCATAAACTCTCGTGCGCTCCAGATCGCGGCGATCAGGACCCCGAGCATCGGCAGGTAGGTGTAGCGGTCGCCCATGGACTGGATTCCGACCTGAATTATCCCCGAAACGGGCAGCAGCATCCCGAGAAACCACAGCCAGCCCACAATGATCCACGGCCGGCGGCTGCGCTGCCGCCATCCGGCGAGTGTCACGGCGCCGACAAAAAGAAGGGATCCTGCCACGGCCCAGAACGACCAATGCCCAGGGTGCGGGTACAGCGCGGCAAGGTCGAACGGGTAAACGAGCTTGCCGAGGTAGCGGGGAACGGCAACGACCGCGTTCGCAAGCCGCGCACCGAGCCCAAGAGTCTGCGATACCGAGCCGCCGTTCCTCTGCACAATGAAAGTGACGAAACTGGACACGGCCGCCAGGAGAAGAAACGGGATCTTTTCCAGCCAGACGCACGCCGCCTTTTCCGATTGGCCGGGCACGGATGCGAACACCCTCGAAAGCGGCCAATAATCGAGCAGGACGAAAACTCCGGGGAGGGTGACGAGCATCGGCTTGGACATCAGCCCGAGCGCAAAGGCGGCAATGCACAATCCGTAGTAGCGCCGCGCCAGCGCGCGGTTCTCCGGCAGCGCCAGGGCGTAATTCGCGTAGGCCCAGAGGGCGGAAAGCCCGAAGAATCCGCTCAGGACGTCCTTTCGCTCGGCCACCCAGGCAACCGACTCGACCCGCAGGGGATGCCAGGCAAACAGCGCCGCGCAGAAGGCGCTCGCCCAAAGACTCCCGGTCAGGCGCCGCAAAACGAGGAAAACCAGCACCGCGTTCAGCGCGTGCCAGCCCAGGGAGACGGCGTGATGCCCCCGCGGATCGTCCCCGAAAAGCGTCCAGTCCGCCATATGCGACACCCAGGTCAGCGGATGCCAGTTCGACGCCTCCCCCGAAGTGAGGGCCCACTGCACCCCGTCCCAACCCAGCCCTTTTTGGACATGGGAATTCTTGGTCACATAATCGGGGTCGTCGTAGTTGACGAAACCGTTTCCGATCGCCCGGCCAAAGACGAGCAGCGAGCCGAAGAAAAGCGCCACACAGATCCAGGCGACGCGGCGACGGTCTGAAGTGTCTTTGCCGGGCAGGCTCACCGGGCTTATCGTTGACCGGTTGGGAGCTGGAGCGCAAGACAGCCGCGAAGCGCCGGCCCGGCGCGCAATGTTTGTGTGTTTTTTCGGCCCGCGGGTGCTATCATGCTCCGCCTCGGCATCCACCCCGCTGAATCAGCCCAACTTGTTCCCAAAATCATGACGACGCCCAGACTCGCACTCGGATTCGCAGGTCTTTGCGGAGTCCTGGCGCTCGGAATTGGAGTCTATTTCGCAGCCCAGGTCGGCCTCGGGAAGGCCGCATCCGGCCAGGCGGCCGCCGCGGAAGCGGA
>CAZSEH010000047.1:21852-27944 GCA_964605835.1 uncultured Opitutaceae bacterium
TACGGCCCGCTGTTTCACGAGCTTGGACTCAGGCCCGAGGAGATAGACCGCTTCGGGAACCTGCAGCTCAAGATGTTCTCGGACATTTATGATCTCCAGCAGGCCGCCCGCCTTCGGAACCCCGGCGCTGCCCCGGACGATCCGGCCCTCGCCGGCTTGGAGGACAAGATCGCGGGCCAGCGGGACGCCGCACTGCGCGACTTGCTGGGCGAACCGGGCTTTAAGAAATACACCCGGTATGAAGCCACGCTTCCAGCCCAGCCCCTGGTCAACAGCGTGGCCGCGAACCTCTACTATTCTCCCACGCCTCTCTCGGCACAGGAAGCCGCTCAGCTCACAAGGATTATCGCAGCCCAGATTCCTCCGAGCCCAAGGGACTCGTTCGGCCTGCCAAAAGTCGATGCCGGATCCCTGAATTGGGACAACATCCTGTCGCAGGCGCAAGGGGCTCTGCTCCCGGGGCAGGTCGCCGCGCTGCAGTCCCTTCGGGCCCAGGCTGAGCTCGACCAGCTTGAAAGACAGGGCGCAAAGGACACCATCGTGAAGGCCGGTGCACCGTGAAGAGGCCGACCCTCATTTTCATCACCGTGTCGTTGGCGGCGGCCCTGGCGATCGCCTTCGCCTTCCGTGAATGGCACGAGGCCCGGCGCCTCGCCGCGGCGTCGGAGCAGGCGAGGGTCATGCGGCTCGAACTCAACAGGCAGCTTTCCGCCGCCGAAGACATGCTCCGCGAAGCCCGGTTGCAGACGGCCGACCTCGACAGGGCGCTCAAGATCGCAAAAGCCCGTTCCGAACCCGAACCGGAGTCCGTTTCGCAGCCGGAGCCTGGCAATTCGAGTGCTGCGGCCACTCTTCACGCGAGATACATGAAAGCCTACCGCGACAATCTGGGCGGCCAGTGGGGCCTGCTCTTCCAGCTTCTCGGGCTTTCGCAGGACCAGATCGAGAAGCTCAAGGACCTTCTGGCCCAGCGCGAAGAGAATGACATCACTGTGCAGCAAACGGCCAATCGCCGTGGCATGGATGTTTCGTCCCCGGAAATGCAGGCCCTGGACGACGAGCTCGACCGGCAGAACAAGGCGGCAATCGCCGCATTGCTCGGGCGCAAGGGCTACGCGCAGTTTCGCGATTACTATCACGATCGCGCGGTCCTGCCGATTGTGGGCGATCTTGCCGGAGATCTCTATTCGACGGAAAGCCCCTTGACCGCCCCCCAGGCGCAGCAGCTCATCGGCATACTTGCCGACAGCAGCGACAGAAAGGACGGCTCGACCGTGGTCAAGGGCACGGTCAATTGGGACAAGGCGATCGGGAGCGCCCAGGCCTCCCTGTCCCAGCCCCAGGTCGCCGCGCTCGCCGCCCTCAAAAGCCGGTACGAGGCAGAACAGCAGGTCGCCATTTTCTTCATCAACCTGGCCAACTCCGAGGGAACCAAGGGCCCCTGAACCGCCGGGCCCGCCCCTCGCGGCATCACGCGGGGCCGCAGCTCTGTCGTGGCCCCGGGATCGCGCCTTCTCCGGCGGGGCCCCATTTCGGGGCTCGACCCGCCCCGGGTCGCCTCCAAAATCGGCCGCACTACGCCTATGGACACTTTCTGGATGCATCCCCGCGAGGAACTCGTCGCCACGATGCGGCGGATATACCGGTACCGGATGACGACGACTTCGGGCGGTAACCTGTCTATCCGCGATCCCGACGGCGGCATCTGGATAACGCCGGCGCGAGTCGACAAGGGAGCGCTGACACAGGCGGACATCATCCGGGTCCATCCGGATGGCCGCGCCGAAGGCGCCCACCCGCCCTCTTCCGAGTTTCCCTTCCACCGCGAAATCTACCGGCGGCGGCCCGATTTGAAGGCGATCGTGCACGCCCATCCCGGGGCGCTCGTCGCCTTCTCTATCTGCCGCAAGCTGCCGGACACGCGCGTGCAGTCGCACGTGCACGCCGTCTGCGGCCGGGTGGCCCTCGCCCCCTATGCCTGCCCGGGCTCGCAGGCGCTCGGCGACAGCATCGCGGCCACCTTCCAGACCGGGGCCGATTGTGTCCTGCTGGAGAACCACGGAGTCGTGGTCGGCGGCGGCAGCCTTGCGGACGCGTTTCAGCGCTTCGAGACCCTCGAGTTTGCGGCGCAGACTCTCGTCCGCGCGTCAATGCTCGGCGCGCCAAAGGTGCTCGGGGCCGCGGATCTGGCCGTTCAGACCATGCCCGAATTCGGGGCGCTTGCCCCGGAGGCGCCAAGCAATGACGAAAAGGCCCTTCGCGGCGATATCTGCGCCTTCCTCCACAGGGCCTATGAGCAGAGGCTCCTGATAAGCACCGCCGGCGCCTTCTCCTCGCGGCTGTCAGGCGGGGACTTCCTCATTACCCCGCGCCGCAGCGACCGGCTCGAGGTGTCGGCCGGGGGAATCGTCCGGGTGCGCGGGCAGACCTGCTCGGCGGGCCAGCGCCCCAGCCGCGCCGCCCGCCTGCACGCGGAAATCTACGCCCGCCACCCCGAAGTCGGCGCAATCATCAACGCTCAGCCGGCGCACGCCTCGGCCTTCTGCGTCACCGACGCTCCGCTGGTCACCCACACGATTCCCGAGAGCTATGTCGTCCTCCGCAACGTGCCGAAGCTTCCCTTCCTGCGCATCGTCGAGGATGCGGCGCGCATCACCGACGGGATTTCGCCATCCCTGCATCCGGTCGTCCTGATCGAAAACGAAGGGGTCGTCGCGGTCGGCCGCACGCTTCTCGAGGCATTCGACAGGCTCGAAGTGCTCGAGGCCACCTCCGAGGCCCTGCTGCTTGCCCAGCCGCTCGGACCCCTGGTCTCGATGCCGCCCTCGGCGCTCGACGAGCTTCGCAAGGTCTTCGGCATTCCCTGACGCCCCCGGATTGAGCCGACATCACTTGTCGGGCAGCGCGAGCTTCGAATAATCCTTGCCGAGCAGCTCGCAAAGCGCCTGGACGACCATCGCGTGGTCCTCCCGCTGCGGCAATCCGGAGACAGTGACGGAGCCGATTATTCCCGCGCCCGCAACGCACAGGGGAAACGATCCCCCGTGCACGGCGTAATCGGCGTCGGTCAACCCATACTGCCCTCCGAGCGTCGCGCCCGCCTCCTTGAGGCTCAACCCGATCGCGTAGGAACTGCGCAGGAAACGCTGCACAACATTCGATTTTCTGCGTATCCACTCGGCGTTGTCCGGCGTCGCCCCGGGAAGGGCGCAATAGAACAAAACCTGCCCAAACCGCCGGATGTCGATGGTCACGGGGGCATTTCTCTTGAGGGCCAGCTCGCGCATGCGGCTGCCCAGGGTCCAGACCATTTCGGCGTCCAGTCGCGCCGCGACAAGTGCCTTCTCCTGCCTGGCGATGATTTTCAGGTCGTTCGATGGTTCCATGGTGCAAGGTTGCGTGAAAACACCCCACGCCTCCAGCCATGATTTAAGATCTCCTATTTCTTGTCGGCTTTTTCCGGGCCGCCCGTCCAATACAGGCCGAGGTACCAGGCTGTGTGCCGCGGGCCGGAAATGGAGCGGCCGCCCGAGAAGAGAAGGTTGAATTTCTCCGTGAAATTGATCGATCCCCCGAGATTGGCTAGGGTGAAGCCCGGTCCTCCGGCCGCATCGGCGCCCTGCCGGAAAACCTCCGTCCCCAGGGTCAGGTACTTGCCGATGTCGCGCTGGACAAGCCATCCCGCAAACCCCGCATTGCGCTGTCCCGGCGCCGAATTTAGCGCTACACCCCCTCCCCCGTAGGACGTCCAGGGGCCCCAGCTCTTCTGAAGCCAGACGGGGAGCCGATACCATGCGCGCCCGTTGCCGAGTCCCTTGCTGCTGCTGCCTGTCGGGAGCTCGGCCATGGGAAAGATCCCGATCTGGGGGAGCGTCTCCGTCTCATCGACAAAACGATACTTGATGCCCGCCTCGGTGTCCCCGTAACCCGTCGTCCAGCCGGTCCCCGGAGAAGAGATGCGGGCCTCCGGAGCGACCAGATGCAGCATGGTGTTCGGCAGGATGCCATAGTTCAATTCAATGGCGGGCCACGAAATCGAATTGTAATCGGCGGAACGATCGCCCTGGCCGAAAACATAGAACTCCCAGTGGTTGAGATCCACCGGCTCCGGATCATCCGTCAGAAACGGCGGCCCCCCCCTCGATACGGCAGCCAATCCCAAGACAAAAAGGAGGACCGCAAGCCGCCGGACGGTGACGCGGCGGACGCGATCGCAATTCAATTCCATCCTGATCATCGGAATGAGTATGGATAGGAGCGCCCAATCCGCAACTTCACCCGAATTGCCCGCTTTCGGCGCCTTCCGAGGCGCAAGGCGCAGTTTTTACACACAACACCATTTATCCTTGAACAGGAAATGAGCCGCGCCCGCTCGGGCGACGGCTTGATTTTCCGTTCGAAGGCAACGACGTCGTGTTTAGCTCTTGAGTACCGTCACCCGCACGGTGTCATTCCTCGCGGCTGGCGAATGGACAACCGATATTCTCAAACCTGATGCCCACTCTTGATTTTCACACCGTCGATGTTTTCACCAACAGGCGCTTTGGCGGGAATCCCCTGGCCGTCTTTCCCCGGGCCGAGGGGCTGGACGACGCCGTCATGCAAAGCCTCGCCCGCGAGTTCAATCTTTCGGAGACGACCTTCGTGCTGCCGCCCACGGATCCGGCGCATACGGCCCGCGTCCGCATCTTCACCCCGGCTGCCGAGGTGCCGTTTGCCGGGCACCCCAACGTCGGAACGGCATATGTCCTCGCCCGGCTGAACCCGGGTTTGCCCCGAACCCTGATCTTCGAGGAGGCGGCCGGTCCGGTCGCGATCGAATTGCGGCGTGAATCGGACGGCTCGGTCACGGGCGCCAAGGTCGCCGCGCCGCAGCCGCTCACCGTGGTGGAGGAGGTTTCAATCGAGGCGGCGGCCGCCTGCGCCGGACTCGCCCCGGGCGATTTTCTGCGGGAAGTCCATCCGCCGGTGTTCGCTGGCGTCGGCATGGGTTTTGTGATCGCCCAGTTGGCCAACAGGGCCGCGCTCGCCCGCGCAAACCCCGACCCCGGGGCGTTTCGCGAGGCAGCCCGCCGGTTCCCCGGGATCGGCAAGCGGTTTCAGCTGCATCTTTACGTGCGGGATGCGGTCGAGCCCCGGCGGCTGGCGACCCGGATGTTTGCGCCGCTTCTGGGCGTCCTCGAAGATCCGGCTACCGGCAGTGCCAACGCGACACTGGCGGCGCTTCTGACCCACCTGGGAGGGGAAGCCGAACAGGCCTTCGAGATCGAGCAGGGGACCGAGATGGGCCGGCCGAGTCTGCTTTTGGGGAGCGCGCGCCGATCCGCCGACGGCGCCGTGTGGGCGACAATCGCCGGAGACTGCGCTCCGGTGCTGACGGGCCAGTTCGAGCTCTGACGTGCCGCTCGCGGCGTGCATGCCGCCGGGTCAATGAATCAGAAACTCGCGCCGGCTGGCGGCTGAAGCGGGCTTCCCGCCTGCGCGGGCGCCATACCTGCGGAGATCAGCCAGTCGCAAGGACCCGCGCAAATGCGGCCGCATCGACATTGCCGCCGGTGAACACGACTCCAATCCGTTTGCGAGGGACGGCATTGCGATCCTGAAGGACGGCGGCCAGACCGGCGCCGGAGGCCCCTTCGGCGACATTGTGGGTGTCGGAAAAGTAGGCGCGCATCGCGTCCTCCGCCTCGTCGTCCGAAACGCGCACAACGCGCTCGACACCACGCAGGATCTGCCCGAGCGCGTCGGGATTGGGGGTCGAACAGGCCATCCCGTCAGCGATCCGGGTCGAAGCCGCATGTTGAACCGGCCGCCCGGCCTCAAAGGACAGGGCAATCGACGGCGCCCGGTCCGAGGCGACGCCGACAATTCCGGTTCGCAACCCAAGTGCGTCCCTCGCCGCAATGAGTGCGCAGGCA
Source organism: uncultured Opitutaceae bacterium (assembly GCA_964605835.1). GTDB lineage: Bacteria > Verrucomicrobiota > Verrucomicrobiia > Opitutales > Opitutaceae > Palsa-1447. Next base: position 27,771 of record CAZSEH010000047.1, read on the forward strand.
CCCGAACCCAGGCCTATCGGGACGTAAACCCAGTCGAGCGGTGGCGCATTTCGGAGGAAGCAGAGCATGGAGACGGCGTTGCCCCAGGCCAGGTCCCGATGGAACGCGGGCACCCAGTGCAGTCCCCTTTCCACCGCGAGCGACTCCGAGTGAACGAGCGCCTCCTGGAAATCC
>CAZSEH010000048.1:0-1627 GCA_964605835.1 uncultured Opitutaceae bacterium
GACCGAGTCGGGGATGTAGTTCTCCGAGAACTGCTCGAAAAGCTGGTCGAAGGATTTCCGCATGACGCTGCAAAGAACGTTGAGCCTTCCCCTGTGGGCCATTCCCATCACGATCTCCTCGACTCCGACACCGGGGCAGTGGTCGATGACGGCGTCGAGCGCCGCGATGATCGTCTCGCCTCCCTCGAGCGAAAAGCGCTTCTGGCCGACATACTTTGTGTGCAGGAACTTCTCAAAAAGCTCGGCCTTGTGGACCTGCCGGAGAATCCTCTGTTTCTGCGGCGCCGTGAAACGCGGCTGCAGGCGGCCCGATTCGATCCGCTCCCTGAGCCATCTGCGGCAATCCTGGTCCTGGATGTGCGCGTATTCGACGCCGACGTGCCCGCAGTAGGTCTGGTTAAGGGCCGAGATGATCTCCCTCAACTTCATCTGCCCCCCCCCGAGGTAGGTGCCGATGTCGAACGACGTGTCCAAATCGGCCTCGGAAAGGTTGAATTGCCTGAGCGCCAGTTTCTGGGTCGGCGGCGGCGGAGGGCTCAACGGGTCGATATGGGCCTGCAGGTGGCCGATCGCGCGGTATGCGCCGATCAGGTCGTGGACGTGCGACTGCTTCAGGCTGTCGATGATCGCCGGAGGGGACTTGCCCTGGGCAAGGATTTCGGCCGCAAGCGACCCTCCGCTGCTTCCCAGCGCAAAACCCTGGAAGAAAGCCCGCCATGTCGGATCGACGTCGTCAGGATTGCCGAGCCACGCGCGGTGCATCGCCTCGATGAGTTCCGCGTTTGCCCGGACCGGGATGGTCATGGGTGCCATGGGAAGAGAATTAGAAAAAGTATTGGACCGCGCTGGAATAAATAGGTCTCTAGGTAAATCAGCTATTAGTAGATGTTTTTCAGAAAGCTGCTTGGGAGGCCGGGGAATACAAGCGTGGGGGAAAGCCGGCAACCGAGATTGCAATTGGACTTAACCTCGGTAACAGACAGATTAGAACATGTCACCGATCGACGCTCAAGCCCACGTGAAGACCCGCCTGATCTCGCTCCTGGACAGCATCAAGAATTCTGATGCGACGGCGATCACCGGCCAGTTGGCTGCTTTGGAGGACATTGTTGAACGGGAGGCGGGCGGCCTCCCCCAGGAACTGGCGCATCTCCTTAAGCGGCGTAGCTATGCCAAGGCAATGGCGTACTTTGATGGCGAGATTCCGGCGAAGTGAATGCGGATGGAAGACTGCCCGTTGAGGGAGGACAGGGCCTTGCCCAAAATCCATTCGCCGGCCTGAGCAAAACCGGCCTTCCGGAAAAGGCGGCGTCCAACGTCGGCCAGAAGGAGGCATCCGAACCGCAGACGCCCTCCTCGAATCAATTTCCGCCTAAGGGCAACCGGGGCCGTGTGGACATTACCCGGGAGACCGGTGGCCGAGGCGGCAAGACCGTGACGGTCGTCTCGGGCTTCATCGGAATCGGCGAGCCCGAGAAGGAGAGACTCGCAAAAAAGATACGCTCAGCCTGCGGCTGCGGCGGAACCGTCAAGGAGGGCCGGATCGTGATCCAGGGCGACCAGCGCGAGGCGACCGCCGGGATCCTGGCCGAGGCGGGGTTCCGGCCCGTTTTCGCAGGCGGTTGAT
>CAZSEH010000048.1:1727-27895 GCA_964605835.1 uncultured Opitutaceae bacterium
CGGGTTACGCCGCCAAGCCGGCGGCGAGAGCCAGGGCGCTCTTGGCCCGGTTCAGGATGTAAAGGTGGTAGCCGGGGGCGCCGTGCTCCAGCAGCTCCCGGATCTGGAAAAGGGCCCAGTCGATCCCTATCGCCTCCAACACCTCGGCCTGATCCCCTGCGGCCTCGAGGCGCCGGACCAGCTTCTGCGGAAGCGATGCGCCGCACATCAAGGTGAAGCGCTGGATCTGCTTCAGCGAAAGGACCGGCATGATTCCGGGGACGATGGGAACGGCGATTCCGGCGGCGCGGGCGCGATCGACGAAGCGGTGGTAGACATCGTTGTCGAAGAAGAGCTGGGTCGTCACAAACGAGGCCCCTGAATCGGTCTTTCGCTTCAGGTTCGCCAGATCGGCCTCCGGCGACGGAGCCTCAGGGTGCTTCTCGGGATAGCCCGCGACACCGAGGCAGAAATCCGGGTGCCGCTCCTTGAGCCGGGCGACGAGCTCGTTCGCGTGGCTCAGGCCGTCCGGGGCGGCCTGGAAATTGGCGGCGCCCTTCGGCGGGTCGCCGCGCAGCGCCATGATGTTTCGGAAACCGCCCGCATGAATGGCGTCGGCGACGCCGTCCAGCTCGCTGCGGGAGTGGCCGACGCAGGTCAGGTGGGGCATCACCGTGAAGCCGAACTCGCCCTTGAGCATCAGGCTCACCTGGGCCGTCCGCTCGCGGGTGCTGCCGCCGGCGCCGTAGGTGACCGAGACAAAATCGGGGCCGACCCGCCTCAGGGCCGCCGCAGTCTGGCGCAGCGCCTCGACCCCGGCATCGTCCTTCGGCGGAAAGAACTCGATCGAGCGCACGGGTCCCTTGCGTTCGAAAAGCTCCGAGATGGACGGATCGGTCCTCATCACATCAACATATGAAGAAGCGTTGATATGTTTGTAAAGACCGATCTAAGCCCGAACATCCCGCTCGGCGCGGGGCGTCGCGCTTCAGTTCGCCTTTGTCGCAGGCGGCTTCAGCGGCGACGGGGGCGGCGGCGCCTGCTCGAAGAGTTCGTCCGGCTTTTGCGGGAGACCCGTGTAGGTGTAATCGTCCACCTGGAACGAGCGCTTCTGCATGAGCGCATTCACTCCGGCCTTCGCATCGGAGGAGGTGATCCACGCGTAGACGGGCCCGGCCGGGATCGTGTCGTACTGGGGTTCCGCCGGCTTCTCGGCTGCGGCGGGAGTTGCGCCCGCCGCGGCGGGTGCCGGGGAGACAGCCGGCCCGGCCTTCTTCTCGGCTGGCTTGAGCTTCTTTTCCTCGGGCTTGCGGCCGAGGGCGATCGAATAGGTCTTTCCGTCGAATGTCGTCAGCTTAAAAACCCTCAGGTGCTGCTTCGCAACGGCGGCCTGTGCGTCGCCGGAATCGGTCGTGTCGGAGAATCGGATCGCCCCGAGCGAGGTCAAAAGGGAGGAGATCTTGTCGGCCTTGGCCCGCTGGCCCGCGGGAGTGGCCGTGGCGGTCCATGCGCCGTCTTTCCCGGGCCGGGAGATGGACACCGGGCCGCCCTGATCGAAGGGAACCTCGACCTTGGCCACATCGTCGGGCTTCACGTTCAGGAGCTGGGCATCCGCCCAGTTCTTCGGGTCCGGATCCAGCCACGCGTTCAGGCTTGCGAGATAGGCTTTCGGCTCCTCCCCATACCGCACGAAACGGCCTCCCGTGTCGGCATTCTTGCCAAGGAAGAGGGCGAGGATCGGCTTGTCCGAGGAGTCGAGAAGCTCGATCTTCGCATCCTTGAATTCGAGCCGGGCGAGGCGCCCGGGGTTTGTCGTCACGAGCCGCTGGATCTTCGCCGATGAGAGATCCCCGACGAAGGTCGAAAGCTTCGAAAAATCCGCGGGCATGCCGTAGTAGCTTTCGTCCCTCCACGAACCATCGGCCTGGCGCGCGAGGACGACCGTTTTGCCCTGGTCGGACAGGCGGAGCTTGGCCGCATTTCCGATTGCGGCGGAATCCACAGGTGCTTTGCCGATCCGGCTGTCGGTCACCGCAGACGCCGAGGGCCGGTTGCTCCAGTAGGCGACCCCGGAGAGGACGGCCAGGATGACGATCGAGACGATGAGGGTTTTGAGTTTCATCGCAAAGGGATCACTTTTTGCGCGAGCGGTAGAACCAGATGCCGAAGGCGCAGACAAGAAGCGGAGTCGCCAGCAGGTTGACCGCCAAGAGCCGGTTTTCCAGGGCGTCGATTCCCTCCCGCAACGCGAGCCGGATCTTCCGGCGCTCCGCCTGCAGGGTCGCCTGCTGCTTCTGGAAATCCTCGATCGCCTTGGCGACCTCGGGCGAGGCGATAAGCCGGTTGCCCTCGCCCTTCTTCCCCTGCAGTTCGGTCAGCTTCGTCTGCACCTCGGTCAGCCGGGCCTCGAGCGCCGTCAGCTTCTCCTCGTACTTCTTGTTCGCCTCGGCCTCCATGTCCCTGACAACCGTGAACGGACGGATCGAATCCCCCTTGCCGCGGATCGAGATCAGGTCCTGCGATCCGGCCAGAAAATCGAGGGAATTGGCGGCGAACGAAAGATTGTCGTTGAGCGGCTCGGCGGCGCTCGTTCCGAGAAGGTTGAACTTTCGGATGCTGTAATCGTCGAACAGCCAGTCGGTGTCCGCGACGACGATGACGGTGGAGGTGCCGGCAGATTCGGTCAGATGCCGGGCCGGGGGCGCCGTCGCCGGGACCGGCTTCGCCTCGTCCTTCTTGTCGGCCGCAGGCTCATCCTTTGGCATTCCATCGGGGAAGGCGGTCTTGAACTTGCCGGAGATCAGGGCCGCGATCGTCTTCCTTCCGGATGGGGTGATCTGCCGCGCAAGATCCTCCGGCTGTGCCATCTGCAGGGCCGCCGCCTCGATCTCGCCCGCGTCTGGGGAAGTCTGGACCAGGGGAGTAAACGAAAGGGCGCTGCCGGCCTTGAGCGAAAGGCTGCCCGACTCCACGAAAAGGGTCGTCGTGAGCTGGGCCGTCGGCAGCGACTTCGAGTTGAGGTCCTGCTTGGTCAGGCTGATCCAGGTGGGGTAGCGCGCCACGCTCCCGTTGGCCGAATTCTGGAGCTCCGTGGCCCTTCCATTGTCGCCGACGATCTTCTGGGGATTATAATCGATTCCCCAGGCTCCGAACAGCGCCGGCAGGTCGCTCGACACGTTTGGCTGCGGGCCCCCGCTGAACATCGCCATCTGGCCGGCCTGGCGCTTGAAGTATTCCGAGGAGGGGTCGACTGCGATGAAGACCGGCTTCCCGCTCAGCAGGAACTGGTCGACGGCGAACTGAAGCTTGGGCGACAGGTTTTCGGGATGGATGACGGCGAGGGCGTCGAGCTTGGCCGGAAGCTCGGTCGCGGTGGCTTCGACGGTCTCGACGTCGAAGGTGTCCTGCCACTCATTGATGACGTACTGGCCCTCGGTTCCCTGCTGGCCCATCATCGGGTTGCCCGGGGTGCCCTGCAGGGGCAGGCTCGTGATCAGCCCGAGCTTCTTTTTGTCGAGCTGCTGGACGCTGTAGACCAGCTCCGAAACGTCGTATTCGAGGAACTGCTCGCGGTCCGGTGAGAGGGCGGCAATCGTCTTCTGCTGGTCGGCCTGGGTGGCGACGAGCCCGAAATAGAACGGCTCCCCGCCGGTTTGCATGCGCTGCGGCTGGAGGCCCGCCGCCGTCGCCTTCTCCTCCTCGGGCGTGTCCGGCTCTGGATCGACAAGGTTGAGGGAGATCTTCCCATGCGACGCGTTGGCGTACTGGCGGAGCATCTCCCGGACGCGCTCGGCGTAGTTCTTGTAGAAAACGGGCAATCCATTCGCGCCCCTGGAGAAGTAGAAGTCGAAAGTCATCGGCTCCGACACCTTTCCGATGAGCGCCTGCGTTCCCGGCGAAAGCGTGTAGATCTTCTGGTTGGTCAGATCGAGTCTCCAGGGCAGGGACGAGGCCAGGTAATTGATGAGCAGCAGGCCCACGAACAGGAGCGCGACAAACAGGGTTTTCTTTCCAAGTTTCATGGGTGCCGTTTCAGCGTTCGAGGGTGACCACGTTCAGGAAGAGCGTGAATCCCATGAGCGAGAGGAAGAACATGATGTCCTTTGGGTCCACGATTCCCTTCGTGAAGGCGTCGAAATGGGTTATGAAGCTGAAATTTGAGATGGCGTCCGCCACGCCGACCGGCAGGAAGCCCTCCAGAAAATTCGTGAAGGCGCTGAGCCCGAGAAAGAGCAGGGCGGCGCATGCGATGAGGCTTACGACAAAGCTGATCACCTGGCTTTTTGTGCAGGCCGAGGTGAGCGAGCAGACGCCAAGGTATCCACCGGCCATCAGGATGCTGCCGAAATAGCTGCAGATCAGCACCCCCCAGTCCGGCGAACCGAGGTAGCCGACGGTGATGGCCAGCGGAAAACTGAGGAGGATCGCCAGCGTCAGAAAGGTCCATGCCGCCAGAAACTTGCCGATCACCGCATCGAGAGTCGTGATTGGCAGGGTGAAGAGGAGTTCGGCCGTCCCCGAGCGCCGCTCCTCTGACCAGAGGCGCATCCCGACCGCCGGCACGAAGAAGAGGAACAGCCAGGGAAAGAACTCAAAATACCGCTCCAGCCCCGCCACACCCGACTGGAAGAATCCGCCGAACCGGGACAGGGCCAGGGCGACCGAGATGACGAGAAACGCGCAGAGGAAGACGTAGGCCACCGGAGAGCGGAAATATCCGCCGAACTCGCGTTTGAAAACAGGCGTGACTTGGGACATGGAAGGAGGGGAGTCAGGTGTCCGACTGGGTCAGGCTGCGGAAGATTTCATCCAGCCGGGCCTTGGGCTGGCGGGCCTGAAGCTGCGCAGGGGTCTCGTCGACAACGACGCGGCCCTGGGAGATGATGATCACCCGGTTGCAGATGGCCTCGACTTCCTCGAGGATGTGGGTCGACAGGATCACGGCCTTTTCCGCGGCCATGTTCTTGATCAGGGCCCGGACCTCGTTCTTCTGGTTCGGATCGAGCCCGTCAGTCGGCTCGTCGAGGACCAGGGTGGGCGGGTCGTGAAGGAGGGCCTGGGCGAAGCCGACCCGCTGCTTGTAGCCCTTAGACAGGGTTTCAAGCGTTTGTTTACGAACGGGTTCGAGATGGGTGAGCCCCACGGCGCGCGCCACCGGGGCGCTGCGCGCCGGACCCCGGAAGCCCCTGACCTCGGCTATGAAGTTGAGAAACTCCTCGACCGTCATTTCCGGGTAGGCGGGCGCATTTTCGGGCAGGTACCCGAGCCTGCGCTTCACGGCGACAGGGTCCTCGGTGACGTCGATTCCGTCCACGTGGGCCGACCCCGAATCCGGGCGCAGGAAGCCCGTTATCATCTTCATTGTCGTTGACTTGCCCGCGCCATTGGGTCCGAGGAATCCGAGGATGTCGCCCCGCCGCACACTGAAGCTCACTCCGTTTACGGCGCGCTTGGATCCATACGTCTTAACAAGATCTTTTACTTCAATCATGGGCGAAAGGGTGGGGACGCTGCGGGCTCCCGTGAGAAACAGCAAGCCCGCGAAGTGTTCCGTCCTAGAAATCGCGGCGGTTTCGGCAAGAAAAAATGCGCGATATCCTTCCAAAGGCTGGGCGTCCGGGTCTGCGGCCGCTGGCTAGCTTGGGGCCAGAACCCCCGCCTCCCGCTCCTTCTCGGTCTTCAGCCGGAGCTGGCCGCAGGCGGCGGCGATGTCGTGTCCCTTTTCGCGGCGAAGCGTCACGGAAATTCCGGCCTGGCGGAGCACCTCGGCAAAGGCCTCCTGGCGCTCCACGCCCGGTCGCCGCCAGGGGAGCCCGTCGACCGTATTGTACGGGATCAGGTTCACGTGCGCGTGAACATCGGCCGCGATGTCCCTGAGCCTTGATGCCTGGTCGGGCGAATCGTTGACATCCTCGATCAGGATGAATTCGAGGGTCACCATCCGACCGTGCCGTTCGCCGAAGGCCCGGACGGCGGGGATCAGCTTTGCCAGGGGGTAGGCCTTGTTTACCGGCATGATCCGGCTTCGCACCTCGTCTGTCGCCCCGTGCAGCGAGACCGCGAGGCGGAAGCTCAGGGGCTCGTCGGCGAGTTTCAGCATTTTCGGGACGAGTCCGCTCGTCGAGATCGTGATTCGCCGGGCTCCGAATCCGAGGCCCCATTTGGCGTTGAGAGTCGTCAGGGCCGCGATGAGGGCATCATAGTTGGCCAGCGGCTCGCCCATGCCCATGACGACGATGTTGTCGAAGGAGGCCAGTTCGGCCTTCGCGCGCGGGGTTCGCTCGTCCTCGCAATAGCACACCTGGAGCAGCTGCGCCACGATCTCCCCGGCCGAAAGGTCGCGCTTCAATCCAGCAAGCCCGCTTGCGCAAAAAACGCATGCCATGGCGCAGCCCACCTGGGTCGATATGCAGATCGTCTTCCGGGAATGGTCCAGGCCGACGCCGTCCTGCGGAGCCCGGATGATCACCGTTTCAATGAGGGAGCCGTCCTCCAATTCAAGCAGGAGCTTGTCGGTCACATCCGCGGAGTGCCGGTTGAGGACCAGGGTCGCCGGCATGAGCGAGAACGTCCCGTCCAGCCAGCTCCGCAAAGCCTTCGGCAGGTCGGTCATCGAGTCCCAGGACCTCGCGCGTTTCTTGTAGAGCCATCCAAGAATCTGCTTCGCCCGAAACGCCGGCTCCCCTTGCGCGGCCAGCCGGGCCGAGAGCGACTCGAGTGTCTCCCCGGTCAACGGAGGCTTCGTCGGCACAAACGTCATCCCACCCAAATCGGGTTCAGGTCTTCCAACCGTGATAGACGAACGCCGGCGGCACATTGGCCCACACGACCTTGCTCGATTTGATCTGGCCGAAACGGCGCACGAGCCCGGCCCTGAAATGGCGGGCGGACGCATATCCGCTGGCATGCAGGTAGGCCATCGTGCTGAACGATCCGCCCGACCGCAGTGAGGCGAAGACCGAATCCAGAATGCGGCCCTGGAGGTCCGTATTCATGCTGCTCCACGGCAAACTGGAAATGATGCAGTCGGCATTCTGTATCCCGAGGATGTCCAGGTGCAGGCGCAGGTTTTCCGCGCTGTCGCAAATCACGTGGATGCCACGAAACCGCCTGCTGAGCCTGTCCACGGCGCCGGGGTTTAGTTCCATCGAGATGAACGAGGCATGCGGCCCGATTCGCTCGCGGATCGGCCCGGTAATGGCCCCGGTCCCGGCCCCCAGCTCGACGACAACTCCCGCCGATTGCAGATCGGCCGCGGCAAGCATGGCCGAGGCGAGCCTCCGCGAGCTCGGCGCCACGGCCCCGATCGTTCTCGGATGGCGGGCAAACGTGGAGAGGAAGTGCCAGGCGTCGCCGGCAAGCGAGGGCCGGCTGGGACTGGCCGCCGGGGCGAATCCCGCAGCGCCGGTCGTGGTTTCCGTGATTGAGTATGGTTTTCCCATGGCGATCGACGTGCGGTTTCGGAGACTTATTGAAGACGCGACGCCGCCACCCTCTCCCAATGCGGGGGTAATCGCAAGGGAAGATGGCAAAATGGGGCGCGCATGGGTGTCCTCCGTCTCTCAGCGCTTTGCAAGCATGCGATTGAGGGCGCTCACGACGGCCTTGATCGACGCCAGCTCAATATTGGTGTCTATCCCGGCCCCGAAAAGGGCGCGCCCTCGATCGGTCTTCACCTGGATATAGCTGACCGCCCGCGCCTCGGCGCCCCGGCCAAGGGAGTGCTCCGAATAGCTTATGACATCGAACTTGGGCAGGGCCGTGCCCGAAATGGCGTTCACGAATGCGTCGATCGGACCGTTGCCGGAGCCCTTGAGCGCGTGCGGCTGCCCGTCTATCGTGAGCGTTGCCTCGGCGGAAATGACTCCGTTGCTCTCGCTTGTCTTGAATTGCCCCAGGGCCACGGGCGAGGTGCGGGCGAGGTATTCGGCCTGGAACGCCTCATTGATTTCCGCCGGCGTCAGCTCCGTGCCCTTCGCATCGGCGATGTCGTTTATGATCCGGCCGATCTCCCGGTGCATGAGTTTCGGCAGCGTGAAGCCGAACTCGTGCTCGAGGACATAGGCGACGCCCCCCTTTCCCGACTGGGAGTTGATCCGGATGATGGCTTTGTAGCTTCGCCCTATGTCGGCCGGGTCGATCGGTATGTAGAGGACGTCCCACGGTGTCTCGGGTTTCCGGCGGCCCCAGGATTTCTTGATGGCATCCTGGTGCGATCCGCTGAATGCGGTGAAGACGAGTTCGCCTGCGTAGGGCAGCCGGACGGGGACCTCCAGCCGGGTGCAGCGCTCGTAGACGTCCCGGATGTGGTTGATGTCTGAAAAATCGAGACCCGGATGGATGCCGTGCGTGTAGAGGTTCAGGGCGACATTGACGATGTCGAGGTTCCCGGTCCGCTCCCCGTTTCCGAAAAGCGTTCCCTCGACCCGGTCCGCCCCTGCGAGGAGCGCCAGCTCCGTCGCAGCGACCCCCGTCCCGCGGTCATTGTGCGTGTGCAGGGAGACGATCGTCTTGTCGCGCCGCGTCAGGTGCGTGCACATCCACTCGATCTGGTCCGCGTGGACGTTGGGCGTCGCGTACTCGACGGTGGCCGGCAGGTTGAGGATGATCTTGTCCGCGGCCGTCGGCTGCCAGACTTCGGTCACCGCCTCGCAGATCTCGAGCGCGAACTCGAGTTCGGTGCTCGTGAAGCTCTCCGGCGAATATTCCAGCCGGATCCGGGACCCGGCCGCGACGAGCGGCTGCATCCTTTCCTTCAGGAGTTTGACGGCCGACACGGCAATCCGGACGATCTCCTCCTTAGGGGCGTTGAAGACGTATTCGCGCTGCTTGGGCGATGTCGAATTGTAGAGATGGAAGATGACATTCTTCGCCCCGACAATGGATTCCAGCGTGCGCAGGACCAGGTCCTCGCGGCACTGGCAGAGCACCTGGATCGAGACATCCCCCGGGATCCGGTTCTCCTCGATCAGGCGCCGGGTGAAGTCGAATTCGATCTGGGAGGCGGAAGGGAATCCGACCTCGATCTCCTTGAATCCGATCCGGACGAGCAGGTCGAAGAACTCCAGCTTTTCCTCGACGCTCATCGGCTGGGCGAGGGCCTGGTTGCCGTCCCGCAGGTCGACGCTGCACCAGAGGGGGGGGTGCGTGAGGGTGCGGCTGGGCCATTGGCGGTTGGGTAAATCAACCGGAGGGAGCGACTTGTACTTGATATCGGGTTTGGGTTGCATGGGCGGACGAACTGAATCTGGCGTCATCCGGCTGCGCCGGGACGATTCGGCCGGCGCCCTGGGACGGAGTCGGGGCGCGTCTCGTCCTGGAGCGCAGGGAGGGATGACATCGTGTATAGGGGCATAGTGAAAAAGAGGAAAGGCCGAAAGGCTCGTGAAAACGGGCCGGCAGGCGGCCCGGACTCCGCAACGGGCAACCGGAACCCGTCGGCGGAGAAATATATCAGGCTAACGCGCAACCCGCTGCTAAGCAGCGTTTTATAGGTCGCGCGTGATCGTAAGTCGATTCGCCTGAATGTTCCTTGTCATTCCTGTTGAGGGTTTCATATCGGCACCAACCGGCGAAAGTCAAGGCGCTCCTCCGCCGACGGAAGTGTAACTTGCCCGAGGGAACCCCCGTCTTGCTTCATGTGCTTAACCATGACTCCATTCAAACATGCCTGACGACCAGTCGTTTGATCTGGTTGGCTGCCTCGCTCTCGTGCGCAGCCGGGATCAAGACGCAGCGCGCCAGCTGGTTGAGCACCTGTATCCCATGGTCATACGCATTGTGCGGGCGCATCTCCCGCGCCGCGTTCCCGAGGAGGATCTTGCCCAGGAGGTATTCCTGAAGATGTTTTCGCGTCTCGGGCAATATCAGGGGGCCGTTCCGTTTCCGCACTGGGTGTCGCGGATTGCTCTGACGACGTGCATCGATCAGCTGCGGGCGCAAAAGCGCCGGCCCGAGTACCGGTGGGCGGACCTATCCGAAAACGAGGCGCGTGCGCTTGAGGCGGCGATATCGGATGAATCCGCAGCGGCCCCTGACGATGCCCTGGCCGCCCATGAACTGGTTCACAGGCTATTGGACCAGCTAAAGCCCGCCGATCGGACGGTCATACGGATGCTGGATTTGGAACAGAAGACCATCGCCGAGATCAGCTCGCTTACCGGCTGGAATCAACCGGTCGTGAAGGTCCGCGCCTTCCGGGCGCGAAGGAAGTTGCAGAAGCTCTTTGCGGAGCTTAGGGAGAGGGAAGGCTCATGAAGAACACCCCTGAGGCCTGGGAGCGGCTCGCCGCCGCCGCCCGCACCATTCCCGACGGGCGAGATGTCCATGCGCCGTATGGCTTTGCCACGCGGGTGGCGGCCCTCGCCATGGCCGAACGCCCCGTCGATTTGCTGATCGAGCGCTTTGCCCTTCGCGCCATGATCCTGGCCTGCGGCCTTGCCGCAGTCGCCGTGGCCGCCAACTTCTCGAGCATCCGCGGCCTTTACCACCAGGACCAGGCGCCCGCCCCCGACGATCCCGTCGCCGAGATGGCCGATATCGCATCGTGATCCCGGAGCCGTTCTTTCCAGAATGAAACAAAGTTGGAAGATCGCCATCGCCTTCGTGGTCGTCTTTCTGGCCGGGGGTGCAATCGGTTCAGTCTTTACGCTTCGTTATGCCAAGCCACCGGCCCCGCCGGCTCCGCAGGCCCCGCCCGAGCAGGTCAACGTGCATCTGCTGCAGCGCTGGCTGCAATTCAACCAGCTGCGACTCACCCCCTGGCAAAGGCAGAGAATCCGTCCGATCATCGCCGACGGGAACGAGGACATCAGGCGCCTTGTCCGGGAAAACCTTCGCAATGAGCAGATCATCATCGAGCATGTGCAGGACGAGATCGCCTCAATTCTCAATCCTTTACAGCGCAAGGACTTCAACGACATGATCGCCATTCAGCGCCAGAGGATCGAGCAGTTCAGGCAGGACCAGCAGCGCCTCTTCCTGCAGCAGCCTGTCCCGCGGCCAAAAGCGGGCTCCTGAACAGCCTTTGGATTGTTGTTGCGCGCGGCCTGCACCGGCCCATGGTGCGCCTCGGCCAGGTGCCATGCATGGGCAGGCGCGTGAACTCCGCCAGGGCCGGAAGGCAGCAACGGCAACGACGTTCTCCCAGTGCCGTGGAGTGCCTGGCCACTTTTTTTGTTGTAAGGGAAAGTCCCGCGGCTGGAGATGTGGACAGTGTCCTCACCGTACCAGGTCATAGCCAGAAAGTGGCGTCCGCAGACATTCGATGATGTGGTAGGCCAGGACCACGTCGTCAGGACGCTCAAGAACGCCATCGCCCGCAACCGGATAGCCCACGCCTACCTTTTCGTGGGCCCGCGGGGAACGGGCAAGACCTCGATGGCCAGGATCTTCGCCAAGGCGCTCGATTGCGCCGGCGGGCCGCGAGTCGATTTCTCCGCCGACGATCCGGCCGTGCAGGCGATCGCGGACGGCACGTATCTCGATGTCATCGAGATCGACGGCGCCTCCAACAACAGCGTCGAACAGATCCGCGATCTGCGCGAGACGATCAACTACTCCCCGGCGCAGGGGAAGTTCAAGATCTACATCATCGACGAGGTGCACATGCTCTCGCAGTCGGCCTTCAACGCTCTCCTGAAGACCTTGGAGGAGCCCCCGTCGCACGTGAAATTCGTCTTTGCGACGACCGATGTCCAGAAGGTGCTTCCGACGATCCTCTCGCGGTGCCAGCGCTTCGACCTGAAGCCGATCCCGCCGGAATTAATAGCCGAGCGCCTGCGAAAGATCGCAAAGGCCGAAAACATCACGATATCCGACGAGGCCGTGGCCTCCATATCGCGGCTTGCTGATGGAGGTATGCGCGACGCGCAGTCGATCTTCGACCAGATGATTTCGTTCTGCGGCTCGGAAATCGCCGAGGCCGACGTCCTCGATGTCTACGGCCTCGTTGCCGCGGGAAAGGTCGGCGAACTCGCCGCCGCAGTCGCCTCCGGGGACAACCGCCGGATCATCGCCCTCGTCGACGAGTGCGACTCGGCGGGCCGCGATCTGGTCCGTCTCCTGGGGGACCTCCAGGCGCTCGTTCGCGAGGCGCTCCTGGACGGCATCGCCCAGGGGGGCCGGACGAGCAGGCTCGGCGGCGCCCCGCTCACGACCGAGCAGCTCACCCGCCTTTTGGACGCCCTGCGCGAAGGGGAGGGCGGGGTGAAGCACGGGCTCGCGGAGAGGGTCAATTTCGAGGTCACGCTTCTCAAGGCCGTCGAGGCAAGCCGCGCCCGCGCGATCGACAGCCTGATAAGGGAACTGGCCGCCCTGGCCGACGAGGCCGGGGCCTCCGCCACCCAGGACGGCGCTTCCACGGAAGGGTCCGACAAAGGCGAAAAAAAAAAGGACTGATTGACCGGTTGGAGAAGCGGCTTTCGGCCGCGCTGACACAGGCACGGGAGGAGGCACTTGCCGCAATGCCGGCGGCTCGGGGCCCGGATCCAGCGGGGACCGGGGGTGAAGACCCGGCCCAAGCCAGCCGGTCGCGGGCGCCTGAACCTGAAAATCCTGAGCCAAAGGTTCCGGGCGACGGCCTCGAACAGGAAGTTGCGGTCGCGTGGCCAGGCGAGGCGGACGAGGCTGCGTTCCTCGCCGGAGAACGGGAGCAATTCACGAAGGCGCCGGCCGCGGAGGCCGCGCCTCCCGCCGAGACTTCCGAACTGGCCGAACGCGGCGAGCCGCCGTCCCTGGAAGAACTCGTCCAGCGGATCCCGGCCGATCTTCGCCTGGCGCTGGATGAGCTCTTCCGGGCCAAGTTCACGCGCGCGACCCGCGTTCGGCCGGCCGAAAAAAAAGCCGGCCCCGGATAGGGCCGGCTTGAAAACTTCGGGCCGGACGTTCCGCCGGATCAAATGTCGTAGTAGAGATAGAACTCGTACGGATGCGGGCGCAGGCGCACGGCGTCGTATTCGCCCATCTTCAGGTCGATGTAGTTGTCGAGGAAGTCCTGCGAGAACACCCCGCCCTTGAGGAGGAACGCGTGGTCCTTCTGGAGGGCCTCGATCGCCCCCTTGAGGGAATCGGGCACGTGCGGCACCTTCGCCTTTTCCTCGGGAGGCAGCTCGTACAGGTTCTTGTCGAGCGGGTCGCCCGGATGGATCTTGTTCAGGATGCCGTCGAGACCGGCCATGAGCATCGCGGCGTTGGCAAGGTACGGATTGGCCGCCGGATCCGGCGTGCGGTATTCGATGCGCTTGGCCTTCGGGCTCGGGCTGTAGGTCGGGATGCGGACCGAGGCCGAACGGTTGCGCGCAGAGTACGCGAGATTGACCGGGGCCTCGTAGCCGGGCACCAGCCGCTTGTAGGAATTGTTTGTCGGATTGCAGATCGCGCAAAGGGCCGGCGCGTGCTTCAGGATTCCGCCGATGTAATATAGTGCCATTTCGCTCAGGCCCGCGTAGCCGTTGCCGAAGAAGAGCGGCTTGCCGTCCTTCCAGAGCGACTGGTGCGTGTGCATGCCCGAGCCGTTGTCGCCGAAGAGAGGCTTCGGCATGAAGGTGGCCGTCTTGCCGTACTTGTACGCGACGTTTTTGACGACGTACTTGTACAGGCTCATCTTGTCCGAGGTCCTGAGGAGAGTGTCGAACACGATGTCGATCTCGGCCTGGCCCGCCGTGGCAACCTCGTGGTGCTCGCGCTCGATCTGCACGCCGAGCGAGATCATCGTCAGGATCATCTCGTTCCGGATGTCGATCAGTTTGTCCGTCGGGGCGACCGGGAAGTAGCCCTCCTTGTGGCGGATCTTGTAGCCGAGGTTCGGCGATCCGTTCTCCTCCTTCTCCCGGCCGCGGTTCCAGATGCCCTCGATCGAGTCGACCTTGTAGTGCGTCCCGTTCGAGGCCGAATCATACGACACCGAATCAAAGATGAAGAATTCAGCCTCGGGCCCGAAGTATGCGGAGTCCGCGATCCCCGTGCTCTTCAGGTAGGCCTCGGCCTTCTTTGCGATGACGCGCGGGTCGCGGTCGTACGGCTCCTTGGTGATCGGGTCGTACGTGTCGCAGCTGAGCGAAATCGTCGTGTTGGCAGCGAACGGATCGATGAACGCCGTCGCCGCATCCGGGAAGACGAGCATGTCCGACGCATTGATCGCCCTCCATCCGCGGATAGACGAGCCGTCGAAGCCCAGTCCTTCGGAGAAGATCTCCTCCGTCAATTCGGACACCGGGATGGCAAAATGCTGCCACGTCCCGTGAATGTCGCAGAGCTTGAGGTCGACTATCTTGACCTCCTTGGTCTTGGCCAGGTTGATAACTTCTTTGGGTGTCATGGGCTGTTTCGGGATTATATGCTATGCGGGGTCAAACAGGGCTTGGAATGTCACGGAAGCGCGGCCAATGCCAAATTAATTTTTCCGTTTATGCCTTTTTGCGCCCGGGCATATCCTTCACCGATTTGGCCACGGCTTATGGATTCCCCAGAGCCCCGATGACGACCGCCGTCGCATTGTCCTGGCCTGACACGTTCACGGCCTCCGTGACCAGGGCCGGCGCCAGGCCAGCCAGGGGCAGGTCCGCGCCGAGGATCTCCTCGATCCTCCGGTCCCAAAGGCCCTCGACGACTCCATCGCTGCAAAGGAGAAACCGGTCGCCGCTATTCCACTCGAGGGTCGCGATCTGGGGCTCGAGGAACTGGTGGCCGGCCCCGAGCGCCTGGTCTAGCGCGTTGCGCCTCGGGTGCACCCGCGCCTCGAGTTCGCTGATCCGGCCGGATCGTCGAAGCCAGCCGACGTGGGTGTGGTCGTGGCTCAGCTGGCACAGCTTCCCTCCCGCCGGCATCCGGTAGATTCGGCTGTCGCCCACGTGCGCGATGTGCAGCCACCGGGGCGTGAACCAGCACAGGCTCAGGGTTGCGCCCATGCCCTTGCACTCCTCGTAGCTGCCGCCGATCACCGTGAGATCGCGGTGGATGGCGTTGAACAGCTCGAGGAGCCGTCCCTCGAACTTGAAGACAGGGGTCTCTTCGGCCGGACGGAATCCGCGATTCATAAGGCGGGTGATCTTTTCGACCGCAACCCGGCTGGCGAACTCTCCCGCGTTGGCGCCCCCCATCCCGTCGCTGACCGCAAACACGAAATCGCCCCCATCGATCGGCGCCTCGCCCGTCTTGCCCAGGTAGTGCGCCTGGCTGCCATCGAAAACCAGCGCGAGAAACGCGTCCTCGTTGTTTCTGCGCACCTTTCCCCGGTGGGTCATGCCGGACCAACCGAGCCGCGCCTGGGGACCTTTTCGCGCGCTCATGGAACCGGCGGCGCGGTCTCGCCGTCCAGAAGGGTAGCAAATTCGAAGTCAATGAGACAGAACCGGTTGTCCGTGATTCGGTAGGTCACGTTCCGCATCACTGCGTCCAGGTGCCGGACGCCGTAGCGCTCGAGCTCCGCGAAGAGCTCCCTTCTGTGGTCCTCCCCGAGCTGCTCCACCCGGGATCCGCAGTTGGTCGTGATGATCTTCAGGTTTTCAGGCTCCACGGACAGCAGCACCGGCACGAAGCCGCAGCCCCGAGCCTCCAGGTGCCGGAGGACCCGCACCTCGTTCTCGAAGCGCTCGCGCGCCAAGGGTCCCCGAAAGGTCTTGTGAACCCGGCCATCGTAGCCGATGCGGACCAAAGCCCGGGCCGTGTCCTTGATCTCATGCATGGATGGGGAGGCGGCTGCGGGAAAAAAGAGGGCACGTAAAATCCGACAATAAGCTGTCTCTGTGCCCCTTCCATTTAAAAACAATGCTAAAAAATCCGATTTTCGACCATTTTTTGTCGATCATGGTATCCATATTGCTTTTGGCTCCTCCTTTAACTGCGTCTTCTTGGCGCGCCGGGCGCCGCATCGGTCGTCCGCCTCCCTGCAGTACGCAATCAACAACATCATGCCCAAACTGAAACTGGAGTACATCTGGCTCGACGGATACACCCCGATCGCGAGCCTCCGAAGCAAGACCAAAATCGTCGACGGCGATCCCGCGAAACTCACCCTGGCGGACCTCCCCATGTGGGGGTTTGACGGAAGTTCCACGCAACAGGCCGAAGGCAAGAGTTCCGACTGCCTGCTGAAGCCGGTCGCCCTGTATCCCGATGCGACGCGCAAGAACGGGTTCCTGGTCATGTCGGAGGTGCTCCTGCCCAACGGCCAGCCGCATCCGACAAACTCCCGGGCAACCGTGGTCGACGATCCCGACACCTGGTTCGGATTCGAGCAGGAGTACTTCTTCTTCAAGGATGGCCGGCCGCTCGGCTTTCCGGAGGCCGGTTTTCCGCCGCCCCAGGGGCCCTATTACACCGGCGTCGGCTACAAGAACGTCGGCGACCTCGCACGCACGCTCGTCGAGGAGCATATCGACCTTTGCATCTCCGCAGGCATCAACATCGAGGGCATCAACGCCGAGGTGGCGAAGGGCCAGTGGGAGTTCCAGATCTTCGGCAAGGGATCCAAGACGGCCGCCGACCAGATGTGGGTCGCCCGCTACATCATGGCCCGCGTCTGCGAAAAATACGGCATCGATGTCGACTGGTACTGCAAGCCGATCAAGGGCGACTGGAACGGGTCGGGCATGCACACCAATTTCTCGACCAAGTTCATCCGGGAGGTCGGCGGCAAGGCCTATTTCGAAAAGCTCATGGCCGCCTTCAACGCCCACCGCGACGAGCACATCGCCGTTTACGGGCCAGACAACCACCTGCGCCTCACGGGCCTCCACGAGACCCAGTCGATCGACAAGTTCAACTACGGGCTTTCCGACCGCGGCGCCTCGGTCCGCCTGCCCGTCAGCTTCATTTCGAGCGGCTACCGCGGCTACCTCGAGGATCGCCGGCCGAATTCGGCCGCGGATCCCTACCTGGTGGCCTCGAGGATCATCGCAACGATCCTGACCGTCCCGACTTCATAGCCGTTGAATCCCGCTGCGGCGGTGCGGTCGCCCAAAGCGCCCCCCGCCGCGGATGGGATCGGTCCGCCCCTTACTTCAGGAGCATTTCCTTCACCGACTTGCCCGCCGGGATCATCGGCAGGACGTGCTCGGTGTAGGGAACCACGACGTCGAGAAGGAACGGCCCGTCGCAGTCGAGCATCTCCTGGATCGCCGGCCTGAGGTCGCTCCGCTTGATGACCTGCCGTCCCTTGACGCCGTATCCTTCCGCTATTTTTACAAAATCGGGATACAGCGCGGACGGGTTGTCGGGGCTGCCGACATTGTTCTCGTCGCCCAGGATCGTGTTTCCCCGCACGCTTCCGTAGAACCGGTCCTCCCACTGGACCACCATGCCGAGGTGCTGGTTGTTCAGGATCATCGCCTTTGCCGCGATCTTCTCGATGTGCGCGGTAGCCAGTTCCTGGATATTCATGGCGAACGAGCCGTCGCCGTCGATGTCGATCACCTGCCTGTCCGGGCATGCCACCTTCGCCCCGAGGGCGGCCGGGTAGCCGAACCCCATGGCTCCAAGCCCGAGGGAGCTGATGTAGCGGCGCGGCTCGTTGAACCGGTAGAACTGGGCGGCCCACATCTGGTGCTGGCCGACCCCTGTCACGATGATGGCCTCCCCCTTTGTCAGCTCATAGAGCGCCTGCACGGCCTCCTGCGGCTGGATGTGCCTGCTCTCTTCGAAGCTGAATGGGTGCTCCCGCTTCCATTCGGCGATCTGGCTGTGCCAGGCGGCGGTGTCCGGCGGTGCGAACCGCGCGGCGGACATGAGTTCGACCAGGCGGCCCAAGGCGTACTTCAGGTCACTCTGGACCGGATACTGGACGCGCTTGTTCTTGTTGTGCTCGGACGCATCGATGTCCACGTGCACGATCCTTGCCTTCGCCGCGAACTTCTGGGTGTCGCCCGTGATCCGGTCGTCGAACCGCGCCCCGAGAACGAGCAGGAGGTCGCACTCGTCCACGGCCCAGTTCCCGTAGGCGCTCCCGTGCATGCCGAACCACTGCATTGAAAGGGGATGGGTCTCCGGAAAGCCCCCCACGCCCATCAGGGTCGTGGCGACGGGGATGTTCGCCTTCACGGCAAAGGCCTTGAGCTCGGAGTGGGCCTCCGAGGAAATGATTCCGCCCCCGGCGTAGATGGCCGGCTTCCTGGACTCGGAAATGAGACCGATTATCTCCTTCAGGCTCTCATCGGTCGCCCGGTATGCCGTGCTCACGGTGGGATTCCGGAACTCAACCGTCGCCGGGTACACAGGCGAAAACCTCGCTTGCTGGACATCCTTCGGAATGTCGATGACGACGGGACCCGGCCGGCCGCTCCTGGCGATATGGAAGGCCTCCTTGAAGATCCGCGGCAGGTCATTCACGTCGAGGACGAGGTAGGAGTGCTTTACGATGGGAAGCGTCAGGCCGAAAAAATCGGTCTCCTGAAACGCCATCTTCCCGATGTACTTCGAATACACCTGCCCGGTGATCGCGACGAGCGGGATCGAGTCCATGAATGCATCCGCAATCGCGGATGCGAGATTGGTCGCCCCTGGGCCGCTCGTCGCCATGCATACGCCGACTTTGCCGCTCGCCCGCGAGAATCCCCCGGCCGCGAACGATCCGCCCTGCTCATGCCGGGGCAGGATCACCCGGATCTTGTCCGTTCGCGCCAGGGCCTGGTGAAGCTCCTGCGAGGCCCCGCCCGGATAGGCGAAGATCACATCGACCCCTTCGCGGATCAGGCATTGGACAACGGCTTCCGCGCCTTTCATCTCTTTGCCGGTTTCGTTTTTGGGAAAGGGAGCTAGGATCGGGCTGGTTTTCATTGGTACAGGGAGCCGCGAATCCAAATGGGGGGCGCCCGGAGAGGCAAGCCTGCCCTTCCCCGAAATCCCTGCATGCGGGCCAGGGCTGCTCCCTTGAATTGAGTTGGCTCCCCCACGACGCATGGCCAGATTGCCCATATGCTGAAGCTGCTCTTCATAGGCGATATCGTCGGCCGTCCGGGGCGCGATATTGTCGGACTTCGGGTCCAGAAGCTGCGGACCGAGCTCGGGTTGGACTTCGTAATCGCCAATGCCGAGAATTCCGCGGCCGGCGCAGGCATAACGGGCTCAATTGCCAAGTCCCTCCTCGAATCCGGGATCGACGCCCTGACCTTGGGCGACCATGTTTGGGACCAGCGGGGCTGGGAGGGCGAAATCGGCCAGATCGAGCACGTCTGCCGGCCCGCCAACCTTCCGGAATCGTGCCCCGGCTGGGACCATCTCATCATCGAATCCCGGGGGTTTCGCGTGGCCGTGTTTACAGTCCTTGGCCGCCAATACATGAATATCAAAGCCGAGTGCCCGTTCCTCTGCGCCGACAGGATGGTCAACCGGCTGAAGGCCCAGGCGGATGCGATCATTGTGGAGATCCATGCGGAGGCGACCTCGGAGAAACAGGCCATGGGCTGGCATCTCGACGGCCGGGTGACCGCCGTCCTCGGAACCCACACCCATGTGCCCACGGCCGACGCGGTCGTCCTGCCCAAGGGCACGGCCTTCATGTGCGATCTCGGCATGACCGGCCCCTACGCGAGTGTTCTCGGCCGCGAAACCGCCCCTGTCGTGGCCAAGTTCATGGATGGGATGCCCCGCCGGTTCGAGGTCGCCACCGGGGATGTTCGCCTTTCGGGGGCCCTGATTGAAATCGACGCCTCGATGGCCCGGGCGGGAAAGATCGAGCTGTTGACTGTGCGGGGCTAGCACTTGACCGTAAGACGTTCCCCGTCCCTAATTATCGGGCCATAAAACCACTGATGGAAACCTTCCTGATAGACGTTCCCGTGCCATCCATGGGCGCCACCGTAAACGAACTGACGGTAATCAGCCTGAAGATCGGACCCGGCGACCGCGTTTCCAAGGGGCAGAAGATCGCTGAATTGGAAAGCGACAAGTCCGTCTTTGAATTTGAGTCCCCCTGCGACGGAACGGTGAAGGCCATCTTCGCACCGGCTGGGGAGGTCAAGGCGGCCGGGGCTCCCTTCCTGAGGATCGAAACCTCCGACGTCTCCTTGAAACACCTGATCGTTTCACCCGCGGCTGAAACCAGGCCTGCCGAGGCAAAGGCCGTCCCAACGGGCCCTGCCCAGCTGGTTTGGACCCCGAAAGCGCTCAAGCTGGCCCAGCAGGCGGGCATAGACACCTCAGTCACCGACATCGAGGCGACCGGACCCGGAAATCGCGTTACCGGAGACGATGTAACGCGTTATATCGCAAGGCCCAAGTGATACCCTTGAACCCCGGCTTCGATCGGGCGAGCCAAGCCTCGGCTGCGCCGCCAATTCCAGAAGCAACCCCCTTCCATGCCTCCTTCACTGACTGACACAGTCACCATCGCCGGTGTTGGATTTGCGGCGCCAAGCCATGTGTGCGCCAACGCCGAAATCCTCAAGGCCTTCCCCTATCGCACAGACGCGGAAATCGTCCGCCTGACGGGAATCCGGGAAAGGCGCCATGCGACCGACGACGAAAGCGCAACAGCCTTGGCCGCCCTGGCCGCCCATAACGCCCTTGAACAGGCCGGCATGGATGTGAGCCAGATCGACGGGATCATCATGGCCACCCTGATTCCGGACCAGCCCGTCCCCTCGATGGCGAGCGCCCTCGCCAGGCTTCTCGGCCGACCCCGGGTGTTCGCCTTCGACCTCAATGCCGCCTGCGCCGGCTGGCTCTACGCCCTCGAGGTCGGCCGGGCCCTGATCCGCGCCGGCACTACCAGGAACCTCCTCGTAGTCACGGCCGAACTCCTTTCCCGGATCACCAATCCCCAGGACCACGACACCGCGTTTCTCTTCGGCGATGGCGCGGGCGCCGCAATCCTGACGACCGGCGAGTCCGGCCACCGGCTTCACAAAATCGGGATTTCAGGCGACGCCGACCAATACGATGCCATTCAGCGGACTGGGGGCGGAGCCCGAAAACCGGTTCCGGATCCGACGGGATACGACCTGGAGACCTTCTTCCTTCAGATGGACGGTCCGGCGGTCTTCAAGCACGCGACCGTGGCCTTTTCAGAGCAGATCAACGAGACCCTTGCTCGCGAGAACCTTAGGCCCGAGGACATCGCCTGGGTGGTGCCGCACCAGGCAAACGATCGGATCCTTCGCGCCGTCAGCAAGCGGGTCGGCATTCCCTACGACAAATTCATCGTGACGATCTCGAAATTCGGGAACACGAGCGCCGCCAGCGTCTCAATGGCGCTCGGCTGGGCCGCCGAGGAGGGTCTTTTCAGCGAAGGCGACAAGATCGTCGTCTGCAGCGTCGGTGCTGGGCTGACCTTTGCCGGCGGCCTGATGGTCTGGTAGCGAAAATCCTAGGCGTTCTGCAGCTCGTAGCTAAGGACGCTGATCGCGTACACAGCCGCCGTTTCGCACCTCAAAACAAGGGGTCCAAGCGTAATCGGCTCGAAGCCGCAACTCATTGCGCGGCTGAGTTCTGCAGGCGTAAAGTCCCCCTCAGGGCCGACGAGCCAAAGGACGTTTTTCGGCGACCGCCCCTGGGCCGCCCGGAATGCGGTCAGGGCGGTCTTCAGGGAATGAGCCCCCGGCTGAAGGCTCGCTATCAACTTAAGATCGTAGCCCTTTGCCGCCTCCATGAACGCCCCCGCCTCCTGGAGCGGAGCGATCTCGGGAAGCCATGGATTGCCGCATTGCTTGGCCGCCTCCAAGGCGGCGAGCTGCCATTTTTCGATCTTCCTGTCTGTGCGGTCAGCCTCGATGTGAACCTGGGTTCTCTCGCTTTCGAGCGGCACGATCCGAGAGGTGCCGAGCTCGGTCGACTTCCGCACGATCGCATCCATGAATCCTCCCTTGGGGAGCGCCTGGCCCAGCGTGATCGAGTAGGGCAGGGGCTTGGCCCTCTGCGAGAAGCGCACTTTGAGGACAGCCGCCCGCTTGTCCGCCTCCTTCAGT
Organism: uncultured Opitutaceae bacterium; assembly: GCA_964605835.1. Lineage (GTDB taxonomy): Bacteria > Verrucomicrobiota > Verrucomicrobiia > Opitutales > Opitutaceae > Palsa-1447. The sequence goes on from CAZSEH010000048.1 coordinate 23,606, forward strand.
GTGCAAATCCACTCCGTTCCGTGGCCATTGAATCCGGTTACCGTGTCTCCCTGTCCGGCGCGATTCACCGTGACCAGATGGTGCGATTCGTCGGTCGATAGGACGATTTCGGTGGGTTCGGCATCGGCCGGGGCGCAAAAGACGCGAAAATCAGGCATATAAGTCGCTTCGTCGTCAGCTTCATCGCCGCAGCCAGTCGCGTCGAGCCTCTAAAAAGGAAGGGCGCCGATCCTTCCGGATCGGCGCCCTTCCACTACAAAACACACAACAGACTATGAAGAATCCGAAAAGAACACGCTACTAAACGCATCGAGGAAGACGCAAAAGTCTCACGTACGTTCAAAACTCGTTCGGGAAAGTTCTATTTTCCCGGCTTGCCTCCCGATTTCGATTCGCGTGGCATGGCGAGTCATTCCCGCCCGGGTGGCGGAATTGGCAGACGCAGCAGACTCAAAATCTGCCCTCGCAAGAGATGTGGGTTCGACCCCCACCCCGGGCACCAGTCATCGCAATGCGATGGCTGCCCTGAGCGAGCAACGCGCGTTAGCCTGCCTACTTACGCCGTGGCCCTGACAGCCGTTGCGGCCTCAAGCCACCGCACCGACGATGCCCAACGGACTGTGCGCACCGGCTAGCACGACATGCTCCCCAACCCGCCGATCGACCAGGGCTCGGCCTATCGGCGATCCTGGCGTGACTACCGTAATCACGGTGCCTCCCACCTCCACGTCCATTCCCCCGCGAGCGGGTCCGACGAAGTACCAGCTCCGCCCCGCGGGCGAATCCAGGGCGACAAGGCTTCCGGCGGTAACTGACGACCCTGTCGAATCGGCGTCAAGCGTCAGCTGCCGGTAGGCGAGGATTGCCGCACGCAATTCCTCGGCGAGCTTTGCCTGGCCCGCGGCCATGTAGGCCGCCAGCTGGCTGCGCATGTCGAATTTCCCTTCCTGCCGGCTGTCCGAATCCGTCGCCTCATCCCTCGCTGAGTTTGCAGCCCCGACCAGCGTTGAAAGCTCGCGCTCGAGCCTTTCGATTATCGCCTGGCGCAACGCTTCCTTGTCGATCGATTCCATGGTTGGGGCGGCTCACATTTTGCTATTGCACGGAGTTTCTCGGTAGGGCACCGATATCGGAGCCAATGAAAACCCACCTTAAAGTCGAGCGCCTCGCGCAGGTCAGCCCGTGGGTCTTTGTTTCACGCGATGCCAGCGCGATGCTCAGCCATGGCACGTATCGTGAAGCAGAATCGGCAGGCACAAGGTCGAATCTAATCTAACCCAACCAAACAAAGATTTTTGACCCTGCTTGCCGAAAGGCGGGCAGGGTTTTTTGCGTTTATGACCACACACCCCAGCCTCCGCACCAGTCTCCGCGCGCTACCACCAGCGGCGTGGATCCTTTTTGCCGGAACCTTCCTGAACAAGTTCGGGAGCTTTGTCGTGCCCTTCCTCGCGCTTTACCTGACCCGAAAGGGTTACTCCATGGGGCAGGCGGCGACCGCGATCGGCGCCTATGGCGTCGGGAACATGGCTGCGACGATGCTCGGAGGAGTCATGGCGGACAGGGTCGGCCGCCGGAAGACCATCGTCCTGTCGATGTTCCTGGGTGCGGGGGCGATGATGCTGCTTTCGCAGGCGTCAGGCTTTCCGCTGATTCTGGCCTTGGCTGCCCTGACCGGACTCACGGGGGAACTCTACCGGCCGGCGAGCAGCGCACTGCTCGCCGATCTCGTTCCGGCGAGCAACCGGGTGACAGCCTTTTCGGCCTATCGCCTGGCCATCAACGCGGGATTTGCCTTCGGCCCCGCGACAGCCGGATTCATTGCGGGTCACGGCTATTTCTGGCTGTTCGCAGGAGATGCGGCGACCTCGGTTCTGTTCGGAACGGTTGTCCTTTTTGTGCTGCCGGAAACCGCCCGCCCGCAGGCAAACAATTCGAGCACCGAAAATGCGTTTCGCGTCCTGCTTAAGGACAGAAGGCTTCACCGCGTACTGTTTTCGTCGTTCGGAATAGCCCTGGTGTTTTTCCAGATGATCTCGACGTACGGGCTTGCTGTGGTGCACCTCGGCTTTTCGCCCGCCGCCTACGGAGCCCTGATCTCCCTGAACGGCGCATTGATCGTGCTGGTCGAGCTTCCCCTGACGACGGTGACGCGGCGGTTCCCGGCCAGGAGCATGATGGCCCTGGGATTCTGCCTGGCAGGGCTGGGCTTTGCGCTCAACGCCTTTGCCGCGACCATCCCGGCCCTGGCTGCCTGCGTGGTTGTTTTTACGCTCGGGGAAATGTGCGCCATGCCGGTCGCGTCAGCCTATGTCGCTGAATTGGCGCCGGCACATCTGCGGGGCCGCTACATGGGGACCTACGGACTCACGTGGACGCTGGCGCAGGTTCTGGGGCCCGCGATGGGCATGCGGCTGTTTGCCGCCAATCCGGCCGCGTTCTGGATCTCAGGAGGGGTGCTTGGCGCCGTCTCGGCGATCGTCGCGCTGGAATGGCGCGCGCAGTTCCACCGTGCTGACGGGGCCTGGCAAGCTGTGAAATAGGAGCCCTGCCGCGCAGAGCCCGTTCAGGCCTCGGCGACGAGCCGGCGGCCCTCGGCTTCCGGATTGTTGCGCACGACGCAGGGGTCGCCGAAAAACATCGTCTGGCCCTTTTCCGGGGAAAACGCAGGCCATTCGGTCAAGTCCGGATGGTTTGGGTTGCCGGTTCGCGCGAAGTTCACCCAGGCTTTGCTGACCTTCCCGGCCAGGGCGAGACCCGCGGGTTGCCCGCCGCTGAAGTGGTCGCAGAGATCCGCATTGTCCATGACGAAGGCGACCTCGCAGCTGTGGAACGTGCCGGGCCGGCCCTCGAGCATCGGCGTTCCCCAGGCAAAGATGTACTGGTAGGCTGGGGCTCCGCCGGCCTCCGCCTTCAGCCTTGCCTGGGTGAGCGCGGCCGTTCGCACACTGCCGATTGAGATCCGCGCGTACAGATCGAAGGGGGCCGCATCCGGATATTCTCGCTGGTATGCTTCGATGATGGCCGGAGCCTTGTCGCCGTAGGCCTCCCTGACTCGCCTGCCCAGCTCGGCGCCGGTCAGGGAATAGGCATCGGGCTTGTCCACGGCATTGGTGAACTCGTGCAGGTTGGTGCCGACGATCAGGGGAACGCGGGCGGAAACCGCGAGCGACTCCGGCGCAAACGGCTGGGCAGGCAGTACGGCACCGTCCACTGTCGGACCCCATTCGCCGGCTCCACTCGCAGCCCGGTGCATGGGCCGCGCGGGCGGCGGGGCGATCTTTCTTGCCGCCGCGGCAGCTGCCGCGGCAACGCGCTCCAGCGGCAGGGTCGACAACGTGTCGATCTGCCCAACCGACAGGCCCAGTTCCTGCAAGACCCCGGCTGCCAGCCGGCCCGACTGCTCGGGAGTGTTCATCCTGAGGTAGGGTCCGCTCTCGATCACCGCGCGGTGGAAGAGGCCCCGGGCCGAAGGCATCGCCATGAGGGCTGCCACCTTGCCGCCGCCCCCGGACTGGCCGAAGATCATCACGGTTCCCGGGTCTCCGCCGAAGTTGGAGATGTTGTCGCGGACCCATTTGAGGACGGCCTCCAGGTCCAGCAGGCCGGCATTGCCGGAAGCCGCGTACTTTTCACCGCCGAGACCTGCAAGGTTCAGGTAGCCCAGCACGTTCAGCCTGTGGTTGTGGTTCACGACCACAACGTCGTGGCGGCGCGCGAGGTTCTCGCCGTCGTACGAGAGAAGATCCTGGCTGCAGCCGCCCGTGAAGCCTCCGCCGTGCATGTAGACGAGCACGGGCCTGCGGCCGGCGCCGTTGATTTCCGGGGTCCAGACATTGACGCGCAGGCAGTCCTCGCCGGCCACGGTTTCAGCGCAACCGCGGTGCAGGAGGAAGGCGTCCTCGTCGGTGCTGGCGCTATTTCGCCCGTCAGTCGAGGGATGCCCCAGGCCAGGGCAGATGCGTCCGTAACTGAGCGCATTGCGGACGCTCGTCCAAGGTTCGGGCGGCTTTGGCGGAAGGAAACGATTCGCACCCGCCGTTGAAGCGCCATACGGGATGCCCTTGAAGACATACACGCCGTCCCGTCGGCAGCCGCGGACTTTGCCGAATGTCGTTTCGGTCACCGTTGTGGAATCGCAGGCGATGCCGCTGCCTGAACTGCGCCCGGCTGCGGCGTTTTCCTGGGCTCTGACCCGGGAGGAGACGAGCGCTGTTCCGGCGAGCCCCGCCCCGGCGACGGCAAGGGTGCGCACAAAATCGCGGCGGTCGAGGGGAAGGGAAAAGGGAG
>CAZSEH010000049.1:0-15726 GCA_964605835.1 uncultured Opitutaceae bacterium
TGGAAAGCAGCCGTCCCGTCCCCTGCCTCGGTTCCCAAGCCTTTCCGACCCCATGAATCGATTCGTCGCCCCCGCCCTCCTTCTCGTGATCTGTTCCGCAGCCAACGCGGCGCTCACCAAGGACATCGAATACGCCAACGTCGAGGGCGTCAGCCTTCGGCTCGACGCCTTCGTACCCGATGGTCCGGGGTCTTTTCCCGCCGTCATCCTTGTGCATGGCGGCGGCTGGAGCGCCGGCGACAAGTCGGGGGGCAGGATGAAGGCCTATATTGCGCCGATGGACGACCCGCTGGGGCGCGCCGGCTTTGCCTGGTTTGAAATCAACTACCGGCTGGCGCCCAAGTACCATTTTCCGGCCTGCATCGAGGACGTCGAGGCGGCGATTCGCTGGGTCAAGGCGCATGCCGCCGAGTACCATGTCGATCCGGACCGCATCGCCATCGCTGGTGAATCGGCCGGCGGGCACCTGGTCGACCTCGCGGCGGCGCGCGCGGACAAGTCGACGCAGGTCGCCGCTGTGGTCTCATTCTACGGTGTTTATGACATGGTGGCCCAGGTGAATAACGAGAGTCCGGACGGCAACGCGAAAAAGCTCTTCGGCATCACGCAGCTCGACGCCAAGACGACGCCGATCGTCCGGGCCGCTTCGGCCGCCGCCTACCTCAAGCCGGGACTGCCGCCCTTTCTCCTCGTCCATGGCGATTCCGACGCGAAAGTTTCCTACCAGATGGACGTCGAATTCCGCGCCAAGCTCCTCGCCCTGGGCGTGCCCTGTGATCTGATCACGATCAAGGGCGGAGGGCACGGCATGATCAGCTGGGAAAAGGTCGATCCCGGGTACAAGGACGAGGTCGTCGCCTGGCTTCAGAAGACTCTTCCCCCTCGCCCCTAGCTGCGCAGGTTCGCGAACTACGGGCGATTTGAGCCGGGAGTGATCCCGGCCTCCCCCATTTTCGGGGTGTCCACTTGCGATCTTCGCTTCGCAACGTTATCTGGGACCAGGCGTCATTCGTGAAATCGCCCGGCCACCCACCATGCCAGCCATCAAGAGGCTGCTCTCATTCCTGCCAGCACTGGCCTTGGCCGGCCTCCTGAGGGCCGCGCCCGCCGAAGATGTCCAGCGGCAGATTCTCGCCGGCAAGTATGCGGAGGCCATCAAGCAGGCGCAGGACGCCCTGCGGGTTGCGCCGACCGACGAAAATCTGCAGATCCTGCTGGTGAGGGGCCTGTTGACGGTGGGCCGGTATGCCGACGCGAACGCAGCGGCGGCGACGGCCCTCGTCCGGATCCCCCAAAGCATCCGCCTGCGATGGATCGGGCGCGAAGCGGCCCTGGCCAATGGCCAGCGCGACGTCGCCGCAAAGATGACGAACGAGATCCGGCAGTATGTGGCGAGCCGTCCCTACCTGTATCGCAATCCGGCCGACCTCGTGGCATTCGGCGAGGTTGCCCTGCTTCTCGGCGCCGATCCCAAGGACGTGATGGACAAGATCCTGGCCACGGCCCAGGAGGCCAATCCGGCCCTGCGCGACGTCTATCTCGCGAAAGGGCAGCTGGCCCTCGACAAGCACGACTTCGACCTGGCGTCCAAGGCCTACCAGGCCGGATTGAAGCAGTTTCCCGACGACCCCGATTTTCACTGCGGCCTGGCGAAGGCCTATGCCAGCGGCGACCGGGCTTCCATGCTCGCCGAGATCGACGCCGCTCTGAAGAACAACCCGAGGCACGTGCCGAGCCTGCTGCTGCTCGTGGATCACGACATCGATTCCGAGGACTACGATGGCGCCGACGAGCGCCTGGGCGAGGTGCTGGCCGTGAATCCCTGGGAGCCCGAGGCCTGGGCCTACAAGGCGGTCCTCGCCCATCTGCACAACGAGCCGGCGACGGAAAAGGCGAGACGCCGGAATGGGCTTCGCTTTGAGCCGGCCAATCCGGTGGTCGACTGGCTGATAGGAAAGAAGCTCGCCGAAAAGTACCGTTTTGCGGAGGCGGTGCCCTGCGAGCGGCAGTCTTTGCAATTCGATCCGGCCTACCTCCCAGCCAAGGAGGAACTGGCCAACGACCTGCTCCGCCTGGGCGAGGAGGCGGAGGGCTGGAACCTCGCCGAGGAAGTTCACCTGAAGGATGACTACGATGTGGAGGCTTACAATCTGTCGACGCTGCACGACGCCATGGCGAAGTACGCCACGCTGACGAACGGCGACTTCGTGGTTCGAATGAAGTCGTCCGAAGCGGGCGTTTACGGTCCCAGGGTCCTCGATCTGCTCGGCCGGGCCCGTCTGAAATTGACGGAGAAATACGGGGTGGACCTCGTGCGCCCGACCTATGTCGAAATCTTCGGCGACCAGAAGGATTTCGCGGTCCGGACCTTCGGCGTGCCGGACATCGGGGGATTCCTGGGTGTCTGCTTCGGCCGCGTCGTGACGGCAAACGGCCCGGCGGCCAATTCGGCCCACCCGGCCAACTGGGAGAGCGTGCTGTGGCACGAGTTCTGCCACGTTGTCACGCTTCAGATCACCCAGAACAGGATGCCCCGCTGGTTGAGCGAGGGAATCTCCGTCTATGAGGAGAGCCAGGCCGATCCTTCCTGGGGCATGCACATGAATACGCTCTACCGGGACATGATCCTCAACGGAGGGTTGACCCCGGTTGGGAGCCTGAGCGGGGCGTTCCTGGTTCCCCGCTCGCCCCTGCATCTGCAGTTCGCCTATTACGAGTCGTCGCTCTTCGTTGAGTTCATCATCGGGCGCTACGGGCTGGACCAGCTGAGGGCCGTGCTCCGGGACCTGGGCGGCGGCAAGGAGGCCAACCAGGCGATCGCGGCGCACACGGAGCCCCTGCCGGCGCTTGAAAGGGATTTTGCAGCCTATGCGAGGACCCGGGCGGAGCAGCTCGCTCCGGGGCTCGACTGGAAGAGGCCCGACCCCCGATTGCTCGAGCCGGGAGCGGAACAGGAAATGGCCGACTGGGCGCGCGGGCATCCCGACAACTACTGGGCGCTGCGGATGGAGGCACACGACCTCGTCGAGGCGAAGAAATACTCCGAGGCGAAGCCGCTGCTCGCCCATTTCATTGGATTGTACCCCAGCCAGGCGGGCCCCGACAGCGCCTATCTGCAGCTGGCTGCGGTGCACCGCGCACTGGGCGAGACCGCGTCGGAACGGACCGTGCTGGCGAAGCTCGCCGACATCGACGACAACGCGACGGATTCCTTCCTGCGGCTCATGGAACTGGCCCGGGAGGCCGGGGACTGGCCGGCGGTCAGGAAGTTTTCGGAAAAGTTTCTCGCCGTGAATCCCCTGGTCGTCCCCCCCTATCGCAACCTGGCCGAGTCGGCCGAACATCTCGGGGACATCCCGGCCGCGATAGCTGCGGACAGGACGCAGCTGCTGCTCAATCCGCCGAATCCGGCGGAGGTCCATTTTCAACTGGCCCGGCTGCTGCACCGCTCAAACGATCCCGAGGCCCTCCGGCACGTGCTCCGCGCATTGGAAGACGCTCCCCGCTATGGCGAGGCGCTCGCGCTGCTGCTGGAAATCGACGGCGCCTCCGCGGTGGAGACGGCGCTGCCGAAGCTCGAATTGCCGAATCCAGCCCACTGAACATTTTCCCCGGACCAATCCAACAATGAGCTCCCCCACTCCTCCAGCCTCCAACCCCGACAACGGACCGGCCGACGCCTTTGCCGTCGAGCGCGACACCGTCCAGCGGCTCCTCGCCGGCCGCGAGAAGATCGAATCCGAACTGGGCAAGGCGATCGTCGGCCAAAAGGCCGTGATCGAGCAGATCATGCTCGCGCTGCTCGCCGGCGGCCACTGCCTGATCACGGGGGCGCCCGGCCTGGCGAAGACCCTCCTCGTCAAGTCGATCGCGCAGATCTTCCACCTCAAGTTTCGGCGGATCCAGTTCACGCCCGACCTGATGCCCGCGGACATCACGGGCACCGAGATCCTTCAGGAAACCGGCGGCCAGCGAAGCATGGCGTTTGTCCGGGGCCCGATATTCGCCAACATGATCCTGGCCGACGAAATCAACCGGACCCCGCCCAAGACCCAGGCTGCGCTGCTGGAGGCCATGCAGGAGCACCAGGTGACGGCAGCGGGCGTCCGCCACGTCCTGGAGGAGCCGTTTTTTGTCCTTGCGACCCAGAATCCGATCGAGATGGAGGGCACCTATCCCCTGCCGGAAGCCCAGCTCGACCGCTTCATGTTCAACGTCGTGATGGACTACCTTCCCGAGGACGAGGAAGTGCGGGTCGTGACGCAGACGACCGCCGGCCGCCCCGCCGACATCACGGCGCTGTTCACCGGCGAGGACGTGCTCCGCTTCCACCAGCTCGTCCGGTCCGTGCCGATCGCCGAGGAGATCGTCCGCTATGCCGTGCGGATCGCCGCCGCCTCGCGACCCCACCAGGGCGGCTCGGCCGCCTTCATAAATGAATGGGTCAGCTGGGGGGCGGGCACCCGCGCCGGCCAGTTCCTGGTGCTCGGCGCGAAGGCGCGCGCCCTCCTGAGGGGGCGCGTGCACGTCGCTGTGGAGGATGTCCAGGCGCTCGCGTACCCGACCCTGCGGCACCGCATCCTTCTCAACTACCGGGCGGAGGCGGAGGGAATCACCGTCGCGGAAATCATCCGCCGCCTCCTGGAGGCGGAGAAACCGCCGGGCGCCGCATGATCGGCACCTCCGACAGTTCGCAGTTGCGCTCGGCCGCGCTCATCGACCCGAAGGCGCTGATGAGCATCCGGGATCTTGAACTCCGGGCCCGCGTCGTCGTCGAGGGCTTCTGGAATGGACTGCACCGCAGCCCGCATCACGGCTTTTCGGTCGAGTTCACCGAGTACCGGCAGTACACCCCCGGCGACGATCCCCGCTACGTCGACTGGCGGGTGTTCGCCCGCAGCGACCGCTATTTCATCAAGAAATTCCAGGACGAGACCAACCTCCGCTGCCACATGCTCTTCGACCAGAGCCGCTCGATGGGCTACGGCTCGGCGGGCTATTCCAAGGCGCAGTACGCGGCCACGCTCGCCGCAACGCTGGCCTATTTTCTTCACAGCCAGGGCGATGCCACGGGCCTTTTGACCTTTGACGAGGCGGTTCGCGAGTACCTGCCCGCCCGCCACCGCGCCGGCCACCTGCGGCAGCTCATGCTTGCGCTTGAGAAGCCCCCCGGGGGGCGTTCGACCAACCTGGCCGACCCCACCGGGCGAATCGCCGCACTCGTGCGCAAGCGCGGCCTGATTGCGTACATTTCCGACTTTCTCGCCCCCTTGGACAGGCTCGAGTCCGGACTGATGTCCCTGACGGCCTGCGGACACGAGGTGACCGTGTTCCAGGTCCTCGATCCGGCGGAGCTGACCCTGGATTTCGGCCAGGCGTCGCTGTTCGAGGACATGGAGTCCGCCAGGCGCGTGTACATCGACCCGGCGGCGGCGCGTCCGGAGTATGTCTCAAGGATCGAGGCGCATTGCGCGGCGGTCCGCTCCATCTGCGAGAGGCTCGGGATCGGCCACCACCGGGTATCCACGGAGCAGCCGCTGGAGCTCGCGCTGTTTGAGTTCCTGAAGGAACGCCTTCAACGGGGCAGGTGGAGCCCCGCGGCCGCGCGCAACCGCCCATGAATTTTCTGGCGCCATTCTTCCTTCTCGGGGCCCTGGCCGTGGCGGCTCCGATAGTCTTTCACCTCATACGGCGGACCACCCGGGAGCGCACGACCTTCAGCTCGGTCATGTTCCTGCCTCCCTCGCTGCCCCGCCTGACGCGGCGCAGCCGGCTCGAGCACATCCTGCTCCTCGTCCTCCGCTGCCTCGCCCTCGGGCTTCTTGCGCTCGGATTCGCGCGCCCGTTCATTCGGAACGCCGCCCCGGCCCCCAGCGGCTCGGCCGGGTCAAGGCGCGTCGTCATTCTGGTCGATGCCAGCGCGAGCATGCGCCGGAAGGGCCTTTGGGACGCGGCCCGCGCGCGGGCCGCGGGAATCCTTCGATCGATCGGGCCCGGCGACGAGGTGTCCGTGTACCTTTTCAGCCGCAAGGCTGCACCGCTCGTGAGTCTTGAACAGTGGAATGAGGCGCCTGCGGCTGACCGCGCCGCGCTCGCAATCAGCCGCCTGGCGGCCACGGGACCGGGATGGGAGGGCGACAATCTGGGCGACGCCCTCATCACGGCGGCCGAGGCCCTCGCAGACACCGAAGCCGGGAAAAAGGCCCCGGGACCCCGGCAGATCTTCCTGATCAGCGACCTGAAGGCCGGCAGCCGGCTCGATTCGCTGCAGTCCTACGACTGGCCGAAGAATATCGAGCTGAGGGTGGAGTCCCTGAAGGCCGCCAATCCCACCAACGCCGGGTTGCAGCTCGTCGCGGACCCGCCGGATGCCGACAGGCAGGCCGTCCCCTCCATTCGCGTGCGCGTGAGCAATGCAGCGGATTCCGCGCGGGAGCAGTTCCGTGTCGGCTGGGGCCGGTCGCCGGGCGGCGATTTCATGGGCGCCCCGATCGACGTCTACGTGCCCCCCGGCCAGAGCCGCGTCGTGGCCGTGCCGGTCCTGCCGGACCCGGCCGGCATGCGCCAGATCGTGCTCCGCGGGGACGATGAGGATTTCGACAACACCGCCTACGTGGTTCCTCCGGTGAAGCGGCGATGGAGCGTCCTCTATTTTGGCGCGGACACCGCCGGCGACAGCCACGGCCCCCTGTTCTTCCTGCAGCGGGCGCTGCCGGACGATTCCCGCCTTGCGGTGAAGGCCGTCGAATTCGCCCCGTCCGCATCCGTCCCTCCGGCTGAGTTGCAGGAGGCAAAGCTGTACTTTGTCACCGATCCCCTGGCTCCGGAAACGGCCCTCGCGCTTCGCGCGCAGATGCTCGCCGGAAAGACGGTCGTCTTTGCTCCCCGGAGCGCCCTGGCTGCCGGCACGCTCGGCCGGCTTCTCGCAATCGAAGGGGCCGCCCTGGAGGATGCGCAGCCGCGCGATTACGCGATGTTCGGCGAAATCGATTTCCAGCACCCCCTCTTCGCGCCGTTCGCCGACCCGCACTACAGCGACTTCACGAAGATCCACATTTGGAAATACCGCCGGCTGAACGCCGGGGCCATTCCCGCCGCCCGCGTCCTCGCCAAGTTTGACGGCGGCGATCCGGCGATTGTCGAAATCCCGGTCGGCGGGGGGCGGCTTCTGGCCCTGCTGACGGGTTGGAATCCCGATGACAGCCAGCTGGCCGTCTCCTCCAAGTTTGTCCCCCTGGTCTATTCCCTGCTAGACCTCGCCGGCGGTCTTTCGGAGCAGGCGACCCAGTACCAGGTCGGCGACGCGATCCCGCTCAGTCCGGCGGCCGGCGTGTCCGAGGGGACGACTGTCGCGCGGCCTGACGGCTCGACCATCGCGCTGCCCGCTGGCGCAACGAGCTTCGGAGGCGCCCTCCAGCCCGGGATCTATCTGTTGAACACCGGCCCCCGTTCCTTCCGGATCGGGGTCAACGTGGCGGCTTCGGAGAGCCGCACGGAGCCGCTGCCGCCCGACGTGCTGGAGCGCTACGGAGCGCCGGGTCCGCGAAATCCGCCCGATGCGGCCCTGGCGGCGCGCCGCCAGGTGTCCCTTCGCGGCGAAGAGGCCGAAGGACGGCAGAAACTGTGGCGCTGGCTCCTGGGCGCGACACTCGCCGCCCTATTGATCGAATCGGCGCTGGCCGGTTGGACAGCGCGCCGAAGCGGGGATACGCTCCCGCAGGAAGGCACGCCGACGTGATCGACGAATCCCTCATTTCCAAGCTGCGGCCCGCTGTTCGCCGCCACCGCCGCCAGGCCATCAGCTGGCGGCTCGCCGCCTGCTGGTCGGTGGCGGCCGCCGCGGGGTTCGGATTCATTTTCGTGCAATGGTGGATCGGCTGGAACTCGTTCTTCACCCTGCCCGCGCTGGGGTCGCTGGCGGTCGCGGCCGGCCTGGCCCTGGTGCTGCGCCACTCATCGACGCCAACCGACTACCGGACGATCGCCCGGAGAATTGAGAGCCGGCATCCCGAATTGAACGGGCTGCTTTTGACCGCCGTGCAGCAGAGTCCGCCAGACGGGAATTCGCAGGGCTTTCTGCGGCACCGCCTCCTCGAGCAGGCCCTGGAGCACGGCCGGGAGAACGACTGGAGTGACATCATTCCAAAGTCGCGCCTGCGCCTCGCCCAGGCCGCGCATCTCGCCGCCCTGGGACTTTTCGTTGTCGCTCTCGCAGGTCTGCGGAGCGCCGGGCACGGGGGGACGGCCGGCGCGCCAAGGTGGGGAGTCACTGTGACGCCCGGCGACGCCAGCATCGAGCGCGGCGAGAGCCTTGTCGTCCTCGCTCGATTCGGGGGTTCGCTCCCGGCCTCCGTCAGCCTGGCATACCGGAGTTCGGGTGAGGCTCCGCACCAGATGGCCCTTGTCAAAAGCCTGGCCGACCCGGTGTTCGGGGTGAGCCTGCCCGAGGTCGATCACGATCTGTCCTATCACCTGGAATACGCCGGCAAAAGCACCCGCGAATTCAAGGTCTCGGTGTTCGAGCGCCCCCGGCTGGCAAGGGCGGATGCGACGCTGACTTTTCCCGGCTATACGCACCAGGCGCCGAAGCGGATCGAGAACACGCGCCGCGTGAGCGCGGTCGAGGGCACGCGCCTGGACCTGGCGCTCCAGCTGAACAAGCCGGTCGCATCAGCGGCCCTCGTGGCCAACGACGCGAAGAAGACGGTGATTCCACTCCAGGTCGTCGAAGGAAAGGCGGTCGCCTCGCTGCCCGGTTTTCCACTGGTGGCAAGCCAGACCTACGATCTGCGCCTCACCGACGGCGAGGGTCGGACCAATCCGCTGTCCATCCCGTTTTCATTCGACGTCCTGCCGGACCGACCGCCCGAACTCCACGTCACCTCCCCGCACGGCGACATACGCCCGTCGGCGGTGGAGGAGATCGGCTTTTCCGGCACCGTCCTGGGCGATTTTGGCGTATCGGCCTATGGACTCGCCTACACCCTTTCGGACGGCGACAAGAAAGTCATCGAATTGGGCCGCTCCATCCCCGCCATGCAGAACCGGCCCTTCGCGACCACGCTCAGCCTGGAGGAGCTCGGCGTTCAGCCGGACCAATTGATTTCCTGGTTTCTCTGGGCCGACGATGTCGGACCCGACGGCAAGCCCCGGCGGACGACGAGCGACCTGTTCTTTGCCGAAATCCGCCCGTTCGATGAAATCTTCCGCGAGAACAAGGGGATGCCGTCCTCCGACGACCAGCAGGGCGGCCCCCAGGATCCGGGCGAAGGCCAGCGCCTGACCGAACTCCAAAAGCAGATCATTACGGCGACGTGGAAGCTGCAGCGCGATCCGGCGGAGCCGAAGTATGCGGACGACGCAAAGGTCGTGCGCGATTCGGAAACACAGGCGCTGACCCAGGCGGACTCGGGGCGGGAAAATGCGGAGAACCTGCGCGCAAAGGCGCTCTGGGCAGCCGTCGCCGACTCCATGAAAAAGGCGGTCGGGCAACTGCAGGACGCGGGGAAGACGCCCGCCGCCCTGGCCCCCGCCCTCGTTTCCGAGCAGGCTGCCTACCAGTCCCTCCTGAAACTGCAGTCCCGGGAGACCAATGTGGCCAGAGGACGCGCGGGCGGGCGCGGCCGGGGCGGCGCGAGCCAGCGCCAGCTCGATCAGCTCGACCTGACCCAGGAGCAGAACCGCTACGAAACGCAGCATGAGGCGGCGCCGGCCCAGACCCCGGAGCGGCGCGAGCAGCTCCAGGTGATGAACCGCCTTCAGGAACTGGCCCGCCGGCAGCAGGACGTGAATGACAGACTGAAGGAGATGCAGGCGGCATTGCAGGAAGCCAAAACCGACCCGCAGCGCGACGAGATCCGCCGGCAGCTCAAGCGCCTGCAGGACGAGCAGCAGCAGGTCGTGGCCGACGTGGACGAGCTCCGGCAGCGCATGGACCGGCAGGAGAACCAGTCCGGCATGAGCGACGAGCGCAGGCAGCTGGACCAGACCCGGGACGACGTCCAGCGCGCCGCAGACGCCGCGGCCCAGGGGGCCGTTGCGGAGGCCCTGGCATCCGGCACCCGGGCCCAGAGGCAGCTCCAGGACATGCGCGACGAGCTGCACAAACAGAATTCGAGCCGGTTCTCCGACGATCTGCGCGACATGCGCGCGGAGGCGCGGCAGCTCGCCGACCAGGAGGAGGACGTTGCGAAGAAACTCGATCCCCTCTCCAATGGCAGCCAGCCCAGGCGCCTGAGCGACGCAGCGGAGACGGACGGCCCCGCCTCGGCGATCGACGCGCAAAAGAGGAAAATGGAGGATCTGGTGAACCGCGCAAAGCAGGTGTCGCAGCAGGCGGAAAACTCCGAGCCGCTCCTCGCCGAGAAGCTCTACGACAGCCTGCGCAAGCTCTCGCAGGACGACGCCGGAACCGCGAAGGAGTTTCAGCAGAAGCTCCTGGGCAACGGACTGCTGACGGACAATCTCAACGACCGCCTGACCGACACCTCCAAGACCGAGGGGACCAAGTCGCTCGACCTCGCCTCCGCCCTTTTGAAGGAGGGCTACCTGCCCCAGGCCCGCGAGGCGGAGCAGCGCGCCCGCGCAGGAATCGGCGAATTGAGGAACGGAATCGAGCGGGCGGCGCAAAGCGTGATCGGCGACGACGCGGAGGCGCTGCGCCTGGCCCGCTCGGAACTGGACGCGGTCACCGACGAGCTCAAGCGCGAGGCCGCGCCTCCCCAGGGACAGGGTGCGGCCGGCCAGACCCCGGGGAGAAGTCCGTCCGCCGCATCAGAGGCGGAGGATCAGCGTCAGGCGAGCGCTTCTTCACCTGCGAACCGTCCGCCCGGCGATCGCCAGGATCGGCGTCAGGCGAGCGCCTCTTCGCCCGGAAATTCGCAGGCCGGCGATGGACAAGGCCAGGGCGGGCCCGCGCCCGCCTCACGCCAAAACGGTCCCGCAGCGGGAAACCAGGCCCGGCGCCTGGCCGGCGGCGACAATCGAAGCGCGGCTCCGGATGGCGGCGACCCGCTGGACCTCGCCAACCTGATCGGCGGGGGCGACAGCCGCAGTCCAACCGCGCCGGGCGCCCCCATCACCGGCAATGGCTACGGCCAGTGGTCGGACCGGCTGCGCGACGTCGAGGAGATCGTCGATTCACCCAATTTGCGCAATGCGGTCGCCGCCGCCCGCGAGAGCGCCCGCTTGCTGCGCCAGGACTACACCCGAAACCTGAAGAAACCCGATTGGGCGGTCATCCAGCTCAAGATCATCAAGCCGCTGATCGAGGTCCGTGACCAGATCGGCGACGAGCTGGCCCGGCGGGAGTCCAAGGATTCCCTGGTGCCCCTGGACCGGGATCCGGTGCCGAACCGCTACGCCGACTCGGTGCGGAAATATTATGAGCAGCTTGGGAAGGACAAATGAATGCGCGCGGCTGACCTTATGCCGGCGGCTTTTCAATGAACCCCCTGGCGGTGCTGACCCTTTCCGGATGGAACTGGCTTTTGCCGGCATGCGGCTTCCTTGTCGCCGGCGCCCTCATCCTTCTGTGGAGCTACCGCGCCGCCCCGCGCGGCGGGTTGCGCTGGGCCTGCCTCGGCCTGAAGGCGGCGGCGCTCGCGGCGCTCGCCCTATGCCTGCTAGAGCCGCTCTGGCTCGGCGAGCATGTCCGGCCGGGCGCCAACCTGTTCGCCGTGATGGCCGACAACAGCCAGAGCATGCAGGTCAGGGACCGGGGCGCGGCGCAGACCCGCGGCGAAGACCTGCTGAAGCTCCTCGATCCCTCGCGCGCGGCATGGCTGGGTGCGCTGACAGATACCTTCGATGTCCGGCGCTATGTCTTTGACGCGCGCCTCCAGGCGACGACGGATTTTCACGAGATTGCCTTTGACGGGCGTTCCACGGCGCTCGCGGGTGCCTTGCGCGCGATTGGCGACCGGTTTCAGGGCCGCCCGCTGGCGGGCTTGATCCTCCTGACCGACGGCAATGCCACCGACATCGGGGATTCGCCTCCCGACCTGTCCGGTCTTCCGCCGATCTATCCCGTCGTCATCGGGAGCCTCGATCCGATCAAGGACATCGCCCTGCGGCAGGCGGGTGCCAGCCAGTCGGCCTTCGAGGACGCGCCGGTGTCGATCCAGGCCGACGTCACCGCGGCCGGTTTCCAGGGCCAGCCGATCGTCGCGCGCCTGACCGACGACACGGGCCGGACCGTGCAGGAACAGACGCTCACCGGAAAGGGCGACGGCGACAGCCTCGCCTTCCGCTTCCAGCTCAAGCCGGAGCGGAGCGGTCTTCTGTTCTATCAGGTGAAGGTGGGCGCGCAGCAGGTTTCGCAGCCGGGCGCCGCGCCGGCTCCCTCCGATGAGGCCACCCTCGCCAACAACGCCCGCGCAATCGTCGTCAACCGGGGCGGGGGCCCCTACCGCGTCCTCTACGTGGCGGGGCATCCCGGCTGGGAATACAAGTTCATCAACCGGGCGGTGCAGGAGGACCGGCAGGTCGAGCTGGTCGGCCTGATCCGGATCGCCCGGAGCGAGCCGAAGTTCGAGTACCGCGGCCGGGTGGGCGAGACGAGCAACCCCCTTTACCGCGGATTCAGCAACCAGGCCCCGGAGGAGGTCCAGCGATACGACCAGCCGGTCCTGGTGCGCCTGAACACCCGCGACGCCCTGGAATTGCGCAGCGGCTTCCCGAGCGTTCCCGAGGATCTCTACGGTTATGACGCGGTGATCGTCGACGACATCGAGGCGGCCTCCTTTTCCCCGGTGCAGGCGCTCCTCCTGCAAAAGTTCGTGTCCGAGCGCGGCGGCGGCTTCCTCATGCTCGGGGGCATGCAGTCGTTCCGCGAGGGAAACTATCAGCGCACCCCGATCGGGGAAATGCTGCCGGTCTATCTGGACGGCCCTTCGGGATCCCCTCCCCCGCCGCCCGGCGGCCTGCGCCTTCAGCTGACCCGCGAAGGGCTGCTGCAGCCTTGGGCCCGGCTTCGCGACAACGAGCCGGATGAACGCACCCGGCGCGAGGCCATGCCCGGGTTTGAGGTGGTCAACTGGGTCCGCGGGGCCAAGCCCGGAGCGAGCGTCATCGCCACGGTGCGCAACATCCAGGGCGCGGAGTCGCCGGCCCTCGCCGTGCAGCGCTTTGGCCGCGGCCGCACGGCTGCCCTCATGATCGGCGACTTCTGGCGCTGGGGACTGACCGACGACGGAGCGCACAGCGACATGGACAAGTCCTGGCGCCAGTTGATTCGCTGGCTCGTCTCCGACGTGCCGAACCGCGTCGATCTCGCCGTCGAGCCGCAGGCCGGCGACGCGAACAACGCGGTGCGCCTGCAGGTGCGCGCTCGCGACGCCAAGTTCCAGCCGATGGACGACGCCTCGGTCTCGATCGAGGTCCAGCCGGTCCTTTTCGACGGCGCTGCGGGGGCTGTCGCCAAGCCGATCCGCCTGATGGCCGAGCCCGCCTTGAGCGAGGCCGGACTATATGAGGCCACCTACGTCCCGCGGCTGACCGGCGGCTACCGCGCCACGGCGGTGGCGACAAATTCCGTAGGGGCCGAAGTCGGCCGCGCGGAGGCCGGCTGGAGTGTCGATCTCGCCGCCGACGAATTCCGGTCGCTGACGCCAAACATCGCCCTTCTGGAAAGCATCGCCCGAAAAACCGGCGGCCGCGTGGTGTCGGCCGGAGACCTCGATTCATTTGTCCGGCGGCTGCCTAACATGAAGGCCCCGGTCATGGACGCGTGGTCCCTTCCGCTGTGGCACACCCCGGAAATGTTCGGTTTTGCCCTGGTCTGCCTGCTGGCGGAATGGGGCCTGCGCCGGCGGAAGGGAATGCCGTGAAAGCCTGGATGACCTCCAGTTTTGTCCTCCTTGCCGCCTGCGGGCTTGCAGCGCCAGCGGAGCGGCCGGCGGCGCCCTCCACCGATCGCACCACGGTGATCGTCGTCGTCGGCATCGCCGGCAGCGAGGAGTACGGCTCCCTGTTCTCCGACGAAGTCCTTCGATGGGAACAAGTCTCCGCACGGGCCGGCGCAAAGTTCCTGGCGATCGGACGGAACGCCGCCGGCCCGGCTTCCGACCGCGACCGGATCAGGCGGTCCCTGGAAGCCGAGCCAAAGGGCGGACTCGGAAAGCTCTGGCTCGTCCTGATCGGCCACGGAACCTTCGACGGGGCGGAGGCGAAGTTCAACCTGCGCGGACCCGACGTTTCGGCGACCGAACTCGCGCTGTGGCTCAGGCCGTTTCACCGGCCGCTCGCCGTCGTGGACACGGCTTCCGCGAGCGCGCCCTTCCTCGCCAAACTGTCGGGGCCCGGCCGCGTCATCATCACCGCCACCCGCAGCGGCGACGAGCAGAACTACGCGCGCTTCGGGCAGTATTTCATCGAGGCGCTCGCCGATCCGCTGAGCGATCTCGACAAGGACGGGGAAGTGTCGCTGCTCGAGGCCTTCCTCAGCGCCTCGGCCCGCGTGGCCGAATTCTACAAGACCGAAGGGCGCCTCGCCACCGAGCATCCGCTGATCGACGACAACGGGGACGGCCTGGGAACCCAGCCGGATTGGTTTGAGGGCGTGCGCGCGGTGAAGAAAGCCCGGGACGGCGCATCGGTGGACGGCCCGCTGGCGCAGCAGTTCGTCCTGGTCCCGAGCGCTGCGGAGCAGAAGCTGCCGCCTGAAGTGCGCGCGCAGCGCGACCGGCTGGAGCTCGCGGTCGCCCGGCTGAGGGAAGGAAAGGCAGGTCTCGCCGAGGACGACTACTATGCCCGGCTCGAGGCCATCCTTCTCCAGCTGGCCAGGCTTTATCCGCAGCCGCCGGCAGGCGCGGAAAAGTGAGGCTCCGCGCCCTTTCGCCGGGCATCAATGGGTCATCGCGTAGACCACGATGTTGATGAACATCGGGTACGCCATCCCCTCGGAGATCACATGGAAGTAGGTCGGATCGTCGCCCTCGTGCTCCCACCCATCGCCGAAGTGATTGTTGTGGCAGATGACCATCATCATCCGGCCCTTGTCATCGAAGACCGCAAAGTAATGTGGATTGTGCGTCATGACACCATAGTCCCGGCGCATGTCGTAGAAAACACCGAACCGCTCGTAGACCCCCGCCGTAGGCATCTGGGGTTTGGTTTTGAAGTCGTAGACGATGTGAAAAAGAGGGTGGTCGATGGGCAGGTCGACGGGCGTTCGCTCCGGAAAGACGCGCTTCAATTCGTGGGCGAAATTGTGCCAGGCGGCATCCCCCCAGAAATTGTCCACCATCATGAATCCTCCGCTCAGCAGGTAATTGCGCAGGGCCGCGACCTCCGGCTCCCGCAAGGCCATGCTTTCAACCCCCGAAAAGTAGACGAACGGATATTTCGCCAGCTCCTCCTTCGTGAAGTCGATCGGATTGAAGCCCGGGCGCACGTTCATCGAGGTGATCTGATGCACCCGAAAGGCCAGCATGACATCCGCCCTTGGGGCGTCCTCCGCCCAGCTCTCCCGCCGACTGTAGTAGCCAAAGCCGCCGCCTGATTCGTGCTTCAGGCGCGCAAACGTGAAGACATCCCCCTTGAAGGCGGGATCCACCGTCCACACGTAGTCCTGGCTGTCGAAGTCGTCCATGTACCCGCCGCCAAACTGGGCCCGGCCCGCCAGAGGCATGATGACCACGATAAACGCGCAGGCACCCCAGCGTTTCAGCAAGCGGACGATCGATCCGGCTCTCATGACCACGCACAGAATCCAGCCGGGGCGCG
>CAZSEH010000049.1:15826-27212 GCA_964605835.1 uncultured Opitutaceae bacterium
GCGCTGACGAAATCGCATGGAACTACGCCCCGGGCGGGGACCGCCTGGGGAACATGGGCGGCGGCGGGGATGCCGACGTCTGGCTGAAGCGGGGAATAGCGGGAGAGCCGCCGATCTTTCACAAGGCGGTTTACCGCGAATACACCGACGGCACGTTCAAGACCCTTCAGGCGCGCCCCCCCGAATGGGAGCATCTCGGGCTGCTGGGCCCCGTCATTCGCGCCGAAGTCGGCGACCGAATTGAGGTGACGCTCAGGAACAACACCCTGATTCCCCTGAGCCTGCATCCGCACGGGGTCTTATACACAAAAGCCAACGAAGGGGCAGGCTACCCCGACGGCACCTCCGGCGCCGACCTCGCCGACGACTCCGTCTCCCCGGGCCAGACCTACACCTACCGGTGGGACGTGCCCGAACGGGCCGGCCCCGGACCGGGAGACCCGAGCTCGGTCGTGTGGCTGTACCACTCTCACGTCAACTCCATGCGCGAGACGGCCGCGGGCCTTGTCGGAGTCATCCTTGTCACCCGCCGGGGCGCAGCCCGCCCGGACGGCTCCCCGAACGACGTCGATCGTGAATTTGTCACGCTTTTCAATATATTCGACGAAACGACCAGCCACTTTTCGGTCGTGAACGCCGGGCTCTTTGCCCCCGGCTCGGCGGCGGCCTCCCTGGGGGACAAGGATGAAAACAGGAAGCCGATGCCCATGATGCCCGGGATGTCGATGTTTGCCGGCACCACCGACGCCAATCGATTCTTCGCCATCAACGGCTACATCTTCGGCAACGTGCCCCAATTGCGGATGAAAGTCGGTGAACGCGTCCGCTGGTATCTGGTCGCGCTCGGTGGCGAGAGCGATCTCCACACGCCCCACTGGCATGGCAATGTCGTGACGATGGCGGGCCGCCGAACCGACGTGGTCGAGCTTCTGCCGGCCAGCATGCGGGTGGCGGACATGGTTCCCGACAACCCCGGCATCTGGCTCTTCCACTGCCACGTCGAGGACCACATGATGGCCGGCATGTCGGCGCTTTACGAAGTCGTTAAGTGACAGGCAAGCTGCAGTTCTGAATGGCCGGATGCCCGGCTCTATTCTCCCGCAAACCTCCCCGCGGCAATCTGCGATGTGTTTTAAGGGAGAACCCTGTCCTGCCCGGATGCGTCATGCCTCGTATCCCACATCCCCAAATTGCCATGATCGTCCCAAGACAGTCGCCCCTGATACTCGCCCTGATGCTCGCCGCAGCCGGCACGGCCCTACGGGCGCAGCCCGCACCTCCCCCACCCGCTCCAGCCGCGGACAACAGCCCGACCGACTGGATCGATCCCGATACCGGTCATCGCATCATCCGGCTTTCGAGCGAACCCGGCAGTTCCACCCTGTACTTCCACGACAACTCCTATTCGCCGCAGGGCGACAAGCTGATATTCAATTCCCCGGGCGGAATCACCATGGTTGACTTGGCCGGCCTCGGCACGACTCCGCCCAAGCCGGAGTTGATCGTCCCGGGAGGGCGCAGCTCGTATATGGCTCGCCGCACCCGCGAGGTCTATTTCCAGCGCGGTGGCGCCCGAGGCGGGCGTCGCGTCCAGCGCGGGCCCGATGGCCAGGTCGTCGCGCCCAACCCGGCGCAGGCCGCGCCGGCCGGCGGGCAGCCGACTGGTGCGCCGGGCAGCCCCGGGGGACCCGGAGGACCGGGAGGACGCCGGGGCGGCGGCGGGTTCGGCGCCGGCCCGGTCTACGCCTTCAATTACGACACCAAGGAAACCCGCCTGGTGCCCAATGCCACCCGCGCGCTGATCAATTGCGACGAAACCTTCACCCTGGCGGTCATCAACGCCGTGGACCCGACAGGCAAGACACCGGTGCCGCCGCACCGCGAGCCCGTGCCGCAGCTGCAGCGGATGTTTCCGGGAAAGAAGATGGAGGACCTTACGCTGGACCAGCAGTACGCCGTCCGGAAGGAGGACGGACTCGCGAGGGGCACCGTCAATCCGCGCGCAGAGGCTATCACCTTCACCAACCTCAAGAGCGGCGAGGCGAAGACGGTCGGTTACCAGTACGGCTCGATCAACCACATGCAGTTTTCGCCGACCGATCCGAACCTGCTTCTTTTTTGTCACGAAGGCACCTGGCACGAGGTCGATCGCGTCTGGACCATCCGGACCGACGGCAGCGGGATGACCCTGCGCCACAAGCGCACGATGGACATGGAGATCGCCGGCCACGAATTCTGGAGCTTTGACGGCCGCACGATCTGGTTCGATCTGCAGACTCCGCGCAGCCAGGTCTTCTGGATCGGCGGCGTCAACATCGACACAGGCGTGGAAACGCGCTACCGCCTCGAGCGCGACTGGTGGTCGGTCCACTACAACGTCTCGCGGGATGGCAAGCTCTTCTCCGGCGACGGCGGCGACCCGACGCAGGTGGCCTTCGCCAAGGACGGCATGTGGATCAACCTCTTCACCCCCCAGGCCGACGGTTCGGTCCGGCGCGAGAAGCTCGTCAACATGGCCAAGCACAATTACGTGACCGGCCAGGGCGGCGTCGAGCCCAACGCCTCGATCACTCCGGATGACAAATGGGTCGTCTTTAGCGGCAACATGTTCGGCGCCCGCCACGTCTACGCCGTGTCGGTTGCAAAATCCGGACAGTAGGAAAACAGCCCCGGCCGGAAGAATCCCGCGCCGGCTTTCCCTCGTCGCCCCCCTACCCGTGGAGGCTGGCGTTTGCCTTGCCCGCTAACCCGAAAATTTCATGAACACGAGAGGAGATCACATAAAATGTCGGAGCAGAAAAACCCGAAGGCGACCGAAGGTGGCCTACCAGGCCATCGAGGGAGCATGAGGGCTTTTATGCCCGTCATTTTGTGTGAGATCCCTCGTGCTTCGTGAAATGTTCGGGTTAACCCTTCTTCTGGGCCTGCCCGGTCTTGATTGCCACGCGCTGGACGGCCTCGGCGACTCGATTGACCACCTCGCGATTGAATACGCTGGGCACGACGTATTCCGGACTCAGCTCGCCCGGCGATATGCAGCCCGCAATGGCGCGAGCCGCCGCCTGTTTCATGCCCTCGGTTATCTGGCGGGCGCGCACATTCAACGCGCCTCGAAACAGGCCGGGGAACGCCAGGACATTGTTGATCTGGTTAGGATAATCACTGCGGCCCGTTGCCACGATAAAGGCGTATCGGGCGGCCTCCTCGGGCATGATTTCCGGCGTCGGGTTCGCCAAAGCAAAAACAATCGCCCTGCGCGCCATCCGCTTCAGGTGTCTTGCCTGCACCACACCGGGCCCGGACACACCGATAAACACATTGGCGCCTGAAAGCGCGTCTTCCAGCCGGCCACGCAGCCTGCGCGGATTGGTGTGCTGCGCCAGCCAGGTCTTGCTTTCGTTCAATTCCGGCAGGCGCTTCTCGTCGAGGATGCCCTGGCGGTCACAAACCACGATGTCCCGCGCACCGCTGCGCAGGAGGATTCGGGTGACAGCCATCCCTGCCGCGCCCGCACCGGAGACGACAATTCTGAGCCGTTCCATCTTCTGCTTGGTGAGTCGCAGCGCGTTGATTAATGCCGCAAGCACGACAATCGCCGTGCCATGCTGGTCGTCGTGCATGACCGGGATGTCCAATTGCTCCTGGAGCCTGCGTTCGATTTCGAAACAGCGCGGAGCCGAAATGTCCTCCAGGTTGATTCCGCCAAAGCCCACGGACAAATGCTTCACCGCCGCCACAATCTCGTCCGGGTCTTTCGTGCACAGGCAGATCGGATAGGCATCAATTCCCGCGAATTCCTTGAACAACATGGCCTTGCCTTCCATGACGGGCATGGCGGCTTCAGGGCCGATGTCACCCAGTCCCAGAACGGCGGTCCCGTCGCTGACCACGGCCACGGAGTTGCCCTTGATGGTGAGTTGCCAGGCCTTGCTCGGTTCGGCGGCTATGGCCTCGCAAATCCGGGCCACACCGGGCGTGTAAACCATCGAGAGCGTATCACGCGTGGTGACGGACACCTTGTTCTGGATGGCCAGCTTGCCGCCCAAGTGCAGCAAAAACACCCGGTCGGATACATTGACAATCCTGATCTTGTCGAGCCGCCGGACCGCCGAAACAACCTCGTCTTGGTGCGCACTGTCGCGCACTCGCACCGTGATGTCGCGAGTCATGACTTTGGCATCCGGCGTGACAATATCCACCGCCCCTAGGTCGCCGCCATGCCGGCCTATCGTGTTCACGATCCGGGCGAACATGCCAACGCGATTCGGATAGCGAAGCCGGATTGTAAAACTGTGGCTGACCGAGGGAAGTGCCTTCCGGACGTTCATGGGAAAGATCCGGTTACTCTTCAAACACGGCCTCGTCAAGGTGGAGCGACGAGGTTTGACACAAGGTGAACCATTAATCCGTCGCCGAGTCGCATGACCCACGCAAGCCGATTTGGCTTCCCAACACTTGCGCCCGGTGGATCTCTTTGGCAGGCAGTGGTGTCTCCCCGTCCCTTTCTTCCCCGACCCCGCCTCAAATGGAGCTCATCAAGCACCCGATTGGCCTGATCCGCTCCTGGTGGTATTCCTGCCGCGCCGTCCCCTCACCGCCGGGCACCGCGGCAGAGCGGCGCGGTCCCGTGGCACCGCTGCTCCTGCTCCTGTTTTTTGGAAGCGGGTGCGCCGCGCTGATCTATGAGATCGTGTGGTTCCAATTGCTGGAGTTTGTGATCGGCTCGACAGCGATTTCGCTGGCGGTGCTGCTCGGCACGTTCATGGGAGGCATGTGCCTGGGCAGCCTCGCCCTGCCGCGACTCGTGTCCCCTCGGCACCATCCTTTGCGGATTTGCGCCTTGCTTGAGCTCGGCATTGGGGCGATGGGCGCCGCCGTCCTGATCGGAATGCCGCACGTCGTCCGGCTGTTTTCCGGCAACGCGGCGCACGGTCCGGCGGATATCTTCGTTCGGGGCGCAATCTGCGCCCTGTGCCTGCTTCCGCCAACCGTGCTGATGGGCGCGACCCTGCCGGCGATCTCACGCTGGCTCAAGACGACACCCCGGGGAATTTCCTGGCTTGGGTTTTTCTACGGCGGCAACACGGCCGGAGCGGTTTTCGGCTGCCTGCTGGCGGGATTCTATCTTCTGCGCGTGCACGACATGGCCACGGCCACCCTGGTTGCGGCGGCGATCAACCTGTCGGCTGCGCTTCTCGGCTTCAGTCTCGCGGCCCGGGTGCCGAATGCCCCGGCGGCCGAGGAGGCGCAACCGGATTTTGCTCCGAGAGCCAAGGCGGTCCATTTCGCCATCGCTTTGTCGGGAATGAGCGCCCTCGGCGCGGAAGTCGTGTGGACGCGCCTGCTGTCGCTCGTGCTGGGCCCCACGGTCTACACTTTTTCCATCATCCTGGCCGTGTTCCTCATCGGGCTTGCCATCGGTGGGAGCGCCGGAGGCCTCCTGTCGCGGGTTTTCGCGCGCCCGCGCGCCCTGTTCGCAGGCTGCCAGGCGCTGCTCGCCCTCGCGATCGCCTGGACCGCCCATGCGGCGATCAAAAGCCTGCCCTACTGGCCAGTCCATCAGTCGTACGCCGCCAACCCCTGGTTTCGCTTCCGACTGGATTCCGTCCGCTGCCTGTGGGCGATTCTTCCGGCTGCGATCCTCTGGGGCGCAAGTTTTCCCCTGGCTGTGGCCGCGGCCGTCCGGCCGGGCCGGGACCCGGGGCGGCTGGTCGGAGGCGTCTATGCCGCCAACACGCTCGGCGCGATCGCCGGAGCGATCGCCTTCAGCCTGCTCATCATCCCCTGGGTTGGCACTCAGTGGGCCGAGCGCGGACTGATCGGCCTGGCCGTAGCGGCCGCGCTGCTGCTCCTGGCACCGATGCGGCGGGCCAAACTCGCCTTCCGGATCAGCGCCGCCGCGGTTGCCGCCGGCGGCCTGATCGCCACCGTGCCCCGGACGCCCGGCCTGCTCGTTGCCTATGGCCCCACGGCTGTCCAGGACGGCGGCTCGACACGCATCCTCTTCATGGGCGAGGGCATGAACGCCTCGGTCGCCGTCAGCGAAATGGCGGACAGCGTGCGCCAGTTTCACGTCAGCGGCAAAGTCGAGGCATCCACGACGCCCCAGGACATGCGGCTTCAGCGCATGCTCTCACAACTGCCGGCGATGCTCCATCCCCGGCCCCGCTCCGTTCTGATCGTTGGCTGCGGGGCGGGCGTCACGGCCGGCGGCTTCGTGGTTCAACCCGGCATTGAGCGCATCGTCATCTGCGAGATCGAGCCCTTGGTCCCGCGGGTCGTCGCACGGTATTTCTCCATCCAGAATCACGGCGTGGTCGCCGATCCGCGCGTCGAGATCGTCTTCGACGACGCCCGCCACTACATCCTCACGACGAAGGAGAAATTCGACATCATCACCTCCGATCCCATCCATCCGTGGGTCAAGGGTTCCGCCTCGCTGTACACCCAGGAGTATTTCGAGATGTGCAGGAATCGCCTGAATCCCGGCGGCATGGTCACCCAGTGGGTCCCGCTCTACGAGAGCGACGAAGTCACGGTGCGGAGTGAAATCGCGACGTTTTTCCGGGTTTTCCCGGACGGCACGATCTGGGCCAACGACGACGAAGGCAGCGGCTACGACACCGTCCTGCTTGGCCAGAGCGCGCCTGCGCATGTCGACCTGGACGGCCTGAAGGCTCGCTGGTCGAGCCCGGCCTACAAGGCCGCCGCCGCCTCGCTCGCCGAGGTGGGTTTCACCGTCCCGGAGGACCTTGTCGCGACCTATGCCGGCCGGGCCCCCGAAATGGCTCCCTGGCTGGCCGATTCCCAGATCAACCGCGACGGCAACCTGCGCCTGCAGTATCTCGCGGGCCTGGGATTGAATTCCAGCCTCGAGGCAACCATCTACGCGCACATGCTCGGGTATCTCCAGTATCCGGAGAATCTGTTTTTCGGCTCGGAGGAGTCGCGGACGGCAATGCGGGAGGCGCTCGCGGACAAGAAGAACCCGGCAAACTAGCTGTGTGAGTTTACTAGGGTCCAGTGTTTGTTTTCTCAAATACATCTTGGATGGTTGGCTTCTTGCGCTTTTCTTAATAATTGTTCAATTAATACCCATATGTGATTGCTTAAATCACTTTTTTATTTTTAGTACCCACATGCTATCATTAAAGACAGAAATCGATGTCTTGAAAGAAACCGCTGAAGCGACGCGGCGGCAACGTCTTGTTTTGAATCTGTCACAAGCCGATCTTGCGTTGCGAAGCGGCGTTCCCCTTGGCACCTTGCGCAGATTTGAGCAAGCCGGCCAGAGCAGCTTTCTGACTGTGGCCAAGGTTTTTACGACTCTTGGAATGTCCGACCAGTTTCTTGCTGGATTGAGCCGTACGAATGAAACGGCCCCAAGCATCCAAGCCTTTCTTGCTGCCAAGAATGACTCAGTCCGCAAACGCGCCCGCCGTCCGCAAAGTGGCTAGGCACGGCATTTCAGAGCCCGAGGTCCTGCGGCTTAAATTCCTTGGGCAGCCTATGGCAACCCTTGCTCAAGCGGGCGATCCGCCTGAGTTCGCGTTGGCATTTGAATCTGCGTTTCTCGCCACCGGTCACGACCTCTCACCGCTTCGGCTGCCTCTTGAGTCGCTGGGTACCACACCCGTGATCTACCGTGAAGGAATGACCCCTTTCCCCGGTGGACTGCCGGGACTCATTGCCGACTCACTGCCAGACTCGTGGGGCAGAAGGATCCAACAGCTCGCGTACCCGGGGCTGAGGACGCTGATCGGCAAACTCGCCGCTGTGGGTATGCGCGGCCCGGGGGCCATAACATTTGAGCCACTCCTGGACAAAAGCGACAGAGCCGAATTGGTGGACTTGTCCCGGATGGCCGAAGAGGCCACAAGGCTCGCAATAGCGCCCGCTGAACTGACCACAGAGAAGGTTGACAGGATCCTGGCCAAGGGCGGCTCCAGCCTCGGCGGTGCGCAACCAAAGACGACAGCCAGCCTGCCTGATGGAGATCCAATGCTGGAGCTGAAGGAGGTTCTCGTCGGCGGCCAGCCCCCTCGCGGACACAGCCACTATGTCCTAAAGTTCTCCCCTTCGGATGATGAAGGCGGCGGAAGCACCGAATTCGCGTTTTCTGTCATGGCCCAAAAGGCAGGAATCAACATTGCTCGGGCTCGCCTGATCCATGATGGCAAACGGCGCCACTTCGCCTGCGAGCGTTTCGACCGCTTTAGGGGGTCCGACGGATTTATCGGACGGCGGCATGTCCACACGTTGAGCGGAATGCTGCATCAACGCGCTTCCGATGCAGGAATCGATTACGAAGACTTCATTCGCCTCTCCCGCACATTGGTGGGGGTCCCAGGGGCGGAGGAGTGTTTTCGAAGGGCTGTTTTTAACCTTCTGTCGACGAATCGCGACGATCACGGCCGCAATCATGCGTTCATTTACGATGAGACGGCACGGCGATGGTCTCTCTCACCCGCCTACGATCTGACTCCCAACGTGAGCAATGTCCTGATCGCGTTATCCTGGCTGCACAGCACGCAGATCCCGCAGTCGTTCGAGCCTTTGCAAAGCCTGGCCGAAATAGGCGGCATTGGACCTGGCAAAGCTCGGGAAATCTATGCGCAAGTTGAGGCCGCTGTTTCGGGTTGGCCAACAATAGCCAGGGAGGCCGGCGTTCCCGATCCCGTCGCGCAGAGCTGGCATGACGACATGCTCAGGCAAACCCGCGCCCTTAGAGCCGACGCCGCCCGTTGATCTTTTGAGTTATGGTGCCCAAGGGGACTCGCCCCCCCGGCTCGGCGCAGCCGGCTGCGATTCGAACGCATGCAAAAGCGAAATGCACGGCGGCTCCTTAACCCGAATATTTCACGAAGCACGAGGCATCTCACCCTAAACGCGCCAACGAATCCTCATCCTGAAACTCAGCGCCCCGATCCAGTTGCCGAAGAACAGCAGGTTTTGCAGACGATTGGGACTGAATCGAAGCGGGTCGCCAACAAGCAGCTTGGCGCCGCTGCCCGCCACCTTGAAAAACAGAATGGGCATGCGGCGGACCCATGAGTCATCCATCCGGTCCAGCTCCTTCCCATAGCCTCGACAGGATGTCGGCTGATCTGGCCGGCCCGAGCCTGGCGATTGCCGCGAACGGCTGCACGACAGGAAAAGTGTCCAGGCGACGCGACGTTTCGCAGGCCCATGACGGGTCCTCGAAAAGCAAGTCTGCGTCGAGCCAGGCGACCTTGCGCGCGACAGCCGGCAAATGGGCCAGGGCCAGATTGAGGAGCCGCTCCTTCTGCCAAAGAATGTCCTTCGCGCGGACATGAATGACACCGTCCACCCCGGGCAGGTCGAAAGGTGCGTCGCCAAAGGCGCACCCCTCAGGCCGGAGTGATAAGCCGCACTTTGGGAAAATAGCTCCGGTAGCGCGAGGCGTCGCGGGTGAGGAGATTTAGTCCCGCAACCTGGGCGTGCGCTCCGATGTAAAAATCGGGCAAGGGAGATCGGCGCTGACCGCCCTCCCTCCGGTAGCGGAGAAAAGCCTGGGATGCAGGGAAGGCAGCCTCGTAGGGCAAGGGAAGGCGCTGGACCGGCCAGCCGGAGATCGCCCGTTCGAGTTCTGCCGCGCTTTTGTAGGCAGCTCCCAATTCGGAGTAAATGATGGGATTCACCGCCGCCTGGTCAGTCTCGATGACCGCGAGAAATTTCTCCTCCGACCAAGGGCGCCACTTCGGGTCGTCGGTCAGGATATCCAGGAGCACGTTGGCGTCGACGAGGACCATTCAATCCTCCCCGCGGGTGAGGCGCAGGATCTCATCCGAGGTAAGCTTGGCCGTGGCGCTGCCGCGGGCGTGTTTGAGCCAGAGCTCAGCCCGGTGGCGGCGGCTGGCAGCGGCTGGCTTGATCAGAACTCCGTCCCCCGACTCCTCGAATGACACCTCGGTTGCGGGGAGAAGCCCAAACTTCACCCGGAAGGGCTGGGGGATTGTCACTTGGCCCTTGCTGGTCAATTTCATAGTAAGAATTATTAGCAACAAGTCTTACTTGTCAAGTGCAGCCATTTAAGCGGCGGGGTTGGTGCCCAAAGGGGACTCGAATCCTCACGGGTCCCCTGCCACGGGCTCTCTTAGTTGAATTCCATCTTTGCAGCCATGGCTGCGCCGTGCTCGGCCGTGTACTCGCCATAGGTCCGCAACAGAAGGACCCCGCCGTCGCTGTGCCCAAGCCAGGTGGCGATCGTCCTCACGTCCACTCCCGCCTGCAGGGCCGTGACAACGAAAAAATGCCTGCAGTCATGGTGCGTCATTCTTGCCATCCCGATCTCAGCGCAGGCGTTCTTGAGCGACTCCATGGCGCTCCCGGCCCGGAACACCCTCTGGTCGGGCTTTGGAGCGGCCGGCAACAGCGAGCGCACCAGCTCCTCAAAGGGCCGGTTCATGGGGACGCGCCGATGCCGCGAGGTCTTCGATTTCGTACCGGGTATTGTGAAGACCTTGCGGTCCAATTCAATGTGCCGCCAGCAAAGGCGGCGGGACTCGTCCAAGCGCATGCCCGTGTAGGCAAGGCCCTGGACCAGGGCCGCAGCCTTTCTCCCCCAGCCCGCCTTTGCCCTGATCCTTTCCACGATTTCCCTGAACTGGGCCGGCGACGGGATGTGCATTTCCTTCTTCTGCACGTCCAATCGCTCAAGGCTTGCGGCTGGATTCGACCTGCAGACGCCGCTTTCCACGCCGATTTCGAAGACGGCCTTCAGAAACTGGATGGCCTTGTTGATGGTGGACGGCTTGTTGCCCGCCACTGCTGTCTTAGCGTTCTTCGGCGTGTAGCCTTTCGCATCCCGGACAATCCGAACGAGCCACGCATTGCACTCAGCTTCGGTCAATGACCGGAGTTCCCGACCGAACAGTTCGGGCCACGTGCGGCGCAGGGCACCGTTCGGCTCTCCGGGGCGCAGCTTCGCCTCCACTGACTGGACCGCCAGTCTGACATCGTTCTGCACCCGGCAGCCGCAGACTCTGGCCGCATCCTCAAACGTGGCCTTCGCGCCCAATCGGCAGGCCGAAGGGGCCGCAATGTCGCTTCCCCGGCTCATGCGAACCATGGATTGTCTGAGGCTAGCCATTGGCATGAGGCGGGCGGACAGCCCGGACCATTATAGCCTGTTTGCTGCGCGAGCGCGCTTAGCGCCCACGCACCGTACCCGGCAAAATCAGCGCCGGCGACATGAGCAATTGTTAGCGCGGATCGGACCTAGATGGATGATCGGACGGCCGTCGAGTTGTTGCATTTCTTACCACAGAGCGCGAAACAGTTGGATCGAGAGCCTACCCGCAACAAACCGTCAGGTCTCAGGCGGCATGATCAATGGGATCACCTGGCGGCGGTTGCGTCGGTA
>CAZSEH010000050.1:0-26600 GCA_964605835.1 uncultured Opitutaceae bacterium
TGAACTCGACCACCCGGTCGATCATGACGAAGGGATAGCGGTGCGGGAGCGTGTCGAGGACGCGCCTCACGTCGAGCGATGACTCGTCGCTGAGAATCACCGCCCCGGCGGCCTTCTTCTTCCCGTCCTTGCCCCGTTCCTGCAGCCTCTCGTAAAGGGCCTTTGTCAGTTCGGCGTTGATCGCGTGCCCTGGACGCGTCGCGACGATGTGGGCCTTCAGAGGCATGCCGAGCAGCATGATGTCGCCGATGATGTCCAGGATCTTGTGGCGGACGAACTCGTCCTTGAAGCGCAGCGGCTCCTTCGAGATGATCGCATCGCCCTTGATGACGACGGCGCAGTCGAGCGAGCCGCCGCGAATCTTGCCGAGCTTGATGAGTTCCTCGATGTCCTCGTAGATCGTGAATGTCCGCGCGGCTGCGATCTGCGACTGGTAGACCTCCGGATCGATGACGAGCGACAGATGCTGGGTGTGAATCCCGCGGTCGTCGGCCGAGGTGCATGAGATCTTCAGCGTGTCGCTCGGAAGCGCGATGATTGAGGAATTGCCCCGCGTCACCGAGACCGGCGAGTCCAATACGAAATACTTCCTCTCCGCATCCTGCTCAACGGGCTCGCCCTGCAGGATCAGGTTCACGAAGGGCCGTGCCGAACCGTCCATGATGGGCGGCTCCGAGCTGTCCATCTCAACGATGACATTGTCGATGCCGCAGCCGTGGAGGGCGCTCAGGACGTGCTCCACGGTCTGGATCTTCGCGTGCCCGGACTGGATGGTCGTCGCCCGGACAAGGTCCGTCACCTGGTCCACGCGCGGCCGCAATTCAGGGCTGCCGAGCAGATCGGTGCGCCTGAAGAGGATTCCCTGGCCGGCCGCAGCCGGCTTCATCGTCAGGGTGACGGCGTCGCCTGTGTGGAGCGCGTTTCCCTTGATGGAGACCTCGTGCGCGAGGGTGCGTTGCTTCATGAATGGTTGGGGAAGTGTCGCCGACAGGGCCGGCACAGGGCAAGCGTGGAGATCGCACCCAAACGGCGCGGGGGCGGCTTGACACATCCCCGGGGCACGGCTAGTCGATAACCTTTACACGACACGAAATCCCCGGAACGAAACCAACCGACGCCATGCCCGCAGCCAATGACATCCGCAAAGGCCAAGTCATCAAGTTCAACGGAGAGCCGCACCTGGTGATGGAGACCCAGCACCGCACGCCCGGCAATTTGCGCGCATTTGTCCAGATCAAGATGCGCAACCTGCGCTATGGCAAGTCGCTCGACCAGCGCTTTGCCTCCACCGAAACCCTTGAGGTCCTGCCCACGGACCGGCGGACCCTGGAGTTCAGCTATGCCGACCGGGAGGCCTTCGCGTTCATTGATCCGACGACCTTCGACCAGATCGAGCTTAGCGCGCAGACGCTGGGAGACGTGAAAAATTACCTGACGGCCGGCGGACACGTGGACGTCCTGTTCGTCGATGGCAACGCCCTGACCGTCGAGCTGCCTTCCGCCGTAAATCTGAAAATCGTGGAGTCGGCCGACGGCATCAAGGGCGACACGGCCAGCAACGTGCAGAAGCCTGCGAAACTCGAGACCGGCCTCTCAATCCAGGTTCCCCTTTTCATCAAGGAAGGCGACGTCGTCCGCGTGAGCACGGTCGACGGAACCTATCTCGGGCGATCCTAAAACACCCGGCTCCAGAGCACCTTCAGATAGCGGCTTTCCAGGCAGTTTGAATACACGGGATGGTCCGGACCGGCCCCCGTCCGGTTGAAGAACTGCAGGCGCCGGCCGAGCCGGTGGGCGGCGCGGATCACGTGATTCTCAAAATCCTCGAGGCTGAGGAGGCCCGAGCACGAGCAGGTGACGAACAGTCCGCCCGGCTTCACGAGCGCAATGGCGAGCTGGTTCAAGTCCTCGTACTTCTGGCGCCCCTCCCGGTTTCCATACTCGTCGCGCGTGAAAATGAATTTGGGAGGGTCGAGGACGACGCTGTCCCACGATTCGCCGTTGGCCGCCATCTGGCGCGCATACGAGAAGGCGTCGGCATGCACGAAACTGATGCGGGCCTGGTTGAGATTGGCGTTGCGCCTCGCCTGCGCGACCGCCGCCTCGTCCAGGTCCACGGAGGTGACGTCCTCCGCGCCCCCCGAAATCCTGGCTGAAAGGGCAAACCCCGCCGTGTACGAGCAAAGGTCGAGAACCCGGCCCTTCGCGAACCGGCCGAAGGCGGCCCTGTTCTCGCGCTGATCGCAGAAGAACCCGGTCTTGTGCCCTTCCGCAAAATCGACCTCGAAACGGATGCCGTTCTCGCGGATCTTGACCGCCCGCGGCGCGGCGGCGTTGGTCTCGTTGAATGCCGACGGCTTTATGCCCTCCATGCTCCCGATGTCATGATCGACCTGAACGCGGGCGAACCGGGTTCCCGCAAGCTCATGGAGGAGCGGAAGCCAGCCCGGCAGGCGCTGCGCGATGCCGAGGCTGGCCACCTCGCAGAGTAGCACTTCGCCGTACCGGTCGACGACCAGTCCGCTGAGGCTGTCCCCATCGGAGTTGACCAGCCGGTAGGCGTCCCCAGCCTCATCCAGCCTGAGCCACTCGCGGCGGAAGGCCACCGCGCGCCTGAGGGCGGTCTCGAAATACGCCTCCGACGCCGGCTCGGGGCCGTGCGCGACAACCCGGACCGGTATCTTTGCCCGGGGATTGTAGAGCCCGGTGCCCAGACGCTTCCCCGCCTTGTCGAAAACGTTGATCAGGTCGCCCGGCCTCGCCCCGGCCGAAACCTCGCCGAGAAGACGTGGGAAAATGGCCGGTTGAAAGGTGAAGTATTTGAGCTGCGCCCAAGGCAGCGGCCATTCCGACCGGCTCACCGTCACGGGCGGACTCGTCTTTTCCCCAGGCGTTGTTTCCGGCATGCTGTGCGCAATGAAAGGCCGGATGCCCAAAGAGGGAAGCGGAAATGCGGGTGGCGTCGACCGGCTGCCGCGCTCATTTTGCTGAATCCAAACGGGGAGCCCCGGACACTCACTCTGCGAACAAACATCCCTTCCCATGAACAACCACATCCTCTTCCCCCTGGCGGAATTGTCCGAGCATGAATGGACCCTTCTCGTCATCTTTGCCTTTGTCGCCGCGATCGTCGCGATGAAGACCGTATTCCGCATGCAGCGCCAGAAACTGTGGCACGAGACCGCGCGGGCGGCGATCGACAAGGGCCAGCCGCTGCCTCCCGCAGCGGCCAACTGGGGCGGCTACGGAAGATGGGGCCGGTGCGGGGGAGGCTGGGTGTGGAGCCGCGGCCTGATCTGGATTGCGTTCGGAATCGGCCTGCACTTTGTCAATTCTGGCGGAGCCCGCCAGTGGGCCCCGCTGCCGATTTGCATCGGAGCGGCCATGGTCGTCGTGGGCTTGATCCAGGCCATGGGCTCAAACAGGAATGACAACTCAGGGAATCCCACCGGGCCCCTGTGATCCCGTCCGATCCCGACCTCATCAAGAGGACGGTCGACCTCGACGACCGGGAGTCGTACGGCGAACTGGTGCGGCGGCACCAGTCCGCCGTAAGGCGTTTCCTGCGCCATCTGACCGGCGGGGATGCGGCGCTCGCGGACGATCTGGCCCAGGATACGTTCATTCAGGCCTATCGGAGCCTGGCCCGCTTCCGCGGCGGCTCGAGTTTTGCGACCTGGCTTCTTGGGATCGCCCACAATCATTATCGCAACTCCCGGCGCAGCCGCCTTCGGGCGGCCGAGGAGCCGCAAACGGACGCAGCGGAGGAAACGGCGGGCTCCCCCACCCGGGTCTCGGACCTGCGCCACGACCTGGATTCAGCCCTGCTCCGCCTCAGTCCCGATGAGCAGACCGCCGTCCACCTTTTCTATCGCCAGGGCCTTTCGCACCCCGAAATGTCCGCCGTGCTGGGCTGGCCACTCGGGACGGTGAAGACCCATATCGCCCGGGGAAAAGACAAACTCAGAAACATTCTCGCCGCATGGAATCCGAACCCTTGAATCCCGACCCGTCCGAGGAGGCCCGCCTCGACGAATGGCTGCGGCACGACGCCGCGGCCTCCCTGCCCGACGACGGTTTTTCGTCCCGCGTTCTGGGGGCGCTGCCTGCGCGCCGGTCCCGGGCGCCCGCGGGGCCCATGTGGATGCTGCCCGCCTTGGGTGTCGTCGCCGGGCTCGCCATTGTCATCGCGCGCGGAGGCGCCTTCACCGGCCTCGATGTGAGCCCGATTTCCGGTTTGATGACCGACCTGGGTTCGGCTCTGCCCGAAAGCACCCTGGGGCTGGCATTGGTCGCGGTCGTTGCAGTCCTCGCCGTATCGGAACTGGTCTGGAACAGCCCTGAGGACTCTCCCTTCCAGGAACCTTAGCCCAAATATTTCACGAGGCACGACGCACCTCGTGTTCGTAAAATATTAGGGCCGGCAGGCCTGCGTCGCCGTCCAAGGCAAGGCCGGACACGAAGATTCAACCCGCGGCGAACTCCGCCTCGCAAGGCCGACCGCCCGCCTCAGGCCACCCGCTCGACGACAAGCGGCGGAGGCGTCGGACGCTTGGGCGCCAGCCGGTAGGCGTTCTTGAAATACTCGAGCGCCTGCTCGAGCTTCGCCTCGTCGTTGTAATGGATCATCATCAGCGGCTCGCCCTGCTTCACCTGCGTTCCGACCTTTTTCACCTCGGAAACGCCGACCGAGTGGTCGATCCGGTCGTGCGGGCCCTCCCTGCCCGCTCCGAGCAGGTGGACGCCGCGGGCGATCATCGCCGCGCTGATCGTGTGGACGTAGCCGCGCTTCGGCGCCGGCAATTTCCGGATGTGGCGGGCCTGCGGGAATTTTTCGGGGTGATCGATGAAACTGACGTCGCCGCCCTGCGCCTTGACGAGCTCCTTGAACTTCGCGAGCGCGGAGCCGTCCGAAAGGTGGCGCTGCACGGTCTGCTTCGCCGAAAGGGTCGAGCCCGCGACGCCCGCCAGCCTGACGATTTCCATCCCGAGCTTGAGAACGAGTTCCTTCATGTCCTCCGGCCCCTCGCCCTTGAGGAGCTGTATCGCCTCCTTCACTTCGAGCGAAGTTCCGACCGTGTCTCCAAGCGGCTGGTTCATGTCCGTCACCAGCGCGACGCAGCGGCGTTTCATCGACCGGCCGACCCGGGTCATTGACCTCGCCAGCTGCTTGGCCTGCTCAAGGTCGCGGATGAACGAACCGTTGCCCCATTTGACGTCGATCACCAGGCCTTCGGCGCCCGCGGCCAGCTTGCGCGACAGGACGCTCCCGGTGATGAGCGGAAGGCTCGGGATAGTGCCCGTGTCCTTGCGCAGCTCGTAAATCTTGGCGTCGGCCGGGGCGAGGTCGGGATTCTGGGCTATGATTGCGCCGCCGATCCGGCTCAACTGTCCGGCAAACTGGTCGTTGGTCATGTGACCCTTGAAGCCGGGGATCGAGGCGAGCTTGTCCAGGGTGTTCACGATGTAATCGTGCTCGACCCCGCACATCATGGGCACAACGACCCCGGAGGCCATGGCGAACGGCACGAGAACAAGGGCCGTCTTGTCACCCACCCCGCCCGTCGAGTACTTGTCGATCTTGGGCTTCGCGATCGAGGAAAGGTCGATCACCTCTCCCGAGAGCATGAGCTCCTCCGTGAGCTCCGCGGTCTCCTGCGCGGACATTCCGGAGAAATAAATCGCCATCGCCAGGGCGGCGAGCTGATGCCGGGGCATCTCGCCATCCAATGTGCTGTCAATAATATAGCGGATTTCCTCCTGGCTAAACTCCCCGCCATCGCGCTTCTTCTCGATCAGGAAGTTAAAGCTTGGTTTTATGAAGCGACGAGCAGGGATTGTATGTTTGCTGGTCATTTGGTTTATTGAGGAAATGAAACGTGCCGTTGCGGAAAAGTTTACGAGCCAAACAGCTTCTGTTACAATGTCGAGCCAAAACGGCGCGGTAGCGCACGGGAGGCCGGACCTCCCGGCTCGACGCCGGCTTCGATAACCTATTTAAGTTCTGTGAAATGCACATGTCGTTCAATACGGCCGTCCAACTCGACGCCGCGCTTAGGGCCGCCGGCCAATCGGCGGGCTTCGACCCGGCGCGGTTTGCCCCCGAAGTGCGAACGGCCGATCCCGCCCGCGGCGACTACCAGGCAAATGGAGTCCTGGGTTACGCCAAGCAGGCGAAATCAAACCCCCGGGCGATGGCCGACAAACTGGTTGCTGCGCTTCCCCACGATATCCTTGAGGCGTTTGAGACGAGCGTGGCCGGTCCGGGGTTCATAAACTTCAAGCTGAAGCCGGCGGCCCTGAACGCCTGGCTCCTGGAGCATGGTTCGGCCCAGGCCCTGGCCTCCGGAGCCGCCTCGGCCCGGGCCGGCCAGACGTGCATCGTCGACTATAGCTCGCCAAACACCGCCAAGCAGATGCATGTCGGGCACTTGCGATCCGCCGTCATCGGCGAGGCGATCGCCCGGCTGCTCGCGTTCAGCGGGGCGAAGGTCATACGCGACAACCACCTCGGAGATTGGGGTACCCAGTTCGGGAAGCTCATCTACGCCCACAGGCGATGGGTTGACCAAGCCGCGTTTGAAGCCGATCCGATCGCTGAATTGGAGCGGCTTTACAAGCTGGGCAACTCGGCGGCCAAGGAGGGCTCGCCCGAACTTGAGGAAGCCCGGGGCGAACTTGTCAAACTTCAACAGGGAGACCCGGCGAACACTGCCTTGTGGACCCGGTTTACGGAGGTCAGCCTGGGGTCGTTTCAACGGATCTACGACCAGCTGGGCATCCGTTTCGACCACCACCTCGGAGAAAGCTTCTACAACGACAAGGTTGAGCCGGTCTACCGGGAGCTGGCCGGCCTGGGCCTCGCCGTCGAAAGCCAGGGTGCCCTCGTCGTCTTTCATCCCGAGCACCCGCGGTTCAAGACCCAGCCGTTCATAATCCGCAAGTCCGACGGCGCCGCCAACTATGCAACCACGGACCTGGCGACGATTCTCTACCGCCTGGAACACTTTCGGGCGACCGCCATTTTCTACGTCGTCGACAAGCGCCAGGCGGACCACTTCGCCCAGCTCTTCCTGACGGTGGGCAAGTGGTTCGGGCAGACCGGCCGGCCCCTGCCCGAACTTGTGCACGTGGATTTTGGGACCGTGCTTGGCGAGGATGGCCGGCCGCTCAAGACCCGAAGCGGCGACAACGTCTCCCTTCGGAGCCTTCTGACCGAGGCCACCGAGCGGGCCTACGCCCTGGTGAGCGGAAAGAGCCCCGATGTTTCCGAAGCTGAACGCCGGGCGATCGCCGAGGTCGTCGGCATCGGCTCGGTCCAGTACGCCGACCTCTCGCAGAATCGCTCGACCGACTACGTCTTCGCCTGGGACAAGATGATTTCCCTGGACGGAAACACGGCGGCGTACCTCCTCTATGCCGCTGCGCGGATCCATTCGATCTTCCGGCGCCACGGGCTCGTTCCGGACGCGGAGGACGCCGCGGCGCGGGCAGGCCCCCTCGAAACGAGGGCCGAAATCGCGCTCGCCCGCAAGCTCGTGTCATTCGCCGACGCGGTGCGCCTGGCCACCGACACCCTCAGGCCGCATTTTCTCTGCCTGTACCTGTATGAGCTCGCCGGGGAATTCAGCGGGTTTTACACGGCCGAGAAGGTCCTGGTCGACGATCCGGCGATCCGGGCCCGCCGCCTCCTCCTTTGCTCGCGCACGCTTCTCATCCTGGAGACCGGGCTGCACCTGCTCGGTCTTCGAACGCTTGAGCGGATGTAGCGGGCCGAGGACCCTTTGTCCGCTCCCGGCGGCCGCAATTAGCCCTTGCCACCCAAGCCGCCAAATCTACGCTCGCTCTTTTCCGCCCATGATTTCCTGGATTCAGCGAACCTTCCAGCACCACTTCCGGACTGTCTTCGGCGTGCTGCTGGCAATAACGATCGTTTCATTCATCGTCACCATCGGGGCGGGTCCCGGGATCGGACGCGGTGACCGCCGCGACGTGAAGCGCGACTTCTTCGGCTACAACCTC
Source organism: uncultured Opitutaceae bacterium (assembly GCA_964605835.1). GTDB lineage: Bacteria > Verrucomicrobiota > Verrucomicrobiia > Opitutales > Opitutaceae > Palsa-1447. The sequence goes on from CAZSEH010000050.1 coordinate 8,023, forward strand.
GCATCGCAGGAGGACATGGGCCAGGTGATGAGCGACGCGTCGCTCAGCATCGAGCTTCAGGTCGGCTACAGCGATGTCGACCAGGAGCAGATAAAGACGTACGCCCTCGACCGCATTGCGGCCCTGAAGCTGGCCGACCAGTGGGCCATTCCGCCGGCATCCCCCTCTGAAATCACCGACCTGATAAAGAGCCTGCGGATCTTCGCGGGCGCGGACGGCCAATTCGACGCCACCCGCTACAATTCGTTTCGGGACAGCCTGAAGGTCAATTCGCAGACCAGCGAGGCCAACATTGCGCGGGTGATCGGCGACCAGGTGCGCGTCCAGAAAGTGCAGCAGCTTCTCGACGGCCCGGGGTTCGTTCTGCCCGCAGACGTCAGGCGCCAGCTCGTCCGCACAGACACTTCCTGGACAATCGCGACCGCGACCGTCGATTACGCGGGCTTTGCCCCGGCGATCAGCCCCACGGACGCCGCCCTCGAGGCTTACTACCACGACAACGCCGCAAAGTACCAGGTCACCCCGCGAATCCTTGCGAGCTATGCCGATTTTCCGGCGGCCGACTTCATTGGAGCGGTCAAGGTGACCGACGCGGATGTTCGCTCGTACTACGACGCAAATGCGGCCCGATTCCCGGCGCCCGAGGCAAAGGCCGCGGCCAAGCCGGGACAGCCGGCCGCAAAGCCGAAAACGCCCGACCCCGCGGCTGATTTCGCCGCCGTGCGGCCCGCGGTCGAGACCGCCCTTAAGGTTGACCGCGCCAGGGAACTCGCCGCCAAGGCCGCTTCCGACCTCGCCTTCGCCCTTTACGAGGGAAAGGTGACCGCGGGTCCCGCGATGGACGGCTTCTTCGCCTCGCGGAAGCTCGCGTTAAAGCCCCTTGCCCCGTTCAGCCAGGAGTCAGGACCGGCCGAACTCGGCAGCTCGGCCGACATATCCGATGCCCTGGCAAAGCTCGATGCGCAGCACACTTTTTCCGAGGCCGTGACCACCAACTCCGGGGCCGCAATCATCATCTGGAAGGGGTCTCTCCCCGCCCGGCAGCCGGCGCTCGCCGAGGTTCGCGACAAGGTGCGGGTTGACTATCTTGAGACCGAGAAGCGCAAGCGATTCGTCGAACTCGGCCGGACGCTTCGGGGCCTGATCGAGGCGCGGATGAAAGCCGGTGATGCCTTTGCCAAGGCGGCCGCCACAGCGCAGGCTTCGCAAGGGGTGAAGATCGAGGCGAAAACCCTTCCGGCCTTCACGCTGGGAAGCCGCCCGCAGGACCTGAGCCCGTCCGTCACAGGCGCCCTCGAGCACCTCGAAAAGGGGCAGGTCTCTGAAATGGTCTCAGACGCCGACAAGGGCACCATTGTCGCCGCCCTGGACAAGAAGGCGCCCGACCTGAGCGAGACGAGCCCGCGGTTTGGTGAAATGAGGGAAATGATCGCCGGCTTCACGGCGCGCCAGGGCGCCAGCTCCTATCTAAGCGAAATCGTCGCCCAGGAACTCAAGAGGACCGAAGACGTCGTCAAATAGGGGTCTGCCGGCGGCCGGGTGAATTTTACCCACAACTTTCCCGCTTCTTGATCGTCACGCACTCAGGATGCCGGAACCTTTACAGAACAAGTTCATCGGGCCGCTGTCGTGGAGGTTTCGGTAACCTTTCGGCGCCTGCCGTGTTCTATTCTTCAAAGCACCGCCAGCTATCACCCATGTCCCGACTGCACGTCCGCACCGCCATAACCCTCGCCCTGTCGCTTTGCCTCCTCGCCGCCCTGAGGGCCGAGGTCGCGCCCGCCGCCCCCCTTCCGGCCAACGCGGTTCCCGACCTTTCCGGACCGCCGCTCACTCTGGAGCAATGCGTCGCGCAGGCGCTCGCGAAGAATTTTGCGGTGAGGATCCAGTCCTTTTCCGAGAGCCAGGCGGTACAGGCGGCCATAATAGCCCGCTCGTCATACGACCCGACGCTGGGCGTGACCTGGCAAAAAAACGTGAACCAGCAGCCGCTGGCCACGAATTCGACGAACACCGCCGCAGGCGGGAGCGCCCCGTATTCGGACAACCAGTCCACAGCCGTCTCGATAAGCCAGCCCGTCATCACCGGCGGCACGGTCAGCGCGAACTACAACCTCTCCCGCAACGCCAGCAATTCCATCCAATCGCTTCTGAATCCGGCCTACGATGGCCAGGTCTCGCTCAACGTGAGCCAGCCCCTCCTGCAGGGAGCCGGCACCGCCTATGGGCGGGCCAACATGGAGATCGCCGACTACGGCGTGAAGATCTCGAGGCAGAACTTCAAGAGCGCCGTGCTGACGATGATTCTCAACGTGGAGTCCCAGTACTTCAATGTCATCTACTCCCGCCGCCAGTATGCGGTCGCGCTGGACTCGGTCAAGCTGGCCCAGGAGCTTCTCGACGAGAATGTCGTGAAGCGCCGCACGGGAGTCCTCACCGATCTCGATGTCGTCGAGGCCCAGTCCGGCGTCGCAACCGCCCAGAGCCAGCTCATCGGCTTCAAGCAGGCGATGCAGAACGCCGAGGACAGTCTTCTCCAAACGATGGGCGAGACCCAGTTCGGGTCGCCCGTCGGACGCGTCGATTTTCCGCCCCTTCCAAGCACGGACGTCTCGTTTGACCTGTCGTACAAGCTCGCGCGCGACAGCGGCCCCAACCTCGCCGTAATCGCCTACACGATCGAGCAGTACAAGCTCGACGCCCTGATGGCCAAGCGAAACACCCTGCCCCAGTTGAATGCGACGGGCGGCCTCGGGCACTCCGCCGACGAGAGATCGTACTCGGACGCCAGCGGCCGCGTATGGAACTCCAGCGGATACAACTGGAGCGCGGGGCTCCAGTTCAGCATGCCCTGGGGAATGCGGGCCAACCGGGCCTTTTATCGCGAGGCGATGAACAACATCGAAAGCGAAAAGACCGCGCTGGAACAGGCTGACCAGGCGCTGACGGTGCAAGTCCGCGCCGCGATCCGCGCCGTGCAGTCGAATGTCGAGGGCGTCGCCGCGGCCACGTCGGCTGCCGCGCTGAGCCAGAAGCAGTACGACCTGCAGAAAGCCAAGTTCGACGCGGGCCTGGCCACCAGCTACGAAGTCCTTCAGGCCCAGAATCAGCTCGAGACCGCCCGGAACAGCGAGATCCAGGCCGAGGTCTCCCTCCGAGCGTCCATGGCCAACCTCCACTTCTACGAGGGCAGTTCGCTTCCGAACTACAGGATCAACCTGGATTGAGGAAACCCTCCGGGGAAAAAAGGGCGCCGGGGTCCGCCATTTCGCCGGCCTCCAGGACGCGGTGGGGTGGCAGTTGCGTGCGGAACCACGTCGCCTGTTTCTTGATCAGGGCGCGGGTGTTTTTTCCAATCTCGGACGCCAGGCCGTCCGCCGGGAGCTTTCCGTCGAACATGGCGATCACCTCGCGATAGCCGATTGCCCGCGCGGCGCTTGGATTTTCCCTGAGCCCGCGTGCGAGCAATCCCCTCACCTCCTCGACCAGGCCGTCGCGCAGCATTCCCTCGATGCGCCCGGTCGCGCGCCGCGCCAGATCGTCCGGCTCCCGGCGCAACTCGACGACCCTCGCGTCCCAATCGCCAAAGGCGGGCTGCAGTCGCGCGAAATCCGCGGCCAGTTCCGGGAGCGTCCGGCCCGACGCCAGGCACCGTTCGAGCGCCCGGGCCACCCTTCTCGGGTTGGCGGTGTCAAGGGATCCCAGGCCGCCCGGATTGAGCCCGGCCAGTTCCGAAACCAGGGCGGGCAGGCCCCCTTCCGCGAGGGTCGCCGACACGCGGGCCCGGACATCCGCGGACACTTCGATTTCGTCGGCAACCGGCGCAAGGAATGATTTCAGGTAAAACCCGCTTCCGCCGACGACGAGCACCCTCCTTCCCCGCGCGGCGATCGATTCGGCGGCGTCCCGGGCAAGCCTGGAATAGCGAGCGACGTTCATCGCCTCGCCCACCCCGATGATGTCGATCAGGTGGTGCGGAACCCGCGCCCGCTCGGCCGCCTTCGGCTTGGCCGTCCCGATGTCCATCCCCCGGTAGAAGAGCAGCGAGTCGCAGGAAATGATCTCGGCCCCATTCGCCTCCGCCCATCGCAGCGCCCGGTCCGTCTTTCCCGAAGCGGTGCAGCCGGTCAGTACGTACAGCGTCCGGCGAGACATGGAAAGCCGGCTTCAGCCCTTCGCGGTACCCGCCACGAGGTCGGCTGCCCGGGCCGCAAGGGCGGGCGCGATCCCGCTGCGCGAGGACAGGTTTTCGTGAATCAGGTTCACGAGGGCGCTGCCGACGACGACGCCGTCCGCGAGAGCCGCCACCTGGCTTACGTGCTCACGGGTCGCGATGCCGAAGCCGACGGCGACGGGAAGGGCCGTGTGCCTCCGAATCCGCGCAACCGCACCGGCAATTCCCCCGGCCAGCTGCTCCCGGACACCGGTCACGCCCTCGCGGGAGACGTAGTAGATGAACCCGGTCGCCTCGCGCGCGATGCGTTCCAGGCGCGATTCGGGCGTCGTGGGCGCCACGACGCAGACCGTCTCGAGGCCGTTGGACCGGGAGGCCCGCGACGCCTCGGCCGCCTCCTCGGGCGGCAGGTCAAGGGTCAGCATTCCGTCGACCCCCGCGCCCCGCGCCGCGCGCACGTAGGTCTCCACGCCGTTGGCAAAGACGAGGTTGTAATAGGTGTAAAAGACGATCGGGACCTCGCTCTTCTCCCGGATGAGCGATGCGAGCCTGAAGACCTTCTCCGCTGTCATTCCGCCCTCCAGGGCCCGCTGCGCGGCCAGCTGGTTGGTCAGGCCGTCGGCCAGCGGGTCGGAAAACGGAACGCCGAGTTCGAGGATGTCCACCCCCGCGCCGATCAGGGCGCGGCACGCCTCGATCGAGGTGTCGAAATCGGGGTCCCCTGCGCAAAGATAGGCGATGAACGCCGCGCGATTCTCGGCACGGGCCCGGGCAAAGGCATGCGCTATGCGTGACATGGGAAGCGGATTTGACACGGCCGGCCGCGCACTGGCAAGGGCCTAGTCGCTGACCCAACGCAGAAACCCGAGACAGACCGCGCTCATCCGTTGATTGCCCCAAGGCAGTTCGCAACTCGACGCAGAATGACATAAGTGATAGGTTCCGGTTCGGAGTTCTGGAATGAACGGTTCCACCATGGTTTCCGACGCCGAGTTTGATCCAGCACATCCCCTCCCCAAGTCATGAAAACAAAATTCAGTCTCTTCGCGTTCCTTGTCGTGTTCGGCGCGCTCCTTGCGGGGTGCATGACTTCCGCTGAATTGAACAAGCTTCAGATTGGCATGACAAAGGACCAGGTGATCGCCCTCCTTGGCCAGCCGGACAGCACGAGCGCCCAGGCAAATGTCGAGTACCTGACATATTACCTGGAGGTCGCCGATGTGACCTACAGTCGCGGTGGCAGCGAAGGCGAGAAGGCCTACATGGTCCGTCTAGTTGATGGAAAAGTTGAGTCGTTTGGACGTTTCCTGCAGCTCTTCGATCTTTACAATCGGCCCGTGACCAACGCCAAACCGGGGGATCCCAATTTTCCGAGTTCCGCCTACACGCCTTACGGCCAGCCGGTGGCTTCGCCTTACGCCCAGGCGACCCCTGCAAGCCAAGCGACCGTAGTGCAACGCGTTCCCATCGCCACGGATATCGCAACCCAGCTGGAAAGGCTGAAGCGTCTGAAAGACCAGGGGGTCCTGAGCGACGAGGAATTCCAAAAGGCCAAGGAGAAGGTACTGGCCGAACCTAAATAGCCCGGCGCCGCAGGAGCGCGGCATCCGCGCCCGATCTCAGCCGAACGAGAACTCCACCAGCACCGGGCAGTGGTCCGAAAGGAGGGTCCTCACCACCCTGCACTGCACGTCCCGGCAGGCAGTCGGAAGGAAGACAAAATCAAGCGAGCGGCGGGGGAGCGGCGAGGGAAAGGTGCCCCCGGTCTGCGGCCTCACGAGATAGTCGCCATATCGGGAGAGATGGCTCCAGAGAGCCGCCGTCGCATCGTCGCGCGTGCTCGGGTTGTTGAAATCCCCGCAGATGACCGGCTGCAGGGCCCAGTGGGCCGCCCGCACGCGCCGTTTCTCGCGCAGCCAGGTTGTCAGGCGGCCGAGCTGGTGAAGCCGCTTCACCCGGGAGCTGGAATGAAGATGCAGGTTCACGATCGGAACCCGGCGTCCTCCCACGTCCAGTTCCGCAAAAAGAAATCCCTTCTCCCCCAGGCTCCGGCGCCCGAATACCACGGTCTCGGTGTTCAAGAGCGGATACCGCGACAGGAGCGCGTTCCCATAGGACAGATTGATGAGGCCGGTCCGCCGGTTGTTGATCCCGAATACGGCATGCGGAAACCCCGCATACACCCGCAGGTAGTCGAGATGATCGAAGCTCCCGGACCACCGGGAATTCTCGTCGATCTCCTGCATCGCCACCACGTCCGGTTCGAGCCTGGAAATGAGCGCCGCTATCCGCCTGAGGTTGACCCGGATCTTCCTCGGCGAGGTGAATCCCTGGATCGGGGTCAGCCCCCGGCCGTGCGCAATATTGAACGTCATGATGCGCAGGCGGTGCATGGGCGGCCATCCTTTGCCGGCGGAAACATTGACGCAAGGGGCAACGTCGGGCGCCCCTTTTCGGCCGGGCCCCGCGGTCTCTGCAAGAAATGCGCAGCCTTTCGTAGACCGCGCGCAGCGCCTCCCCGGTCGATTTGGTACGGTGCCGCGGTCGGTTCCCCAATTACCCCCAGCGTTAACCCGCAAAATCTCAAGCCGGACAAGGGTGCTCCCGCGTCCCCGAAAAACATGAGTTTGATCGCCACCGAGAAAAGCGTCCCGACCATATACGAACAGATGATCTCGCGCGGCGTATCGCGCCGCGACTTCATGAAATTCTGCGCATGGATGAGCGCCTACCTGGGGCTCCACCAAAGCGGCGCGGCCCAGATCGCCAAGGCACTTGAAGCGCGGCGGCGGATTCCCGTCGTCTGGCTGCATTTCCAGGAGTGCACGTGCTGCAGCGAGTCGTTCCTGCGCTCCTCGCACCCGATCGTCGCCGACATCCTTCTCGACAAGATCTCGCTCGACTACACCGAGACCCTCCAGGCGGCCGCGGGCTTCCAGGCCGAGGAGTGCCTCCGCGACACGATCACCAAATACCGCGGCGAGTACCTGATGCTCGTCGAGGGGTCCGTCCCCCTCGCCGAGGACGGCTGCTATTGCGTGATCGGGGGCCGCTCCGCCCTGGACACCGTCAAGGAGGTCGCCGCCGGGGCGAAGGCGATCGTCGCCTGGGGCAACTGCGCCTGCGCCGGCTGCGTGCAGGCAGCCAACCCGAATCCGACCCGGGCGACTCCGATACATTCGATCATCACGGACAAGCCGATCGTTAACGTCCAGGGTTGCCCGCCGATCGCGGAGGTGATGGCGGGGGTCCTCGTGCACCTGCTGACCTTCGACCGCATTCCGGAACTGGACCTCCTCGGGCGGCCGAAGGCCTTCTACTCGCGCCGGGTCCACGACACCTGCTACCGCAGGCCGAACTACGACGCGGGCCTTTTCGTCGAAACCTTCGATGACGAGAATGCGAAGAAGGGCTATTGCCTCTACAAGGTCGGGTGCCGGGGCCCATCCACCTACAATTCGTGCGGTGTGATCCGCTGGAACAACGGCACGAGCTATCCCATTCAATCCGGCCATGGATGCATCGGCTGCTCGGAAGCCGGCTTCTGGGACAACGGGCCCTTCTATCAGCGCCTCACGAATTTCCCCGGCTTCGGCATCGAGGCCACGGCGGACAAGATCGGCCTTGTAGTGGCGGGAGCCACGGTCGCGGCGGCGGCGACCCACGCCGTTCTCACCAATGTCCGCAAGCGAAAGACAATCGGCGAACAGCCGGGCGAAAACAGCGCGGTTCACGATCCCGAGCCCCCGCATGCGCCGGACGGCGCAACGAAATCATAAACTGGAGGAACCCTATCCATGAGCGAACGAATCGTTGTCGACCCGGTAACACGCATCGAGGGCCACCTCCGAATCGAGGCCGAGGTCAAGGATGGAAAGATCGTGGACGCTTGGAGCGCGGGCACGATGGTGCGCGGCCTGGAAATCATTCTCAAGGGCCGCGACCCCCGCGACGCCTGGGCGTTCTGCGAACGCGTCTGCGGCGTGTGCACGACAGTCCATGCGCTCGCCTCGGTACGGTCCGTGGAGGATGCGCTCGGGATCGCCGTTCCGCCTGCGGCCGAGCTGATCCGCAACATCATGTACTGCACGCAGAACGTGCAGGATCATGTGATCCATTTCTACCACCTGCACGCGCTCGACTGGGTCGACGTCGTGAGCGCCCTCAAGGCAGACCCGGCGGAGACCTCGCGCATCGCCCAGAGCATCTCCAGCTGGCCCAAGAGTTCGCCGAGGTATTTCGCCGACCTGCAGAAGCGGCTCCTGGGATTCGTGCAAAGCGGGCAGCTCGGGATCTTCGCCAACGCCTATTGGGGCCATCCGGCCTTCAAGCTGCCGCCGGAGGTCAACCTCATCGGCGTCGCCCACTATCTCGAGGCCCTCGAGTGGCAGAAGGAGATCATCAAGATCCACACGGTCTTCGGCGGAAAGAACCCGCATCCCAACTACCTCGTTGGCGGAATGCCCTGCTCGATCAATCTCGACGAGGCCAACGCAATCAACGCCGAGCGCCTCGCCCTCGTCGGGCAGCTGCTCAAGAACGCCCGCGATTTCGTCGAACAGGTCTATTACCCCGACCTCCTCGCCGTCGCGCCCTACTACCTCGACTGGGCCGGCATCGGCGGCGGCCTTGAGAACTACCTCTGCTACGGCGACCTTCCCACACAGGGCTTCTCGGCCATCGACAGCTACAAGTTCCGGCGCGGCGCCATTCTCGGGCGCAACCTCTCGGAGGTGCTCCCCGTCGATCCGCGGGACACCCAGACCGGAATCGAGGAATTCATCGACCGCTCCTGGTACGAGTACAACGGCGGGGCCACGACCGGCGGCCGCCATCCCTGGGTGGGCGAAACCAACCTGAAATACTCCGGCCCGAAGCCTCCCTATGAGCACCTGGACACGGATGCGAAGTACAGCTGGCTGAAGACCCCGCGGTGGAAGGGCCATGCGATGGAGGTCGGCCCGCTCGCCCGGATGCTGGTCGGCTTCGCCTCGGGCCAGCCGGAAATCGCCGGCGCGGTCGGCGAGGCCCTCGGGGCCCTCAAGGTGCCCGCGACGGCGCTTTTTTCCACGCTGGGCCGCACGGCGGCGCGCGGAATCGAGGCGCGACTCACGGCAAAATGGGGCCTCGAGTTCTACGATTCCCTCCTGGCCCTGATCAAGGCGGGCGACACCCGGACCTTCACCAAGGACAAGTGGGAGCCCTCCACCTGGCCGGACGAAGCGCGGGGCGTCGGCACGTCCGAGGCGCCACGGGGGGCCCTGGCCCACTGGATCGTCATCAAGGACCGCAAGATCGAGAACTACCAGCTCGTCGTTCCGAGCACATGGAACGCCTCCCCCCGCGATGCGAAGGGTCAGCGCTCCGCCTACGAGGCCTCCCTGATCGGGACGCCGGTCCACGATCCGAAGCAGCCGCTCGAAATCATCCGCACAATCCACTCGTTCGACCCGTGTCTGGCCTGCGCCGTCCACCTCTACGAGGACGGCGCCGAGGTGGCCCATCGCGAGTTGTACGTCAAATGAAGGGCGCTTCATGAACGGCTCCCCTGAAGGTTCGCACGATTACCTGAGGGTCTACGTCTGGGAGCAGCCCGTGCGCTGGTTCCATTGGATCAACGTTCTGACGGTCACGATCCTCGGTGTCACGGGGTGGCTGATCGCCAACCCGCCCGCTTTCATGAGCGTGCGCGAGGCGTGGGCCAGCTACTGGTTCGGCTGGGTCCGGTACATCCATTTCACGGCCGCCTACGTGTTCACCTTCAACTTCGCCTTCCGGCTGTACTGGGCGTTTGTCGGAAACAAATACGCCCGCTGGCGCAACTACTTCCCCCTCACGCGCCGCCAACTTACACAAATCGGTGCGGTGCTTAAGGTTGACATCCTCCAATCCACGGACAAGCCGGTGCACACGCTCGGGCACAACTCGATGGCCTACTTCACCTACACAGGAACGGGGCTCCTGACCGTGTTTCAGATTGTCTCGGGATACGCGCTCTACGCACCGATGAGCCATTCCTGGTTTCCCCGGCTGTTTCTTTGGGCGACCCCCCTGTTCGGCAGTGAATTCTCGCTTCGCATCTTTCACTACGCGGTCATGTGGGCGTTTGTCGTATTCACGATCGTCCACGTCTACCTCGTGTTCTATCACGACTACGTCGAGGGCCAGGGCGTCCTGTCGTCGCAGATAGGCGGCTGGAAGTTCATGGAGAAAAAGGAGATTGAGGCCGAGGAGATGCAGGGCGTCTCGCCATACTTGAATCGGCCGGCGCCCGCGCAGCCCGCACCCGGAGAAAAGGGACCCGCGCGGATCGACTGACAATTTATGCCCCCAAAAGAGCCGCCCCTTGTCAGCGAGATCTCCAGCCCGCCTTCCAAGGGAAGCATCGGTTCCGCAGTTCTAGTCCTCGGTGTCGGAAACCTGCTCATGGGCGACGAAGGCGTCGGCATCCATACGCTGCGCGCTCTCGAACTCGATCCGGTCCCCGACGGCGTGCGGCTGCTCGACGGCGGCACCGCGGGCATCAATCTGCTCGAGGACATCCAGAGCGCGCGGGTCGTCGTCATGATCGATGCGACCCGTGACGGCCGTCCGGCCGGCTCGATCGCGCTCCATCGCCCGGAAACCGTCGGAGCCCTTCCGCACGGCCTTTCCGCCCATGATCTCGGCATCAAGGACTTGTTCGCGGCGGCCGCACTCCTTGGAACGATGCCGGTGATCTATCTTTTCACGATTTCGGTGGAGACCATTGTCCCAATGAGCATGGAACTCTCCCCTCCCGTGGCGGCGGCCGTGCCCGAGGTTTCGGAGGCTGTGAGCGCTCTCGTCGCCGGGCTGACCCGCTAGTCCCGGCGTCCCACGCCGCTCTTGACACCCTTTTGGGTGCCGGGGAAAGTCAGCGTTCCTCTTTTACGGCGGTCATAGCTCAGTTGGTTAGAGCACAAGATTGTGGATCTTGGGGTCGCGGGTTCGAGTCCCGTTGGCCGCCCCATTTTTGATAAGCACCCGGGTCTAGACCCGCGAAGCCGTGGTGCCTTGCTATAGTTCCGGCAATCTCCAAACCGATGCCGGAATCTGAAATCATTGTCCTGGATCAAATTCAAAGCCGCATTTTTGTGTTTCGCGGCCAACGCGTCCTATTGGACGAAGACCTCGCTGGATTCTACGGGGTACCGACCAAAGCGCTGAACCAGGCCGCAAAGAGAAACATAGGCAGGTTCCCCGTTGATTTTCGCTTTCAGCTTAATCGTGAAGAGGTTGCCATCTTGAGGTCACAATCTGTGACCTCAAGTTCGGGTCACGGCGGCCCCCGTTACCAGCCTTTTGCCTTTACCGAACACGGAGCGATTCAGACTGCCAACGTCTTGAATAGCACCGCTGCTGCCGAAATGAGCGTCCATGTTGTGCGCATCGATCCGGTGCCGGCAAACGTCTGTTCGGATCGCGACCGCTCACCCCCGCCCCGATGCATTCCAATCGCTTCCAAAGTCTCATCCTCCCCCGCACAGCCGGGGTCCTTCCTCTGTTGCTGGCCATCGTTTTCCCCGGAGCCACGCGCGGCGAGAACACCCCGCCCGACTACGCCCAATTCAAGGATCCGCCCCGCGAGTACTGGGCGATCCACTGGCAGGGCCTCGGTCTCTCCCGCATGACGGAGGAAAGCATAGCCGCCGGCGTGAAGGCGGCCGCCCAGACCGGCTACTGGGGATCGTTCGAGCTCGGCCCGGGGGGCGGCCCAACCACCGGCCTGTCCGCCGACTACCTGAAGGCGTCCCGAAGGCGGCCCAACGAGCAGGGCGTGCCCTACCTGAGCGAGGAGTACTTCAAGATCTACAGGGCGGCCATCGAGGAGGGCCAGAAGGACAATTTTCCCCTGAGCATGATCTACGACGAGTGGACGTACCCGGCCGGAATCGTCGGCGGCCAGCTCTACTCCCAGCATCCGGAAATGGTCGGCAAGAGCCTGGAGGAGGCGGAGACGGACGTGACGGGACCGGCCGCCGCGGAGGTGACGGTGCCCGGGGCCGCGGAAGATTACACGGGGGCGGTGCTGATGAGCCTCGATACCCACGAGCGCCGGGACGTGAGCGACCGCCGCAACGGCAGCGTCGTCCGCTGCGACGCGCCGGCCGGCCGATGGAAGCTGATGGCGTTCTACCTGAATGGGAAGTTCCGGCCGGCCTCGCAGAAGGGAGGCTCGGTCGACTATCTCGACCACGAGGCCGTGGCCACGTACATCGCCATGAGCTACCAGAAGTACTACGACCACCTGAAGGACTACTTCGGCACGGTCATCAAGCGGACCTTCTATGACGAGCCGTCCATGCACCTTGTGGACGGGCGGATGTGGAGCCCCCACTTCAACCGCGACTTCCAGGCGGCCCGCGGCTACTCGCCGATGACCCTTTACCCGGCCCTGTGGTACGACATCGGCCCGGAGACGGCCGCGGCGCGCAACACTCTCTTTGGGTTCCACTCAGAACTCTACGCGGAGAACTACATCGGGCAGATGGCCAAATGGTGCGCGGACCACGGGATCAAGTTCTCCGGACACCAGGACCAGGAAGAGGTGCCGATGCCGATCGCGATCACCGGCGACATGATGAAAGTGTTCGAACACCAGCAGATCCCGGGGATCGACGACATCTATTACCCGGGCCGGACCCTCGTCTCGTACAAGATCGTGACCTCTGCCGCCTTCAACTACGACTGGCCGGAGTGCATCGCCGAGACCTTCGCCGCATACCGCCCGCAGCCGGTCACCAACACGATCGCGCTGCGGACGACGCTGGACCAGGCCGCGATGGGCATCAACATGCAGATGGACGCCCGAGAGCGCAATATCGACCCGGCGACCGAGATCGTGGTCGGGCGGCTTGGGACCCTGCTGCGGGGCGGCCGCCACGTGGCTGACGTCGCCGTGCTCTATCCCATCGCCTCGCTGCAGGCCGGCTATTACTTCGCCCAGCCGACTCCCGGGCCCCGCATGGGCGACGACACGGGCTTCACCTACTCGGTCGAGGGGGGTGTGCTTCCGCCGGAAATCGACTACCAGGAGATGGGCGAATTGCTCTATCGGAGCCTGCGGGTAGACTACACCTACCTCCACCCGGAGGTCCTGATGCAGCGCTGCAGCATCGACGGGCCACGGATCCTGCTGAACAATAGGGAAAACCGCGAGGAATTCCGGGTCCTGGTGCTGCCCGGGGGCAGCACCCTTTCTGCCGATGTGGCGAAGAAGATCCTGGACTTCTACCGCGCCGGAGGCGCGGTCATCGGCACGAGCAAGTTGCCCACGTTCTCGGCCGAGGCCGGACGCGACCGGGAGGTGGGCGAGGCCATCGAGGAGATCTTCGGCATGCCTTGGGAGCACGCGATGACGGCAGCCGCCGCGATCGTGCCCGACGAGGTCAAGGACTACTTCATCCACAAGAACGCAGCCGGCGGGCGCGCCTATTTCATCCCCCGGCCTGACCCGACGATCCTGCAGGCCGTCCTGAAGGAGTGCGATCCGGTCCGCGACGTGAACATCCAGGAGGCGCCGCTGTGGCCCCTTACCCGCGGCCAGGCCTATCCGGGAGCGCTGACCTACCTGCACAAGGTGAAGGGCGGCCACGACGTCTACTTCTTCTCGAACACAACGGAAAAACCCGCGGAGGTGACGGTGGCACTGCGCGGGGACAAGACACTCGCGATCTGGGACCCACACACCGGCGAGCGCTCGGAGGCGCATGCGCAGAAGTCGGGCTCAGGCGACCAGGCGGTCACCAGCGTGCGGCTGGTGCTGGGGCCCGTGCGGTCGGAGTTTTTCGTCCAGGAATAATCGCGGCCCGCACGGCCGCCGCGGCAAAACGCGCCCGGAAAACCGAAGCGGGGATTCCGTCAGCTCCCGTAGGGTTTCGACGGGTCGTCGGCGGGCGGAGGGCGCTTTCCGCCGGGACCTCCCCGAAGCCCGCCGCGCGGACCGCCCGCGCGGCCCCGGCTCGGGGAATTGGGCACCGAAAAGGCGGAGATCGGGTCGGGCTTGGACGGATCGAAGCCGGTGAAGTCATCTGCGAGCCATTTGGCCGGCTCGGCCTTCGCGTCCCGGATCCCCTGCGCGACGCATTTGGCCAGCTCCCAGGCGCCATACGGGCTGTGATGGGTGGAATCCTGGCCACGGGAGAAAAGCAGCCAGGACGGCTGGTCGCCGAGGATATTCATCATCGTGTCGCTCATCGCCGTGAGGTCGACAAGCGGCACGGAAAGCTCCTTGGCGACGGCACGGACCGCGTCGGGGTAATCATCGTGCGTGTTGCTGACACGGCCGTTGGCGAACTCGTGCCGCTGCATCGGCGTTACCAGGATGATGTTGGCTCCCTTGTCGCGGATCTGGCGCACATAACCGCGCATTTCCTCGGCGTAGTTCTTGAAGGCGCCAAAAGTCGGGCCCCGCGCGCGCTCCTTCTCGTCGTTGTGGCCAAACTGGGTGACAACCCAGTCGCCGGACTTGATCACGCTCAGGACCTTGGCGAGGCGGTTCTCGGTCCGGGAATCGTGGTAGGATTCGCCGGATTCGCCGTGGTTGGCGATCGCAACCGTGTTCCTGAAGAAGATCGGCAGGAACTGCCCCCAGCTCGTTGTCGGCATTCCCGGTTGGTCGGTCATGGTGGAGTCGCCCATGAGGTAGACCGTGCGGACATCGTCGGCGCGCTCGGCCGTGAGCGAGGAAATCGCCGGATGCGCATCGTTGAATTCGAGCGTGACGCGGTCGTCCCACGCGATGGCCTCCGCCGGCTCCTTCTCGCGTTGCTTCAGCCGGACCAAGGTCCCGTCCGGAAGCTTTGGAGTGCGGGTATTGACGATAAAGGTGACTTCCCTGGTCTCGCCGGGCTTGGTCGCCGCATGCAGCACCATCAGGCGGCGGACCTCGGCGAAAATGGTCGTGACCGTCGAAGTGGACGGATTGCCGAGCGTCGCGGTCACGCGCCAGTTGCCCTCCTGCGGCACCTTGAAGCTGAAATAGAACGGGGCCCTTGCCTCGACGCCCCCACCCGAAGCAAAGGTCTTCGGGACCGCGCCCGGGGGCCCGTCGAAGCCGTAGCCCCGCGTGTCGGAGTAGGTCATGTCAGGGCTCACCCAGGTCCATCCTGCCGGAGCCGGTCCGGCACCGAAGGCGAACTTGAATTGCTGGGCGTGGGCCGTGGCGGAAAGGGCTGCGACGGCCGCCAGTAGGGGTAGGCGAATGTACATGGCGAAGTTCTCCACCGGGGGACGCGTTGGCACAATGCAAAATGCGTCCAGCTCCAGGTTTGTTGGCGTTGGGTCGGCGGTCGGGCAAACGCCCAGGAGGCGCGCAAACTCCGGCTCTGCGATTCCAATCGATCCCGCACCCCCTGCAGTTCGAGGAAGACCGCCGCAAGCGGCCCTCCGTTTTCACCGGGCATCGGGCGCCGATGGCCGCGTCCGGCGTCAGTCTCTGCCCCGCAGCTTCCAATGCGTCGCCGCGACTCCCCAGACCATGACTGCGCCGAACACCAGGGCGATCGGCCAGCCCCGGAACGACGCCCCGGGAATCGAGCGATAGGCCGCGAGGGTTGCGAAGGCCGTGCCGAGCGTCAGCGCCATGAGGATGAGGTGCTCGAGGTTGGGAGTGGGGTTGCTCCCCCGGCGCGGGATGACCATGACCGTGCGGCCCTGCACCCTCGAATAGATCTCCTCCCACTTCAGAGACGCGCCGAAGAAGTACGGCACGAACCAGGTGGCCACCTCGCATGCAAAAAGCACGGGATAGTAGGCTGCCCCGAACCAGATCAAGGCGGGCAAACCGAACAGGAATCCCACTGGCGCCGGAGCCATGAGAAGCAGATTGAATGCGGCCTCGGCCCGCCGCTCAGCGGGCCGGGAGAAACGGATGCCGTTGAACGGGAAGAAATCGACCAGCGTCGTGATTTGATGGTAGGCGAGGAGAAGGATCTGGAGCGTTATCGCGAGTTTCATGGTTTTGTACGGCCTGGCAGGGCGGCAAGGGTTTGCAGGGATTCCTCCGCCCAGCGCAGGCTGGCCTCCGAGAGCGAAATCCCCGCCCGGAGCGTGATTTGGACAAAGGGACTGTAGCGGATCGGATTGGCCGCGTTGCCCTTTTCCCATTCACGGCACTTTTCGAGGCCGGCCCTGGCGCGGTCCCGGTGCGCCTCGAGATGGCGGACCAGGGCCGGCAGGTCGGCCTCGCTTCCGAAGAACAGCTTTAGAATGAGCTCCTCCCGCGGCCTGCCGATCTCGACCGGCGATGCGAGCCAGGCGCGCAACTGCCCGCGGCCCTTTGGCGTGATGGCGTAGAGCTTTTTCCTGCGGCCTCTTTTTGCTTCGGACCGAACCTTGATCAGGCCCGACAACGACAGGCTTTTGAGCGCGGGATAGATCTGGCCGTTGCTCTCGTGCCAGATGGACGAGATCACGGTGTCGATCGCCTTCCGGATCTCGTAGCCCGACCGAGGCTGCGATCCGGAAAGTCCCAGGAGCCCCAAAATGACGAAAGGAGTGCGTTGCGTTCGGGCCATGGGCCTAGAAGACGTGTCTGTAAGACATATTGCAAGTAAAAATCGCTGTTGACGCCCCGGTGCCGGGCCTGACGTCTTTCTGCCCCTGACATCGCCCCCTGAATCCCCGAAATACCCCGATGATGAAGAAACAACGATCCCCCTCCCTCGCCCTCGCCGTCCTTTGCCTGGTGTCGGCCGCCGGTCCGGCTTTCGGCGCCGACCCCGTTTCGACGGGTACAGCCCCCGCCGCGCCCGCGCCCAGCGGAAATTCCGCCGCGGCTGTCGTGCATTTTCGGGGAGGGCCGGCCACTCCCGGCGACCTGGCGGAGATGGCGAAACTTTCCCTCCTGCCCGTCCTGGCTGCCGACTCCGGCGAAGGCGATTACCTGGTAAAACCGCCCTACTCCCCCGCGCCGGAACAGACGCCGCAGCCGGACGTGCCGAAGGGCCGGGTCGTGCAGTTCGCGATGAAGGCTGCGGACAGCAAATTCTACCCGAACACGGGCCTGAGGGGAACCCTCCCCGCCCGGAGCGTCACGGTCTATATCCCGAGCCAATACGTTCCCGGTGCGCCGGCGCCCCTGCTCCTCGTTCACGACGCGATGGGCGCCCGCAACAACCAGCTGCCAACGATCCTCGACAACCTGATCGCCGCGCACCGGGTGCCGGCCATCGTGGCGGTGATGGTTTCACACGGCGGCGGCGACGGCCGCGGCAGCGAACGAGGCCTCGAATATGACACCGTATCCGGCAAGTATGCCGACTTCATCGAGGCCGAGGTGCTGCCGAGAGTCGCCAAGGAATGCAACGTCACGTTCACAACGGATCCCGACGGGAGAGCGACGATGGGCGGAAGCTCCGGCGGCGCCGTGGCGTTCACAATGGCCTGGTTTCATCCGGAACTGTATCATCGTGTGCTGACCTATTCCGGCACCTACACGAATAACCAGTCGCCGGAGAATCCCGCTTTCCTGCACGGCGCCTGGGAATATCACGAGCACCTGGTTCCCCAGAGCGACGCCAAGCCGATCCGCATCTGGATGGAAGTCGGGCAGAACGACAACGGCTCGATCAACACGGCCGCCGACCTTCACAACTGGGTCATAGCCAATGAGCGCATGGCGGGCGTCCTGAAAGCGAAGGGCTACCATTACCAGTTCGTCTACGCCGTGAGCGCGGGCCACG
This sequence comes from uncultured Opitutaceae bacterium, assembly GCA_964605835.1. Classification (GTDB taxonomy): domain Bacteria; phylum Verrucomicrobiota; class Verrucomicrobiia; order Opitutales; family Opitutaceae; genus Palsa-1447. The sequence goes on from CAZSEH010000050.1 coordinate 25,903, forward strand.
TGGACAGAAGGGTCGTCGCGCAAACATGGCCGCACGCGCTGGAATGGCTGTGGCAGGGCTACACGCCGGGCAAGTGAAGAGGCGAAAGGACTGCAAGGCCTGCAGAATTGAAATGGGCGACCGCCTTTCCATTCTTGAGGCCTGAGGTCTTTCGGAGGCTCGGCTAGGGAAATGCCCCATAGCGGCGGGGGCGACAGGCGCCTAGTCTACGGCTGGCAAGGCATGGCGACATTTCATGCCTGGCTGCCGCGCCTCTTCCGGCACGCGCCGGACGCCCCAATGAAACTTCCCGCCTTCCATCTCAAACGCTACCGACAGATCGCCGCACTTCTGTGGAAATACGGCCGCACCGACTTGGCGAAGCAGATGAGCGCCGAGGAGGGTTTCGGCGTTGATCAATTGGAGGCAGCGGAGGGTCCCGCGCTGGCGGACACCGCCGCCTCCCCTGCCGGGCGGTCCCTTCCCGAACAGCTGGCGGACGATCTGGAGGCCATGGGACCGACCTATGTCAAGCTGGGACAGGTGCTCGCCGGACGGCCGGATCTATTGCCCGACGAATACCTGAAGGCGCTCGCCCGGCTGCAGGACAAGGTGAAGCCGTTTTCCTACGCCGAGGTCGAGGAGGTCGTCCTGACCGAGCTCGGCGTGAGGATTTCCAAGGCGTTTTCGCGCTTCGACATAGAGCCGGTGGCCGCCGC
>CAZSEH010000051.1:0-25832 GCA_964605835.1 uncultured Opitutaceae bacterium
TGGCTTGCCCAGTCTTTGCGCCGCTGGGTACGTTTATCCAGCCAATTTCATCAACTTATGTGCGGTATTGTCGGGTACATTGGCAGGCAGAAAGCCGCGGCCATCCTTCTGGAGGGTCTTAAACGCCTGGAGTACCGGGGATATGACTCTGCGGGCATCGCCGTCGTTCAGGGGGGGCGCCTTGAAATTGCGAAGAAAATCGGCCGCGTTGAGGCCCTCGTCCAGGAAGTTGCAAAGCACAGGCTGAGCGGAACAACCGGGATCGGGCACACGCGCTGGGCCACCCACGGCGGCGTCACCGACGCAAACGCCCATCCGCACGCGAGCAGCGACGAGAAGTTCGCCCTCATCCACAACGGGGTGATCGAGAACTACACGCAGATGAAGGCGTTCCTCGCGGGCAAGGGCTACACGTTCAAGTCGGAGACCGACACGGAAGTCCTCTGCAACCTCATCGCCTACCATTACGCGAAGGAGCCCTCCGGGCGCAACGGCCACAGCCGTTTCCTTGAAAGCGTCCGCAAGACCCTGCGCCATGTCGAGGGGACCTACGGAATCGCCGTCATATGCGTTGATTTTCCGGGCGAGCTCGTCGCGGCCCGCAAGGCCTCGCCGCTCATCCTCGGCGTCGGGGACGGCGAGTACATAGTCGCCAGCGACGCCTCCGCCCTCATCAGCCGCACCCAGAACGTCGTATATCTTAAGGACGGGGAGCTCGTCCACGTCACGAGCGCCGGATTTGCGATCACCACCCTCGACCAGGCTGATGTTTCGCCGGTCGTGGACCGGATCACCTGGTCGATCAAGGACGCCGAGAAGGACGGCTACAGCCATTTCATGGAGAAGGAGATCTTCGAGCAGCCCCTGGCCCTCGAAAACACCATGCGCGGCCGTTTTTCGGAGGATGGGAGCACGGCCCTGTTCGGCGGACTGAACCTCACCCCCGGCGAACTCCGCCAGATCGACCGGTTCATGTTCTGCGCCTGCGGCACGGCCTGGCACGCCTGCCTCGTCGCCGAGCACCTGATCGAGCGATTCGCGCGGCTCCCCGTGGAGGTCGACTACGCCTCGGAATTCAGGTACCGCAACAGCCCGCTGGACCGGCACACCCTCTTTTTCGTGATCAGCCAGTCCGGCGAGACGATCGACACGCTCGCCGCCCTGCGCGAAGCGAAGCGCAAGGGCTACCGCGTCCTCGGAATCAGCAACGTCGTCGGCTCCACGGTCGCGCGCGAAGCCGACGGCGGAATCTACCAGCACGTGGGGCCGGAGATCGGGGTCGCCTCGACGAAGGCCTTCACCTCCCAGCTTCTCATCGGCGCCATGGTGGCCCTCTACGTGGCGCGCATGCGCGACATGAGTTTCGCCGACGGCATGGATTTTGTGGCGGCCCTAAAGTCCGCGCCCGGCCTCGTGCGCAAGGTTCTCGAGCAGGCGCCGCGGATCAAGGAGATCGCCAAGCGGTACGCGCAAACGAGCGACTTCCTTTTTCTCGGGCGCCTGTCGCTCTTTCCAATCGCCCTCGAGGGGGCCCTCAAGCTGAAGGAAATCTCGTACATCCATGCGGAGGGTTACCCGGCTGCGGAGATGAAGCACGGCCCGATAGCCCTCATCAGCGAGAAGGTCCCGACCGTTTTCCTCGCCCCCAAGGGCGAGGTGTTCAACAAGATCCTTTCGAGCATGCAGGAAATCAAGGCGCGCAAGGGCCCGATCATCGCCGTCGCGACCGAGGGCGCGGAGTTTCCCCCGGGCCTCGTCGACGAGCTGATTTCCATACCCGAGTGCCACGAGGCGGTGCTGCCGATAGTCGCATCCGTTCCGGTGCAGCTGCTCAGCTACTACATCGCAGTTGAGCGGGGCTGCGACGTGGACAAGCCCCGCAACCTCGCCAAGTCGGTGACGGTGGAATGAACGGGGAGGTACTGGGGCTGCCCGGGCAGCTCTGGCAGTCGCTCGGGCTCACGCTGAAGCTTGCCGCCATCACGGCCGCGATCCTCGGAGCCGGAGGGCTTCCCCTCGCCAACTGGCTGAACAAGAGCCGCTGGCGCTTCACGCCGGCCATCGAGACCCTGGTCACCCTGCCGATTGTCCTCCCGCCTACCGTGATCGGTTTCTACATGCTCCTCGTCTTCTCGCCGAATCACCCGCCGGGAAGCTGGTGGCGGGATGCCACGGGCTCGACGCTTGTCTTCTCGTTTCCCGGCTTGGTCGTCGCCTCGGTCTTCTACTCCCTGCCATTCGCCGTCCAGCCATTCCAGGCGGCCCTCCGCTCCGTGCCCGCGGAACTGCTCGACGCCGGCGCCGCCCTGGGTGCGCCGCCCTGGCGGGTGTGGTACCGTCTCACCATTCCGCTCGCCTGGCGCGGCGTGGCGGCCGGGCTGACGCTCGCCTTCGCCCACACCCTGGGCGAGTTCGGCGTCGTCCTGATGATCGGCGGCTCGATTCCCGGCGTCACCAAGGTCGCGAGCATCGCCCTTTACGACGAGGTGCAGGCGCTCAATTACGGGCAGGCGCACGAATTTGCCGCCCTCCTCCTCGGGCTTTCGTTCACCCTTCTTCTCACCACGAACCTGCTCCAGCGCCGCGGCAGCCGCTTCCTATGAGACTATTGGAGATTCTCGGGCTGGGCTCTCTGGTCGCCATGGGCTGTGCGGCGGCCGAGCCGCCGGCCCCTCCGCCCCTGCAAACTGAGGATGTCCCCTCCCCGGCCGCCCAAATGGCGCGGACCCCCGTCCTTGCGGGAGCGCCCGACGGGACCGTGTGGATGGTCTGGGCCGAGCCCGATTCGCCCGCCTCGACCGGCTGGATCCTGCGCTGTTCCGAATTCGATGTGCCGATCGGGCGGTGGCGCAGCGCCCATTTGATCGCCGGGTCCCGGAAATTGGACCCGGGTGGCGGCGATCTCCCTTCCCTGGCCGCATGCGGAAACGGAAGGCTCTTCGTTTCGTGGTCGGAGCCGGCGGTCGGCACGGACGGCCGCCGGTCTTTTTACTGCAGCTCGACCGACGGCGGGGACAGGTGGACTCCGCCATCGCCGGTCTCCGGTGGGGATGGCGACGCCACGTCGCCGGCGCTTGCCGCCCTTGTGGACGGCCGCGTCCTGGCCGCATGGATCGGCCGGAGCGGGCGGCCCGGCTCGGACGCGGGCGCAGGCGTCTACCTCCGCTTTCTGACCGGCGCCCTGACGGCGGCGCCCGATTGGCTGCTCGATGGCCGGGCAGCCCCCGAAGGCCCGCCGGATCTCGTGCCGCTTCTCGATGGCGGGGCGGTCCTCTCCTACCGCGGGCTTTCTGAAACCGGCGCCCGGGACCCCAGGATCGCCCGGCTTCACGGAAGGAAATGGGAGGATCGCCATCCGATCAGCGCGGACGGCTGGAAGGACGCCGGGCCCTGGGCTGGCGGCCCGCGCATCGCCGCGGACGGAGGCCGGCTGGTCTCCGTCTGGCGGACGGCGAATTCCGCGGGCCCAAACGTGCTCGTTTCGACTTCGCCGGACGCCGGCGCCCGGTTCCTCGCTCCCCTCCAGGTCAACGCCGGAAAACCGGCGGGGCTGCCCGCGGCGGCGCTCCTGCACGACGGGGCTGCCCTGATCGTCTGGAGCGAGCGGGATTCGGCGGGCCCCGCCGGGGCCTGGGTCAGGCGGCTCGCGCCGGATTCCTCGCTGGACGCCCCGCTCTATCTCGGACTGGCCGATCCGCAGTTTGCCGCGCCGCAGATTGCGGTTGTCCACGATTACGCCGGCGACGTGTTTTCAGCCCAGGCGATCATCGCGTACGCGGCGCCCGGCGGATCTTCGGGCGTGCGCACCGTTCTCCTCAATGTGCCCGAGGCGGACCTGCTCTCGGCCGCGGATGCGGCCTGCCACTGTGCGCCCACGCCGATGCAGCTAGTCGGGTACACCCTGCTCGGAACGGTGGTGTCCCGGACGCCCGACAGAACCTCGGTTGTCCTCGAATCCGACGCGGTGCCGGGCGTCCTGGACCCGGGCCGGCACGACTTTGACGTCGACCCGCAATTGGGAGCCCTCCTCCAGACCGGCCGCGAATGCCTGGCGCACATCGTGCGCAAGAACGGCAGGTGGCGGCTCTACGACGCAAGGATTCTAGAGCCCGCGCGCTAGCCCGTTTCGATTCCGAAGACTGCGTTTGCGTAATTGTCCGCGCTGAAAGGCTGCAGATCCTCCGCCTGTTCGCCGAGGCCGATGAAGAAGATCGGGATCTTCAGCTGCCGGTAGATTCCAACGAGGGCCCCGCCGCGGCTCGTTCCGTCGAGCTTGGTCACGACAAGGCCCGTCAGTCCGAAGCTGTCGTTGAAAACGCGGGCCTGCTCGATCGAATTCGCCCCGAGCGAGCCGTCCACCACAAGCCACCGGTGATGGGGGGCCGCGGGATCGTTCTTTTGGAGGACGCGCCGGATCTTGGCCAGCTCCTCCATGAGGTTGCCCTTGGTGTGAAGACGCCCCGCCGTGTCTATCAAAAGGTAGTCGCGCCCGCGCGCCTTCGCCGCCCGCCAGGCGTCAAACGCCACCGAGGCGGCATCGGCGCCGGTGTGGCTCGACACAAGCTCCAGGTCCAGGCGCTTCGACCATACCTGCAGCTGCTCGATCGCAGCCGCCCTGAAGGTGTCGGCCGCCGCAATCGTCACGCTCCGGCCGTCCTGCTTCAGGCGCCAGGCCAGCTTTGCGCAGGTCGTGGTCTTGCCCGACCCGTTGACGCCGATGATCGCGATTACGACCGGCGCGGCCGGCCCCGGCCCGGCGCCATCCCCGTCCAGGACGCCCTCGCTCCCGGCCAGGATCCGCTTGAGGACGGCAGCTCCAATCTCCGCCGCCTGGCGGCCCTGGAGATCCCTGTCCTTCTGGTACGCGGACTTGATCTCGGAAATGATCTCCGCGGTCGTTTCCACGCCGAAGTCCGCCGTGTAGAGGGCCTCCTCGAGCTCGTCGAGCGACGCCGCGTCAATCCTCCGGCCCCCGAAAAGCCCGTGGGTCCGCGTCGCGATCTCCGCGACCGTCTTTGCGAGGCCTTCCTTGAACTTCTTGAAGATTCCAAACATCAGAAGCGCGGAACGCCCCCGCGAGGCTATGTCTCGGTCCCGGCCTTCCGCGCGTCGCGGCCCAACTGGCCCTTCAGCCTGTCCAGGATTCCGTTGATGAACCTCTTCGCGTCGGCATTCGAGAATTGCTTCGACAGGTCGATCGCCTCGTTGATCGAGACAACCGGCGGAATGTCCTTGCGAAACATCATCTCGAAGATGGCCACGCGCAGGATCGCAAGGTCGATCTTTGCGATCCGGTCGAACTCCCAATTCTGCGCAAGCCCGCGGATATGCCCGTCGATCTCGGCCGCGTGTTCGATCGTGCCTTGGATCAGCTCCTCGCCGAAGGCGTAGTAGGCCCGCGGCTGCTCCTGGTTCGGAAAGAACGCGCGCAGGTCCTCCTCGATGCTGGCGGGCGGATTGATGCTCCACGCATACAGGTACTGGACCGCGGCCACCCGGCCGTCCCGACGCTGCGCGAATTGGGCCCGGCTCATCGGGACAGCTCCCTTCGAAGCGCGGCCATCTCCAGGCAGGCGCGGGCAAACTCCGCCCCCCGGTCGATCTCTCCCAGGCACCGCTTGGCCGCCTGGGCCTCGTTCTCCGCCGCGACGACCCCGTTGATGACCGGCCGTCCGGTGTCCAGGGCAACCCTCTGCAGGGCATGGGTCACCGCCTCTGCGATCAGCTCGTAGTGGATCGTGTCGCCGCGGATGATGACGCCGAGAGCCATGAGAACGTCGGGCCGTTGCCTCCCGGCCAGGAGCTGGACGGCCGCCGGAAGCTCGTTCGAGCCGGGCACGCGCACGATCGTCAGATTTCTTTCCTTGACGCCCATCTTCCGCAGCACCTCCACCGCCTGGTCCAGCAGCGCACCCACAAACCGCTCATTGTACCGCGCTGCGGCTATGCCGACCCTGAACGGCGCGCCCGGTATCGCGGCAATCTTTGGAACGGATAGACTCATGAGGCTCGGTGTGACGTGACAGTGCGAACTGCGGAATGTTTTAGTGCATCGAGCTTTCCCTTTTCCGCAATCAGAAACACCGCAGTGCCGATGCGGGGCCGGCCGGCAAATCCCGGCAGTTACCCCACTGAAACGCCGAGGATTCGGCCAATTGCGGCGGTAACCGCCATGGCAAGCGCCCCGCCGAGCGTCACCCGCAGCGCCGCGCGGCCGACCGGCGCGCCGCCGAGGTGCCCGCCAAATGCGCCGAGAGCGGCAAGGCTCGCCAGCGAGAGCGCGGCGATCATGGGGATGCGCAGGACGGCCGGCGCGGCCAGAAGAGCCGCGATCGGCACAACCGCAAACAGTGCAAAGCTCGCCGCCGATATCCACGCCGCCTGCATCGGTCGGGAGAGGGAAGTTTCCCGGATTCCAAGCTCATCAAGCATGTGTGCGCCAAGCCGGTCGCGCGCGCTGAGTTGTTCGGCGACCTTCATCGCAAGTCCCCGCTCGAGCCCCCGGTTTACGTAGATCATGGCCAGCTCCTGCAGCTCGGATTGCGGCTGAGTGGCCAGCTCCCTTTTTTCGCGCTCGATGTCCGCCTGCTCGGCGTCGCGCTGGGAGCTGACCGAAACAAACTCGCCCACGGCCATCGACATGGAGCCTGCGACAAGGCCGGCCACCCCGACGACCAGGATCGTCCCCTTCGAGGCGGAGGATGCCGCGACGCCGATCATAAGGCTGGCGGTCGACACGATCGCGTCGTCCGACCCCAGAACGGCGGCCCGCAGCCACCCGGCGCGCCCGCTCCGGTGCATTTCGACTTGGTTCTTGGGAACGGCAGGTTTTTCCTTCATGCGTCTCCGGGTAAAGATACGCCGCGAGCCCGTCAGGGAGACATGGGGTGTTACCCGCGGGCCGTCCACCTTGCTCCGCCGCCGACGGCGGCTGGCCGTCGCCCGAACGGGCGCGGCTTATTTCCTGTTCAAGGACAAATGGCGTTGTGTATATTCCTGGATAAATGAGACTACCCCGTCCTGTCTCCCGCTGCGCCCGCGGCCTCGCCATTGTTTTTCTGGCCGCTGCGTTCCCGGCGGCCGGGCAGCAGCTTTCAGCCCTCAGAATCTTCCCGAATCTGGCCGGCAACATCGATCGCCCCCTGCGTTATCGCCCCGACGGGGCGGATTTCGTCATCGAAAACGGCGGGGAGTTCTTCAATCGGTCGCTCTATGGCGGCAATACCGCCTTCCGCGTCGACGGCGGAGACAGGCCCGAGTTCGTCCTCTACCTGCCGGGCCGCGGCGGCAATCTCCGCCTGGCCGTCCGCTCGCCCGCCGGCGCGAGGTGGCTGCACCAGGCGGCGCATATTGTCACCCGCTACCGTCCTGGGGAATTGCTCTACGAAGTGCGCGACCCGGTGCTCGGCAGCAGGGGTGTGCTGCGGGTCGAGGCACTGGCTTACGACCAGACGGAGGGACTCATCGTGCGGGCGACGGCGGAAGCCATCGGCCCCGGATTCGAGCTCGTCTGGGCGTACGGCGGCGTCAACGGCCAGCGCGGCCAGCGCGACGGCGACATCGGGACCGAGCGCGTGCCGATAAGCCAGTATTTCCAGCTCCAGCCGGAATTCTGCCGCGAAAATGCCTTTGAGGTCGGCAACGGCCGTTTCACCCTGAGGGCGCGGGCGGCGACGATCGCCGGCCTTGCGCCCGCGGGCGCCCGGCTGTCCCTCGCGGACGCCCGGCAGTGGAACAATCTCCCCTCCCTGCTGGCCGACGGCGCCCCGCAGTCGCCCGAGCTGCCGGTCGTCGTCGGACGGGCTCCCCTCACCGCCGGACAGCCGCTTTTTTTCTCCCTCCAGCGCCTCGCTGTCGACACGGCCGTTGCGGCCGATCTCAACACCTACCAGGAAGTGAGCTCGGAGAGGCAGGGGGCGGCCCGCAAACCGGCAACGCTGACGCTCGCTCCGGAATACTCCGCGGCGGACCTGCCGCGCCATTTTGCGGAGACGGAGGCCCATTTCACGGCGCTTCGCACCCGCGTCGCCGTCGACACGCCCGATCCCTTCATCAACGCCGCGGTGGGAGCCCTGAACGTCGCAGCCGACGCCCTTTGGGACGAACCCCAGCAGGCGATCATGCATGGCGCGATTGCCTGGCGCACGAAGCTCCTCGGCTGGCGCGGACCGTACGTGCTCGACGAACTCGGATGGCACGACCGGGCGCGGGTCAATTCGGCCTACTGGGCGGGCCGCCAGAACACCGATCCGATCCCGGCTCAATTTCCGCCTCCCGACGAGCGCACGAATCTGGCCCGCAACGAGGCGGGCCTGCACAGCAACGGGGACATCTCGAACAGCCACTATGACATGAACCTTGTCTACATCGACGCGCTGTTCCGCCACCTGCTCTGGACGGGGGACCGGGAGTATGCAAAGCGGATGTGGCCGGTCATCGTGCGCCATCTGGCGTGGGAGCGGCGGCTTTTCCGCCGTGAGTTTGGCCCGGAAAAACTGCCGCTCTACGAGGCCTACGCCGTTATCTGGGCGAGCGACGACCTGCAGTACGACGGCGGCGGCACCGCCCACGCGTCGGCCTACAACTATTACCACAACAAGATGGCCGCCCGCCTCGCGCCGCTGGTAGGGGAGGATCCGGCCCCCTTCGAGCGCGAAGCCGCCCTGATCGCCCGCGCAATGCGCGAATTGCTCTGGATTCCCGAGCGGGGCGAGTTCGCCGAATACAAGGACCTTTTGGGGCGGCAGCTCGTCCATCCAAGCGCGGCAGTCTGGACATTCTATCACACCATGGACTCCGAGGTCCCCACGCCGGCGGAAGCCTGGCGGATGACCCGGCAGGTCGATCGGGAGATCCCGCACCTGCCCGTGCGCGGCCCGGGGGTGCCCGAGGGGATGCACACTTTGGCGGAGAGCAACTGGATGCCGTACGACTGGTCAATCAACAATGTCGTGATGGACGAGGCAGTCCACACCGCGCTCGGTTTCTGGCAGGCCGGACGTCCCGAGGAGGCGTGGCGGATCACGGAGGGCTCCGTCCTCGCCACCATGTTCATGGGCATCTCGCCGGGAAACGTCGGAACGATGACCTACCTCGATGTCTACCGCCGCGAGGCCCAGCGGGATTTCGGCGACGGCGCCGGGGTGTTGTCGCGCGCGATCGTCGAAGGCCTGTTCGGCGTCAAGCCGGACGCGCTGGCCGGCGAACTCATCCTGAAACCGGGGTTTCCCGCCGCTTGGGATCGCGCCAGCCTGCGGCACCCCGACCTGTCGTATTCGTTCCGCCGCAACGGCGACCGCGACACCTACGTCGTCGAACCGGCCTTTGCGCAGCCGCAAAGGCTGCGCCTTCAGCTCGCGCAGGCCCGTGCGGCCGTCGCCGCCGTTGAAGTCAACGGCCGGGCGGCCGCCTGGCGGCTCCTGGCGGCGGAGGGGGCCCCGACCCGCGTCGAAGTTGAAGCCCCGGCCTTGGCGAGGACGCAAATAACGATCACCTGGGCCGGAGCGCCCATGCCCCCCGAGCCTCCCCCCGCCGAGCCGGCTCCGCTCGAGCCGCCCATGCCCGCACTGCCTGACCCTCCGGCCGGCGCCACGCTTTCGACGGTGGACCTAAACCCGTATTTCAACGACAGGGTCACCCGGATCTTCCTCAACGAATACCGCGAGCCGCGTTCGCCCTTTGTTTCCCTCGCGCTTCCGAAGCAGGGACTCGGCGGCTGGGCCGGCGGGGACACGGCGAAGGCGGAGATCGACGATGTCGGCCTCCGGGCCGTCGCCGCCGCAAATCGCGGCCGAATCCTCCTGCCCAACGGCGTGCCGTTTTCCACGCCCGGGGACCGGGACTCGAAGAACGTCGTCTTTACCTCGCAGTGGAAGAACTACCCCGCCGAGGCGGTTGTTCCATTGACCGGACACGCCAGCCAGCTCTACCTCCTGATGGCCGGGTCGACCACTCCAATGCAGAGCCGGATGGACAATGGCGAAGTCATCGTCACCTACGTCGACGGCACCACCGGGCGCCTCGCGCTCGAGAACCCGACAACCTGGTGGCCGATCGATCGCGATTACTTCATCGATGATTTCCAATTCCGCCGTCCGGGCCCGCTGCCTCCCCGCGTGTACCTGAAGACCGGTGTCGTGCATGTCCTCGACCCCGTCAACTTCAAGGGCAAGGGGGGAATCGTTCGCGGCGGGGCGGCAACCGTCCTGAATCTGCCGCTCAATCCGGAGAAGGAGCTCAAGTCGCTGACCGTCCGCACGCTGGCCAACGATGTCGTGGTCGGGCTGATGAGCGCGACCCTGCTGCGGCCGGACACCGGGGGTCGCCCATGACAAACACCGTGGTCTCGCTCCGCGCCCTGCGGCTGTCGGCAAAAGTCTCGAGCATCGCCGCCGTTGGCATCGTCCTCCTGTTTCTCTTCGGGGAGGGATTGAACCCGTCGCATCTCGCCGCGCGCGACTGGGTCCTTTTTGCCTTCTTCCCCGCAGGAGTCTGTCTCGGGATGTGCCTGGCCTGGCGGTGGGAGGGCCTGGGCGGAGGCATAAGCGTCGCGAGTCTCGCCGGGTTCTATGCGGCGCACCGCCTCATGTCGCCCCATTTTCCGCGGGGCTTCGCCTTCCTGACACTGGCCGCCCCGGGACTGATGTTTTTCATCTGCTGGCTTTGGGCGCGCTCGCTGGCAAGAAAGACGCCGTAGCGAAGAAGGCCGGGCGTTTTGCCCAACCCGCCTTCACGTCGCTACAAACTTTTCGCGAAAGCCTGGCGGCTTCCGATGCGGTTGCCCGATTCCCCTTGGGAAAGTTTCCTGGCCACGGAGTCGATGGTCGCCACAGCCTCGTCAATCTGGCGCTCGGTCACGATCAATGGCGGCAGCAGGCGAACCACGTTCTCACCGCCTGCGATGGCCAGAAGTCCGTCGGCCCGGAGGGCGTCGACAACGACGGAATTGGGCTGAACGCACTTCAACGCGCCCATCAGGCCCTTGCCCCGCCGCTCGGTGAATACGCCGGGATGGCGTTCCACGAGACCGGCCAGCCGGGCTTGGAGACACCGGCCGGTCTTCTCAACTTCCGTTATGAAGCCCGGGGCCAGGAGCAGGTCGAGTACGGCATTGGCAACGGCGGTGGCCAGCGGGTTTCCGCCGAACGTGCTGCCGTGGGATCCCGGCGTCATCCCCCGGGCCGCCCCGGCGGTCGCGAGGCAGGCTCCGATCGGAAACCCATTGCCGAGCGCCTTGCCGATGCACATCAGGTCGGGGGACACGCCCGCCCACTCGCAGGCAAACAACCGGCCCGTGCGTCCCAGTCCGCACTGGATCTCGTCAAAATAGAGAAGCAGCCCGAATTCGTCGCAGATCCCGCGAATGCCCCGCAGAAACTCCGGGCTGGCGGGGCGCATTCCCCCCTCCCCCTGCACGGGTTCGATCATGATCGCCGCGGTCTCGGGCCCGATTGCCGCTCGAACTTCCTCCAGGCTGTTCCAGCCGACCCGGTCGAAGCCCGGGGTCATCGGTCCGAATCCCTTCGCCATCCTGTCGGTCTTCGCCGCGGCAATTCCGGCCAGCATCCGCCCGTGGAAACAGCCTTCGAAGCTGACTATGCGGTAGCGCTGCGGCTGGCCGGCAGTGCTGAAGTGTTTTCGGATGACCTTGACGCCGAGTTCCCACGCCTCGGCGCCCGAATTCTGCAGGAATACCGTGTCGGCGAACGACACATCCGCCAGCCGCTCCGCCAGCCGCTCCAGGCTTCGCGACTTGTACAGGTTGGAGGCGGTCCAAAGCCGGCGCGCCTGGTCGGACAACGCCTGGGTGATCGCGGGATGGGCGTGGCCAAATGCGGTGACGGCCGCCCCGGAGACAAAGTCAAGGTAGCGCCGGCCATGCTCATCGAAAAGGTGGCATCCCTCGCCCCTCTCGAAATAGACATCGGCCCGCGCATAGACGGGCATCAGGGCGGGCATGGTGAATTCTGGCTGAACTTGGCCCGGTAATCGCCTGGGCTGACGCCGAATCGCCGGCGAAACGCCCTGCGCAGGGTGTCCGAGTCCCCAAAGCCGACCGACTTCGCGATGCTCTCGATCGGGTATCGCGAGGACACAAGCTGCCGCCGCGTTTCACCGAGGCGCATCTCCTGGACAAACGCCGCGGGGCTCTTGCCAAAGCTGCCTTGAAAACGCCGCCGGAAGTGCCGTGAGCACAGGGCCGCCTTTTCGGCGAGCGTTTCCACCGATAGGTCCCCGTGCAGGTTCGACGCAATCCAGGCGATGATGTCGGAAAAGCGCTCCGTCGACTGGATCTGAACCTGAAGGGGCTCGGAAAACTGTTCCTGCCCGCCCGGCCGCTTCAGGTAAAGAACCAGTTCGCGGGCCACGTCGAGGGCGGTGTGCTGGCCGAAGTCGTCCTGGATCAAGGAGAGCGCGAGGTCGATCCCGGCGGAGACGCCGGCCGACGTGTAGTACTTGCCGTCCTTCAGGAACAGGGGATGGGAATCGACCACCAGGCGCGGGAAGCGCCTGGCCACGTCACCGGCAAATCGCCAGTGCGTGGTTACGCGGCGGCCGTCCAGCAGCCCGGTGGGGGCGAGGCCATAGATGCCGGTGCAAACGGAGACGACCCTCCTTGTCGCCGGCGCCCGCTCCAGGACCCACCGGGCCACCCGGGAGCTTGTCGCCTCGACGCGAAGGCCCTTCCCTCCAGGGACGATGAGGGTGTCGAGCGCGGGCGCGTCGTGAATGGTGCGCTCGGGCTTTATCACGATTCCCGCCGAGGTTCTGATCGCCTTGTTCGTCAGGCCTATGACGATGACCCTGTAGCAGGGCCGCGGTTGCGCGTCCCGGTCGCGGGTCATCGCCGAACTGAAGGCCTCCGCGGGACCGGCGATGTCGAGCGCCTCGGCGTCCTCGTAGCCCACGATTCCGATGAGTTTGGGTTCTGCGCGCGTCATGGCAGGCATCATAACCCGGAGTCGAAATGTCCACAAGGACATTAACCCGGCATATTCGGACTTTTGCCAAAATATCGCCCGCCCGCATTAGAAACCCCCACGACCGCCTGCACGGGCGCTTCTCTCTGGCGCCGACAGGCACGAATTCCTCGACGCCCGGCGGCATTTGGGGTTCCCATCGGACACCGCTCCATGAAGATCCTGATCGTCGTCGCCCACCCCAATCCCGGCAGCTTCAACCATGCGATCGCGCTGGCGGCCGCGGAGACCGCCCGGGCGGCGGGCCACACCGTCATCCTGCACGACCTCTGCGCGGAGGGATTCGACCCGCTGATGCCCGCGGCGGAGTTTTCGAAGGACGCCACCCTGCCGCCGCCGATCGCCCGGCATTGCGGAGAGCTTCGCTCCGCCGGCGGGCTTGTGGTCGTGCATCCGAATTGGTGGGGACAGCCGCCGGCGATTCTTACCGGATGGATCGACCGCGTCGTGCGGCCCGGTGTCGCCTATGAGTTCAAGGCTGGCGACGGGGGCGAGGGCGTGCCGGTGGGTTTGCTCGGGCTGCGCGCGGCGATTGTTTTCAACACGGCGAACACGCCGCCCGACCGGGAGGCCGCCGTTTATGGCGATCCCCTCGACGCGATCTGGATGAAATGCGTCTTCGGCCTTTGCCAGGTTCCCAACGCCGTGCGACGCACCTTCAGCGTCGTGATCGCCAGCACGCCCGCAGAGAGGGCCGCCTGGCTCGAGGAAGTCCGCTCGATGGTGCGGGACCGCTTCCCGGGCTGACCCTAGCCTGCATCCATCACAAATTCCGACGAATCTTGCCCAATCTCGTCGGTGCAAAGGTCCTTTGGCTCCCTACGCTGTGCTTTTAGCACAGCTCGGTCGCCTTCGGCCCTTTTCGCTCGACGATTTTGGGCAATCTTCATCGGTTTTGTGATGGATGCAGGCTAAGGCCTGACCAGCTCGACGATCTCCAGGCCGTAGCCGTCGAGGCCCACCACCTTTCGCGTGCCGTGCGAAAGGAGGCGTATCTTGCGAAGGCCGAGAGCCACGAGGATCTGGGCGCCTATCCCGTAATCGCGGAAGCTCATGGGGGGAAGCGCCTCGCCCGGCTTTGCGTCCAGCCTGCGGATCAGTTCGGTGCCGTCCGTCGGGTGCTCCATGTAAAGGAGGGCGCCGGACCCGGCGCGGGCTATCGCCTCGAGCGAGGCTGCGAGCGTGGCCTGCGTGTCGAAGCCGCGCATCCGGAAGACATCCCCGATTATGTTCTCGCTGTGCACGCGGACCAACGTCGGCGCGGAGCCCAGGGTTCCGATCGTGAGGGCGAGGTGGTGGCGGTTGTCGATGCGGCTTCGAAAGATGTGCATCGTGAACTCGCCGAATTCGGATGGGAACGGCCGCGAGCCCACCTTCTCGATCAGCTGGTCCTTTCGCGCGCGATACTCGATCAGCTGGGCGATTGAAATGAGAGTCAACCCGAAGCGGCGGCCAAACTCGATCAGCTCGGGCAGCCGCTGGACCGTGCCGTCATCATTCACGAGTTCGCAAAGAACTCCGCTGGGATGCTGGCCTGCGAGGATCGCCAGGTCCACGGCGGCTTCCGTGTGGCCGGCGCGTTCCAGGACCCCGCCGGGCCTCGCCCGCAGGGGAAAGACATGGCCGGGCTGGACGAGCTGCTCGGGGCGGCTCTGCGGGTCGGACAGGATCCGGATCGTCTGCGTGCGGTCGTAGGCGCTGATGCCCGTGGTGATGCCCTCGGCCGCATCGACACTGACTGTGAAGTCCGTTCTCTGGTACTCGCGATTGCCGGCCACCATGGGGCCGAGGCCCAGCCGCCGCAGTTGCGGCTCGACCGTCGGAACGCAGACGATGCCGCTGCAGTAGCGGATCATCATGTTGACCTCCTTGGGCGTGGCCTGGGCCGCCGACATGATGAGATCGCCCTCGTTTTCGCGGTTCTGGTCGTCGGTCACGATGACGAGCCTGCCCGCGGCGATGTCGGCCACGGCGTTCTCGATGGTGCCAAAGGGGGCAAAGTCCTGCATGACCGAATGAAACGGGCTGCGAAGCGCTTATGTCAACGCGCCTTGCGCTTGAGCTCCCGCCAGCGCGCCAGCCGTTCCGCTATGGCGGCTTCCGCGCCCACCGCCTTGGGCGTGTAGAGGCTCAGGGGATGCTCCAGGTAGTCCTGGCCGGAGATGGCATCGGGAAACTCGTGGGAATACGCATAGCCCTTGCCATGGCCGAGCCTCTTGCTCGCCTGCCCTCCCTTGTCGCGCAGGTGGATCGGGACCGCCTGCACGGGGGACTCGCCGAGCGCGCGGCGCGCCTCGCCGAGCGCGATTGTGGCGGAATTGCTCTTCGGCGCCGTCGCGATGTACAGGGTCGCGTGCGCAAGCGTCAGCTCCGCCTCGGGAAGCCCGACAAAATCGCAGGCGTGGTGCGCGGCGACGGCGAGCGGAAGCGCCCGCGGATCGGCCAGCCCCACGTCCTCGCTGGCCAGGATGACCAGGCGCCGCGCAATGAACCGCGGGTCCTCGCCCCCCGCCAGCATCTTCGCCAGCCAGTACATGGCCGCATCCGGGTCGCAGCCACGGCAGCTCTTGATGAATGCCGAGATCGTGTCGTAGTGCTCGTCCTCGGCGTCGTAGCGTATGCGGCGTTCACGGGCAAACACCTCCAGCTCGGCGGTTGTTATCGCCGAGCCCTCCGGAAGGCTGAGCGCCAGCACCTCCAGGGCATTGAGGGCGCGGCGCAGGTCCCCCTCGCAAAGGCGCGCCAGGTCGGCGAGAATCCGCTCCTCCGCCGTGCACCGGCGGGCCCCGAGGCCCCGCTGGGCGTCGGCGAGGGCCATCTTGAGAACCCCGACAATCGCGTCCACCTCCAGCGGCTCAAGCCGGAAAAGGTGGCTGCGCGACAGGAGGGGCGGAATCACGTAAAACCCGGGATTATGGGTCGTCGCGCCGATCAGGCGCACGTTTCCCTCCTCGATGTCGGGCAGCAGCAGGTCCTGCTGGGCCTTGTTGAACCGGTGCAGCTCGTCGATGAAGAGGATCGACCCCTCGCCCGGCCGGCGGCGCGCGGCCGAGAGGATCTCGCGCAACTCGGCGACGTTCGACATGACCGCGTTGACCCGCACGAAACGGCTCCGCGTTTCGCGCGCGATCGCCTCGGCAATGCTCGTTTTTCCCGATCCGGGCGGTCCGTAAAAAAGGAGCGAGCCAAAGCTGTTCTGGGCCACCAGGCGCGGCAGCAGGCTGCCAGGGCGAAGGATATGCTCCTGGCCCACCACTTCCGCCAGCGACCTCGGTCGAAGCCGGGCCGCCAGCGGCTTTGTGACGCGCACAGGCTCCACAGCGGGGTCTCCGGAAGGTCCGGCTGCAGGCTCCGCGGCCTCGCCGCCGAAAAGATCGCCCTGGTCTTGCGTGGTCATGGCGTCAGGGATTCACGGCCGCAGCGTGACAGGCTGCAGCCCAGGCTACAAGGCGCGCGCGTACTGGACCGGAGGCGGCAGTTCGGTCCGCCTGCCAAGGACGCGGGCGGCGTGGTACGGCCAGCGGGGGTTTCGGAGCATTTCGCGGCCCATGAGGACCAAGTCCGCGCGACCGGACTGGATGATCTCGTCGGCCTGGGCCGGTTCGGTGATCAGGCCGACCGCCGCCGTTGCGATGCCGGCGTCCCGGCGCACGCGCTCGGCCAACGGCACCTGGTAGCCCGGCACGAGCGGAATCTTAACACCCGGCACGTTGCCGCCCGAACTGCAGTCGATCAGGTCGACTCCCTCGGCTTTCAAGTGCCTGGCGAGTTCAACCGACTGCTCGATATCCCACCCACCGGGAACCCAGTCCGTGCACGACAGGCGCACGGCGAGCGGCAGGTCCTCGGGCCACGCCGCGCGCACGGCGCGGGCCGTTTCGATGACAAAGCGGATCCTGTTTTCGAAGTTTCCCCCGTACCGGTCGGTCCGCCGGTTGCTCAGGGGGGAAAGAAACTCGTGCGCGAGATAGCCGTGGGCGGCATGAATCTCCAGCCACGCGTACCCGGCCGCCCGCGCGCGCCTGGCCGCGGCCGCAAATTCGCCCTGGATTCGGAGGATCTCCCCCTCAGTCGCCTCGCGGGGCACCTTTTCGAGGTCTCCGCCAAAGGCGATGGGACTCGGCGCGACCGTGGGCCATCCGCCGGCGTCGTCGGCCAGGTGCGCCCCGCCCAGTTGGGGCAGCGCCGCTGAAGCCTTTCGCCCGGCGTGCGCGATCTGAATTCCCGGCACGGCGCCGTGGGACGCGATGAAACGGTTGATGCGTGCCAGCGGTTCGATCTGTCCGTCGTTCCAGATCCCGGCGCAGCCCGGCGTGATCCTGCCCTCCGGCACGATTGCCGTCGCCTCCGCAATCACAAGCCCCGCCCCTCCAACGGCAAAGGAGCCCAGGTGCACGAAATGCCAGTCCCCGGCGACCCCGTCCTTCGACGAATACTGGCACATCGGTGAAACGCCGATCCGGTTGCGAAGCGTTACCGACCGAACCGTGTACGGTTCAAACAGGTGAGGCATGATAAACTGATGGAAGCGAAGATCGGGCCTTTGGCAATCCGGCCGGCGAGCACCAAACCCGGGGCTTGCTATCATCCCCAGACCGGATTGGCCCAGCACCGTCCGGGATCCCATGATTCCGCCCCGCACCCTGGGCCACCGTGCTCCCCTGCTCTGGCTCGTCCTCCCCTTCCTCGCCGGCCTTGCGGCCGCAAAACACGGACCCGAGGCTGCGCCGCTGCCCCTGCTGATTGCCGGCCTCGCAGCGGCGGCAGCTTCGGCCCTGATGTCTTTTTTCAAGCCGCGGCTCTGGGCGCCGTTCCTCGCCTCAGGCCTCGCCCTGGCCGGCTACGCAAACGGCATTCGGCTGCAGGCGCTTCCGCCCGGCTGGCGGACAATGCCCGCCCGCGAGGCCCGGTTCACCCTACGGGTCGAGCGCACGTTTGAACCGGCCAGCCCATCCCCAGGGGCTCCGGCAAATCCGGCTGTCTCCCGCCGCCCCGTGAGAGCTCCGGCGCGCCGGGCGAGCGGCACGGGGATCATCACCGGTTCCGACCGGCACCTGCGCGAATTCATAGGCCGGCGAATCTATTATTCGCTCGCCTTGCGCCCAGGGCAGGCCGCCCCCGGGCGGTCCGCCGTCGCCAGCGCAAGGGGCGTCCTGGACATCGTCGCGCGCGAACCGAATGCGGAAAGCTTTGATGCGTTTCTTTCGGGAATCGGAGTGAATCTGCGCCTGGACCGGGGCCGGCTGACCGGGATTGTGCGGCCGCAGAGCGCCTACCGCCGATTCTGCGACGCACTGGCTGCGCAAATGAAAGGAATTCTCGCGGACGGCTTCGAGTCGCGCCCTGGGTTGTCGGGCGTGTACAGGGCCATGATGCTGGGCCAGAAGCAGGATCTCACCCCGGACCAGAGGTCGGCTTTCCTGCGCAGCGGGACCATGCACCTTTTCGCCATCAACGGCCTGCACATCGGAGTCGTTGCCGTAGCCCTGCACGCGCTGCTGGCGCTGCTTCGGTTTCCGCGCCCGGTGGCGGCGGCAGTGGTCCTTTCAGTCCTTTGGCTGGATGTCGACACGACCGGGGCCAGCCCTTCCGCCGTGCGGGCATTCCTCATGGTCAGCGTCTTTGAGGGCGGGCTCCTCCTGCGCCGTCCGGCAAATCTCATGGCATCCCTTTCCGCGGCAGCGCTTCCATTCCTGCTTTGCAACCCGATGGACCTTTATGGCGCCAGTTTCCAGATGTCGTACGGTGTCATGGCCGCAATCGTGCTGCTCGGCATCCCGCTGGCCGGCTGGCTGCAGGCGCGGTTTCCCGCCTGCCGCCACGTGCCCCCGCCGTTGCGGAGCCGGAGCCAGCGGCTTCGGGCCGCCGCGCAGCACCACGCTCTCGGGGCGCTCGGAGTCGGAATCGCCGCATCGCTTGTCGGGGCGATCAGCAGCGTGCAGTTCTTCGGGGTGCTCGCACCGGCGGGCTTGCCGGTCGGCATTGTCCTGGCTCCCCTGGCAATGCTCGTCATCGTCGCCGGCTTTCTCTCCCTGAGCGCGGGCCTTGCCGGCGCGATCCTGCGGGGAAGCGTCCTGGCCGCGCCGTCCGCCCTTCCAGGCGCATCCCGGTTCCTCAACGGGGCTGCCTCGGTTCTTCTCAGGGTGATCGCCACGGTTGTCTCGGCCGGCCTGCGCATCCCGGGAGGGAATTTCGCGGCCCATTTCCGGGCGGGCTGGATCGGTCCCGCGACCATGGCCGCGCTGGTCGCGGCGTGCCTGGCGGGGTATGCGGGCCGCTGGCGACGCGAGGTCGGGTGGTGGTGGCCCCCGTCCGCCATCCTCTCCCTTGCGCTTGTTTTCGGCACGAGATTCGGCGTTAATCCCTCCCCGATGAAAAGCGCCTACGAACTTGCCATGGAGCGCCTCGCCAAATCCGATCCGCAGGCGGGCCGCGCCCTGACCCCCGGGCAGAAGGCCCGTCTGGCCGAAATTGACAGGATCTACCAGGGCAAAATTGCCGAGCGGGAAATCTTCCTCAAGGAGCAGCTCGAGAAGGCCCTTGCCTCGCAGAAGGCGGAGGACTTCGAAAAGATCAAGAAGCAGATTTCAAACGAGCGGGCGCGCCTCGAGGAGGATCGGGAGAACGAAAAGGAAAAGGTTCGGGCGGCGAAGGGCTAGCCTGCACCGGAGGAATCCGGCCTACTCCGGCTCGGCCGTGCCCTCGACGACCCAGTCGCGAGCCTCGGGCACCTGCTCGAAAAACGCGCGCAGCGCCGCGCTCAGGTGCTCGGCATAGCGGAAGTGGGCGCCCATGCCGGTGCGCAACTCGGCCTCGTAGATGAACTTGTCGGCATGCGTGCTGTGCTCGAAGGGCGTCTGCGCGCCGAGGAGCAGCGAGTAGACGTAGGCGGGCGAACCGCGTTCCATCAGTTCGCGGGTAAGGGCGAGCTGCCCGGCCAGCAGCGCCTCGCGCGGAGCCCGGTCGATCTCGGGCGGCAGGTAGAATCCCGCCTGGATGAGCGGCGTGTGCCGGTTGCCGGTCCGATGCCGGTTCAGGTCGCGAAGCTCGGCAAGCGCCAGGTTGTTCCAGGCAAAGGCGACCCGCATTCGCCGGGTGGCGCTGCCGTGCTGCCCGTAACGGTTGGACCGGTGGCGCAGCGCCTCGGCAACACCCTGCTCCGGCGGAAGCCAGGGCGCGGCCGACCGGTCGACCCGGACCCAGACCTCGTCGGGAAGAGCCTCGCAGGACAGCCGGGCGCGGCCGAGCGCCAGGCTCGCCTCCAGCTCCTGCCGGGACTGCTCCAGGTAGGATTTCTCCGCAAAGCTGTGCCGCAGGAGGCGCGGCGACAGCTTGAGAAGCTCGCCGCGGATGAGCCCCGCGGCCTCCCTCGCCTCCGGCTGGGCAAGCGAATCGAGCTGCTTGAGCATCTGCGCCCACATGCGTGAACTCTGCACGAGGCCGAGATTTGTCCGCGTGGCGAAGGGAATCAGGTAGCGGGCGCGATCCAGGGCGTAGTTCTTCCGAAGCCGCGCCGCGACCGCCGGCTTCGCCTCCGCGGGACAGCGGACGCGGTGCGGCTCGGCGGCCGCCAGGGCGTCGAGCCTCGCATACTCCCCGTTGTAGGCCGCGAAGGCCCCCGCCAGCATGGCGCTCCAGCGGGGCGCGAGGTCGGCGGGGATCCCGAGCTCGGCGGCGGACGACACGTTGGAGGCATCCATCGCGATGTAGCGCGTGCTCGACTCCTGGCCGTCGGCCATCTGGGCGTATGCGAATATCTTGTACGCCAGCCACATCGACACCCCGTCTAGCGCCACGGCCAGCCCCCCCGTAAGCCCGCCTATCGAGGCGTGCCCGTAATCGACGAATTTCAGGATGCGGTCGATCGACGCGTCGGGATTGGCGACATCGACCTTTTCCAGTATCGCCGAGAGCCCCTCGTTGCTCCGCGAATAGCGCGCCAGGACCGAGGCCAGCAGCTCGGGCGTCACCTTGGGAAGGTCGGCGGCGGTGGGGGGCGGAACCAGGGCGAGTCCGGTAACTTTCATGGTCGGTGCGCGCCCACCTCAACGCACCGGCTGGCGCGCGCAATAAAAAACGGCGGCCAGCCCCGCCCCCGGGGGGCGCGGACTCGCGGCGAAACAAAATCCCCCATCCGGGGTCCAAGCAGGCGGTTCCGTCCCTCATCGAGCCGTGTCATGTGACGCGCCCGCCGTTCGCGCGTCACTCCGATGGCGACCTCATTGTTCAGGACCGCAAAATCCCGTCATAATTTCCCATGAAACCAAACAGACTTCTATTCGCGGCAATCGTCGCCGGCATTCCGGCCCTCGCCGCCGCCGCCGACATCGGCATTGGAATCAATCTCAACCTCCCGGTGCGCGCCGACATAATCGTCCGGGAAACCCCTCCGCGGCCGATGGTCGAGCGAAGACCCACGGCACCGGGTCCGGATTTTGTCTGGATTGAGGGTCATTGGTCCTGGGCCGCGCGCCGCAGCGGCTGGGCATGGGTTCCGGGGCGCTGGGACCGCCGGCCCGGCTATGCCTGGGTCGCAGGCCGCTGGGATCGCCAGGGCGAGGGTTGGATCTGGGTGGAAGGACAGTGGGTCGTTCCCGCAGCTCCCGAACCCGTCGTTGCCATGCGGCCCGCCCCTCCGGCTGAAATGATCGTCAACGTCGCGCCGCCGGCCATCATCGTCGAACAGAGGGGCCGCGCCCCGGGGCGCGAATACGCATGGATCCCCGGCCGCTGGGCCTGGAATGGCCGCTGGGTCTGGGTCCACGGAGAGTGGCGGCGCCATCCCCATTGGCACGAGGGCGGCGGCTGGATTGAGGGCCGCTGGGAGGTGCGCCCCGGTGGTCGCGCCTGGGTCGAAGGCCACTGGAACTGACACCGGACATTCAGCCAAGGGCTGACTGCGGCCCAGAACCTACCAGCTCAGCCAGCGCCCGATCGGCCCCTGGTAGAACCCGAGGACGACGGAGCCGAGCGCGAGCGCGCCCAGGGCGATGCTTGCCGCCGCCCCGACGGGGGTGCGTTCCGGCCTGTTCGCGGGTTCGCCGGCCGGTCGCGCCGGATCGAAGAATGCAGCCCGAATCCAGCCGAAATAGTAGTAGATCGAGACAACCACGCCGCCCACCGCGATTGCGAGCAGCCAGTAGAGGTGGGCCTGGAAGGCAGCGACAAACACGAGGAACTTGCCCATGAAGCCCGCCAGCGGCGGGATTCCGGCAAGCGAGCCCAGCCCGACCGCGAGCACGGCGCCGAGAAACGGATTTTCCTTCGCTAGGCCCGCATAGTGCCCAAGCTCCTGGTCCGAGTCGTCAGCCCCGGCGAGGTGGGTCATCACACCGAACACGGCGAACGAGGCGAGCAGGTAGGCAAAAAGGTAGAAATAGACCGCTCCGACGGCCAGCGCCGACGAGGCGGAGGCGACGACGCCGAGGAGCAGGAAGCCCGCGTGCGAGACGCCGGAAAGCCCGATCAGCCGCTTCACGTTGTGCTGGGTGAGGGCGGCGAGGTTTCCGAACACGATCGTCGCAGCCGCCATGAGCGAAAGGATCGGCACGACGAGCCACGCGCACGGGAAGAACACCCGGTGGAAAAGCCCGAGCAGGACGGCAAAGCCGGCCGCCTTCGACGCGACGGCGAGGAAGGCCGTGACCGGCGTCGGCGCGCCCTGGTAGACGTCCGGAATCCAGATTTGGAACGGAAACGCGCCGATCTTGAAGGCGACCCCGGCCAGGACCAGCACGATCCCGATGCTCGCGATGAAATTGTGCGGATTGGCCTCAAGGAACCGGGCGATCTCGCCGTAGCCGAACCCGGAAACGGCATGGCCCGGCAGCGCCGGATTGCCCGCGACGCCGTAGAGGAGGACAATCCCGAACAGCAGGAGAGCCGAGCTCAGCGCCCCCATGACGAGGTACTTGAACCCGGCCTCGAGGGCCTGCGCGCTTTCCCTGGCGTAACTGACGAGGATATAGAACCCGACAGTCACGGTCTCGAGCGCGACGAACAGCATTATGAAATGATTGCTCTGCGCGAGAAGCATCATCGCCGCGGCGACCACAAGGACGATGGAGTGGAACTCGACCCTCGGCATTGCCTGCTTCGCCAGGCTGACACGCGCAAGCAGACACACCAGGATCGACGAGACGACAAAGAAGATGCGCATCCCCTGGCCGGCGGCCGAATGCCGCAACAGGCCGTTGAAACTCTCCCTCCCCGCATCGCCGCTGTGAAAGCCGAGCAGAAGGGCGGACAGGACGGCGAGCTGGCCGAGGATTGCGATCGAGGGAATGTGCCCGTGCGCCCGGCGGGGCAGCGCGATCTCGAGGACGAGCAATGCGAGCGCCAGGCAGCCGAGCGCCAGCTCGGGCCAGATGGCCCCCCAGTCATTGCCGGCGGCGAGGTGTTGGAGAGTCGAAACGTCCATGGAATTCTACCGCCCGGCGTACGCGGCGGCCGCAGACGGGGAGCTCACAGCCGAATCGATCGGCCGCGCAATCGAGCGGGGAAACAAACCGATGGCAAGAAGCGCGACGAGCAGGACAAGGGCGGGGATCCGCTCGCCCCACGTCAAGTCCCCGACCGGAGTCCTTGCCGCAACCTGGCTGAAGGCCTCGGTCGGCTCGCCGAAGAGCACCCGCGCCGCCGCCCGCAGGCCGTAGATTGCGGAGATGACGACCCCGGTCACGGCGACGGCCGTCAAGGCCGCGGAATAGTGCCAAAGCGCCACAAAAATCGCCAATTCGCCCCAGAAATTCGCGAAGCCTGGAAGACCGATGGATGCGAACACGGCCGCGGTGAAGAAGGCCGCGAGGACAGGCGCCTTCCGCGCAAGCCCTCCCATTTCGTCCATCGCGAAGGTCTGCGTCCGGTGGTGGACGCACGTGGCCAGGAGGAAAAGGAGGGCCACCGACAGGCCGTGGGCGACCATGAGGAGGACGACGCCCCCGATCCCGAACGCCGATCCGGCGGCCAGCCCCAGGAAGGCGTACCCCATGTGCATGACGGAACTGAAGCCGATCATCTGCTTCAGGTCCCTCTGGGCCATCGTCACGAGCCCGATCACGACGACATTGCCGAAGACCGCCAGGACGGCCAGGGAATGGCTCCAGGCGGGGGCGCCCTCGGGGAGCAGGGGCAGGGCGACCTGGATCAGGCCGTACAGGCCGAACTTCTTGAGGACGCCGGCGTGGAGCATGGCCGCCGAAGTGGGTGCTGCGCCGTAGCCCAAAGGCGCCCACGAGTGGAACGGCCAGAGAGAAACGAGTATGCCAAAGCCGAAGAGAAGCAGGCCGAAGAGATGCCGCTGAGTCAGCGCGCCAAGGGGCTGGGCGCCGAGCGCGGAGCGCAGGGCGATCAGGTCGAAGGTGTGCGCCCCGCTCTTCACACAGATGGCGACCAGTCCAACCAGCGACAGCATCGCGCCCAGCGTGAGATAGATCGTCATCGTCATCGCCGCGTATGTCCGGTCGCGTCCGCCCCAGATCCCGACCATGATGAAAGTCGGTATCAGCGCGAGCTCATGGAAGAAGAACAGGAAGAAGACGTTCACGCTCGCGAACATTCCCATCAGGCCCGCCTGCATGACGAGCAGGAGCATCAGATAGATCTTCAGGCGCTCGGCGCCCGAACGGATCGCAAATAGGCCGGCTGCGAATCCGACAAGGCCGGCCAGCACAAAAAGCGGCATCGCGATCCCGTTGACCCCGAGCGTCAGCCCGATGCCAAGGTTGCCGAGACCCGTGGAGTAATCGTGGAGAAAGGCATAGCCGGACTCCCGCGGGACCTTCCCAAAATGCCACAGGACGTGCAGCGCGCACAGGAGCGGAACGCCGAACCCCGCATAGGCCAGAAGCACGGACCACCGCTTGGGCAGGCCGAGCGCGATCGCAAGGGCGACCGCCAGGGGCGCCGCGATCGAAATCAGGAGGGGATCGATGGGGAAACTCATTGAAGCGCCTCAGAGGATGCCGGCGGCAAAGGCCCAGAGGACGGCCACGCCGGCCAAAAACCAGAAGACATAAACATTGAGGCGGCCGACGTGCAGGGCCCTCGCCTGGAGCCCCGTCAAGCCGACCAAACCCGCCAGGGATCGCATCAGGCCCCCGATGCCGAGGAGGTCGACGAAGTTCAGGAGCATCGCAAAACGCTGCTGGACTTTCTCGATGTAGTACCCGTACGCCGTGTCGAACGAATCGCGAAGCGTGACCAGCGCCCCAAAAATGACCGGGAAACCGGATTCGAGCGGGTCGCGAAGGAAATTGTCCGCCGCCGCCGCCCCCGCCCTCCCGATCGCTGCGGAACTGTAGAGAATCAGGGCCAGGGCGCCTCCGGCGACGAGGACGGCAAGGCTCGTCGAAAGGACGGCCACCCGCGCCGCGCCCTCCGGCTCGAGCGCCCAGTCCACAATCCCGGCCAGTGCGCGCGGGTACAGCGTCGTGAAGCCGCCGGCCGCGGCCAGCGCCGCGAGGACCGCGAGCGGCGCCCTCATCGAGAATCCTCCCTCGTGCGCGTGTTCCGCCGAATCGCTGCGCGGCCTTCCAAGGAACGCCAGGCGCCAGAGCCGCAGCATGTAAAAGGCCGTCAGGCCCGCGGTGAACGCCAGGACGGCGAAGATCGCCCGATTCCGGGAGAAGGCCAGGGCGAGGATGGCCTCCTTGGAGAAGAATCCGGCGAAGAACGGCAGGCCCACGATGGCCGCAACAGCAACCGTGAATGTCACAAAGGTGAACCTCATCCGCCGCGCAAGCCCGCCCATCCTGAAGATGTCCTGCTCGTGACTGCACCCGTGGATCACGGATCCGGAGCCGAGGAAGAGCAGCGCCTTGAAGAAGGCGTGGGTCGTCAGGTGGAACATCG
>CAZSEH010000052.1:0-25654 GCA_964605835.1 uncultured Opitutaceae bacterium
GTCTTCGCGCTCACGACCTTGATCTCGTGGCCGTTGACAACCAAGACGTCGTCGTCGGTCTTTTCCGGCGCCGATTTCTTCGAAGTCACCGTGCCGTTGAAGCGGCCCTGGGAAGAGTCGTATTTAAGCAGGTAGGCCAGGTTGTCGGCCGGCACGATGTCGCCGACGGCGACAACGTCGAAAACGGAGCCGAGCAGGCCCTGCTCGACGAGTGCGCGGAATACCAGCCGGCCGATGCGGCCAAAACCATTGATAGCTACTTTGAGAGCCATGGGAGTCTTTGTTTGATATGCAGTTGTCTTCTGATTGAAGGTTCCTCGCGGACGCGAGGAACCCTGAGACAACAACCCCCCATCCGGCAGGTCAAGCTAACCTTCGCAGATCCACAGCCCGCAACTGAGCGGCGGGAGGACAAGATTGGCCTCCACCGGGCAAAGCGAGCCGTGTCCCGGGAAGTAGAAACGCTCATGATCAGCGAGTTGGCGCCAGTGCCCGAGTTCCGCCACGGCCTGGCCGACGGCGAGGCCGGTGTCCTGCAAAGTCGGATTTATTGCAAACAGAAGCCTTTCCTGGCCATCGGAGCCGTCGGCATTGTAAAGCACGGCCAGAGGGGCTGAATCGGCCGCCCCAAAGAACTGGAAGAACCCCTCCGTCGGCCTCGAGAACCGCCGCACGAGCCGGCCGAGGTAACCGCGCCTGAAGTCGATCCACTCCGCAAAATACGTGTGGGTTCCCAGGTACCGGTACAGCCGGTGGTAATCAAGGGCATTCACGTCGCCCCGCTGGTAGGTGTTCCTCAGGCCGCGCTTGGACCGCAGCAGGTCCTGTCCCGCCGAAATCATGGGGATGCCGACGGACATGAATAGAACGGCCGCCATCAGGTGGGTCCGCCTCCTGTCGTTCAGCGTGGGCTCGGATCCGTCGAAATTCGGGTTTTCCGTGATCATGTCGAGCCAGGCCCTGTCGTCGTGGGATTCGGTGTAGTTCACCGTCTGCGCCGGCCATTTCGCGAAATACCAGGGCGAGCCGCGGAGGAAATACTCCAGCCGCTTGGAAGAGCCCGCGCCGCGGACGTAGTCCCGGACGAAATCGCGATACCCGTCGTTCCAGGAGGCCCAGTTGGTGTCGCGAAGGGCGCCGGCGATGTGCCCGCGGAAGCTCCACGGCTCGGCAATCAGGACGACGTCCGGTTTGACGCGCCTCAGGGCGACCGCGATCTCGCGGAGGGCGCCGACGCCGAGCAGCTCCGCCAGGTCGAAGCGGAAGCCGTCGACCCCGTACGCCTCGATCAGGTGGGTGCAGCTGTCGATGATGAGGCGCCTGACCATCGCCGAGGATGGGCGAATGTCGTTTCCGCAGCCGCTCCAGTTCGTGAGCGCGCCATTGAGGTCCCGCTCGACGTAATAAAGGCCGTCGATGGCGATGAGATGGGGCGGCACGCCGACGTGGTTGTAGACGACGTCGAGGAGCACAGCCATGCCCCGCTTGTGGAAGGCGGCGACAAGATCCTGCAGCTCCCGGACTCCCGAGGCTTCGGCCGGCGAAAGCGAATAGCCGCCCGCCGGCGCGAAGAAATTGGTCGTCATGTAACCCCAATGGTATTCCTCCGGTCGATTGGCGTCGGACTCCTGAACAGGCTGAAGTTCGACGCAGTTGACGCCGAGGCCGTGGAGATAGAAATCCGGATGCTCGACCCATTTCGTGAGGCCGGTGAACCCCAGCCGTTCGGCGGAAGTCGCCGGAACGGGCGCATTCGCGGCCAGATCCCGGACATGAGCCTCGGCGATGACAAGATCCTGCCAGGCCGGAGTCCGGAAGTCGCGGTCCCCCGTCCCCACCCAATCCCGCGAGAGGATGATCCCCGGTCCTTCGCGCGCGATCGTCGCAAGCGCATACGGATCGAGGACCCGCGCTTTCGGGTCGAAAGCGCCCGGCCAATCACTGGCGCCGTCCAGCGTGTACCAGTAGAGCCAGCCGTGCAGATTCCGGTCCAGGGCGATTTCCCAAACCCCCGCGGCCCCCTCCGAATCCCCGCGGCGGTTCACGTCGTAGGCGAACGCCTCCGCCTCACTTTGCACCGTTTCGCAGAGGTGGAGGGTCACCCTTTTTGCCCGCGGGGCGAAAAGCCGAAACAGGGTCGTGCCGCCGTCGGGAATCGCGCCCAGCGGAAGCGAGGTCTTCAGGTTCCGGAAAAACACGCCCATGCCGAGCGCGACCGGCGCACCCGCGCCCTCAAGGGCGGCCGACCAGGAACCCGAAAGATCGAACGGACGGTCCACCGTGAACCGCCAAAGGTGCCTTCCCGTCCGCGCCGGATCGAGAATGCGGTTCCTCATCCCGTTTTCGTCCGGCGCAAGATTGGCGACATCGTCGGGCAGCCCGAGCCAGATCTGCTGGCCTGTCACGAATTTGAAGCGGTGCGCAGACTTGAGCAGGGGCCCGGCCGGCCCCGACCAGACAAGGGCTCCCTCCCCGTCGATGACCGAGGGAATGAGCTGCCAGTCCGCATTGCCCGCGGCGGCCTGCCAGCCGTTGAAATCGCCGGCGACAAAAACATCGTCAACCGTCGGATCGACGTCGCAGACGGGCCCGAGCGGAAGGACAAAGGAGAGCGTCTCCCCCGCCCGGTCCACGAAGTAGCCGAACGCACGCCCGGCCACGGAACCCGGCGCCGGCGCCGTCCCGGTGAGGGCCGGTGCGCCCGCGCCCAGGACCAGGCGCGGCGGGGCCACGGCAGTCCAATCCCGATCAAATTCGACGACTCCGGAAGTCGTTGAATCGAGCCATGCGCGAACGATTCTGGCGGAAGGATCGGACATTGGGGGAACACGCTAAACCGACGGGTCGCGGTTGGACATGGTTTTTTTTGCAAATTCGTTCTTACTGGAACCGTCCCCGTTTCTCCCATGAAAGTCCGTGAAAAGATCCTGGTCGCGATGTCCGGCGGAGTCGACAGCTCCGTCGCCGCCCTGCTCTTGCGGGACGAGGGCCACGACGTCGAGGGCGCCTACATGAAGAATTGGATAAACGAGGAGGAGGTCATCGGCCGCTGCCCCTGGGAGGAGGACATCGAGGACGCGCGGAACGTGGCCGCGCGGCTCGGCATCGGGTTTCGCGTGGTCAATCTCATGCGCGAGTACCGCGAGCGCGTGGTTCAGTATCTCCTGGATGGATATGCCCGGGGGCTGACCCCCAACCCCGACGTCATGTGCAACCGGGAGATCAAGTTCGGCGTCTTTCGCGCCTGGGCGCTCGAACACGGCTTCGCGGCGGTGGCGACCGGGCACTATGCGCGCAGGGTCGAATCGGAGCCGGCCGTCCTCCTCGAGGGGTCGGACAAGAACAAGGACCAGTCCTATTTTCTTGCGCTTCTGAGCCAGGAGCAGATCCGGGGCGCGCGCTTTCCCGTCGGCCACCTCGCAAAACCCGAGCTGCGCAGGCTTGCGAGGGCAGCCGGCCTCGCGACGGCGGACAAGAAGGACAGCCAGGGCATCTGCTTCATAGGCGAGGTGAAGATGGCCGATTTTCTCCGGGCCTACGTGCCGGATCGGCCAGGACCGATTGTCCGTGCCGGCGACGGACGGGTGCTGGGAGGCCACCGCGGCCTGCACTACTACACGCTGGGGCAGCGCAGGGGAATCCGGATCCCGTCCAACACCGACAACGAGCGCTACGTCGTCGTGGGAAAACGCGCCTCGGACAACGCCCTTTTGGTCTCATTCGACCACCCGGACGCCCCCGGGCTCTACCAGTCCGATATCCGGGTTCACTCGCTTTCCTGGACGGGCGGACCCGTGGATATCCCGGGACCCATGGAAGGCCGGGTTCGCTATCGGGACCCGCGCGTGCCGCTGGACTTCATTCCCGAGGGAGGCGGCACGGCGAGGGTCCGTTTTCGCCGGCCGCAACGGGCGCTCGCCAGCGGCCAGGTGCTGGCGTTCTACGATGGCGAGCGGCTGCTCGGAGGCGGAATCTACGTCTGACTCAGCGCAGGGAGGCCAGCGCGAGGCTCGCAGCGAACACGATGAAGACGCATCCGAGCGCGCGGTCGACCCAATGGCCGTGGAGGAGGAAGGCGCCGCGGATCTTCTGCCGCGTGAAAACGTAGCCCACCAGGCAGAACCAGGTCATGGCCGCCACAGGGACGAAAAGCCCGTAGCCGGCCTGCACAAGCCTGGGAGTCCGGGGGCTGATGACCGCGGCGAAAAGGGCGACAAAGAAGAGCGTCACCTTTGGATTGAGCGCATTGACCATGAAGCCCGTCCTCCAGGCGGCCTGCCGGGAAGGCGGTTTCGCCCCTCCTTCAGCCGCCGTTTCAGGCGCCGCCCTGGCCTCCGTGTCGCGCGGCAGCGATCGCAGGCCGCTCACGCCCAGCCAGGCAAGATACGCCGCCGCCGCAATCTTGAGCACGGTGAACGCCTCCGGCGAACTCCGGAGCAGGACTCCGATTCCCAGGAGGGAATAGGTCACGTGCAGGCAAAGTCCGGTCCCGATTCCGAAGGCGGTCCAGACGGCGGCGCGATGGCCGTGATTCAGGCTTTGCTTGACGACAATCGCAAAGTCGGGGCCGGGGCTGATCACCGCAAGCAGCGTCACCGTCGCGACCTTGAGAAACTCGGGCCCGTATCCGTTCATCCTCCCACCCGGAGCTTCGCCTCCCGCAGCCGGTGGGATGCAATCCGCTTTCGGAGCTCCGTTTTCAGCCGGTCCAGCCCCTTCCCGCTCACGCAGGAGATCTCCACGACGGGGACCTTGTGGCGCTTCTTGAATTTGACCAGTTGAGCCCGCGCCTCGGGGAGGTCCATCTTGTTGGCGGCGACAAGCCGCGGCTTTTCAAGCAGGGCCGGGTCGTGGAGTTCAAGTTCCCGAAGCAGGTGCTTGTAGTCGTCCCTCGGATCGCGGCCGTCGCAGCCGGCCATGTCGATCAGGATGACAAGGAGGGCGCAGCGCTCGATATGGCGGAGAAAGCGGTGCCCGAGCCCCTTGTTTTCGCTCGCCCCCTCGATAAGCCCGGGAATGTCGGCCAAATGGAGGCGCCGCGGCTCGGGGAGATGGTAAGGGTAGTCTATGACCCCGACCTGCGGGTGGAGCGTCGTGAAAGGATAGGCGGCCGTCCGGGGCCTGGCCTGGGTGATCGCGCGCGTCAGCGACGATTTTCCGGCGTTGGGGTAGCCGACCAGCCCGACGTCGGCGATGCTCTTGAGTACGAGCCTGTAGACTCCCCGCTCCCCCAACTGGCCCGGGTTTGCGCGCCGCGGGGCGCGAACCGTGGACGTCTTGAAATGCGTGTTGCCCCAGCCTCCATTGCCGCCCTTGCAAAGGACGATCTCCTGGCCCGGGGCCGTGATCTCGGCCACGACCTGGCCGGTTGTCTCGTCCGTGACGACCGTGCCGAGCGGCATTCTAAGGATCGCGGCCTTTCCCTCGCGGCCGTGGCAGTCCTTGCCCTGGCCGTGCTCCCCGCGCTCGCCCTTCCAATGGGCCTGGAACTTGAAGTCGACCAGATTGTTCTGGTTTACGTCGCCGATCAGGACGATGTCGCCCCCGCGCCCCCCATCCCCTCCGTTGGGTCCGCCCCAGGGCTCGTACTTCTCGCGGCGGAACGAAATGCAGCCGCGCCCGCCGTCCCCGGCCTGGGCCTTGATAACGCATTCATCGACAAACATTCTGTTTAGAATGCAGAAACAAACCCTGGTGCCAAGGCCGCCAATTAATCCCCAGCTGCGCAATCGAGCCAGATGGAGATCTTTGAGGGGAGTTGCTGGCCTTTTCGGCGCCTCTGAGGCCGGGAGGGATGTCGTGTAAACACGACATCCCCCAGGCCGGTTTGGCGGCGAGGTTGGGCCTTGGCCAGCTCCGACCCGAAAAGATCCTTATCTGGCTCGATTGCGCCCTCAGAGGACTATCTTGATGCCCTTGCGAAGGTAGGTGGGAACGTCAAGGTCCTGCCCGTCGAAGAGATTCCTGTCGGTCTTCTCGAAGTGCCCGCGGCTTTCGACTTCGCCGAATCCGAACTCGTCCTGCTGCGCCTTGGCAAGGGCGGCCGCCTTGGCTTCGGCGGGAGACACGGCTCCCGGGGTCGCGGCCGCACCGGCTTCCTGGTCGGCGGTGCCGCTGATCGCCTGAGTGGAGGCTCCGACCGTCTGCTGAACGCCGCCGCCATTCGAGGCGGCGGTGGAATCCTTAATCCGCGGACGCCGGTTCACAAAAGCCTGCCGGCTGCCGCCGGCGCGGCCGCCCATGTCGCTCGTCCCGAGGACGCAGATTTCAACCCGGCCCTGCATGGCCTCGTCGATGACGGCGCCCATGATGATATGAGCCTCGCGCCCGAATTGCTCGGCCACGGAACTCATGATTTCGTTCACCTTGGGGAGCGTGAGGTCCGTGCCGCCGATGATGTTCACAAGAAGGCGGTCCGCCTTGCGGGAGAACTCGGGGGTGTGCAGCAGCGGGCAAAGCCTGAGGCTCGCGATCGCATCCGCGACGGAATTGTCCCCGCTTCCCTCCCCCAGGCCGAAGAGCGTCTTGCCGCCCCTCTGCTGGAATGCCTGCCGGAGCGTCGCAAAATCTATATTGATGAGACCGGTCCTGAACAGCATCGACCAGATCGACTTCACGCCGCGTCCAACCCACTCGTCGGCCCTGGCGAACGAGTCGAGAACGGTTTCGTTGTCCGCCGCCTCCTGGAGGAGGACGTCGTTCGGAAGGGGTATCACGGCGTCGCACACCTGCCTCAGCGCCCGGAGCGCCTCCTCGGCCTGCTTCAGGCGGCGGCCGCCCTCGAAGCTGAAGGGCATCGAGACAAAGGCGATCACGAGCGCCCCCTGTTCCGCGGCTATCTCGGCGACGACTGGCGAAGCGCCGCTGCCCGTGCCGCCGCCCATTCCGGACAGGAGGAAGATCAAATCGCAGCCTTTGACCACCGCCGCGATTTTTTCGCGGTCGGCCTCGGCGGCCTCCCGCCCGAGCTCGGGATCGCCCCCGGCGCCAAGCCCGCGGGTGACGCTCATGCCGATCAGGACCTTGTCCTGGACCGGGGAGGACGAAAGCGCCTGGTGGTCTGTGTTGATGACCGCCAGTTCCAGGCGGTCAAGATTCTCCATTTTCAGCCGGTCCACGGCATTCGAGCCGGCGCCACCGACCCCGACCAGCTTGATCGCCACGTTCCGGTCGGAAAGAAGCGGGTGTTCGAGCGGAAGTTCGTTCAGGTCCATTTTCTTGCGGGCTCGTCAGGAATTCGCGAAGAGGCGCGTGACTCCGCGCAGGAAGCCGCCGCGGCGTCGGCCCAGCGCGGAGTTCTCCGCCTGGGCTGTCACGCCGTAGTAAAGCAGGCCCAGTGCGGTGTGGAATCCGGGGTCGCGCAGGTTTTCGGCGACCCACGACGGCGCCTCGCCGAGATGCGCCGACGTCCCGAATACCTTGGCCGCGCACTCCGTGATTGCGGGCAGTTTCGCCGTGCCCCCGGTCAGGACGACCCCCGCCGCGCAGGATTCGGCGGAAAACGCAGGTCCGAGCTTCTTCTTGACGACCTCAAGCAGTTCCCAGGTCCGGGCCGCCGTGACCTGCTCGATGGCAAGGCGCGAAAACTGGCGGTCGCCGATCGCGAAATTTCCGTCGAGCCAGACCCGCTCGGCGCGATCCCGGGCCTGCACCAGGGCGCGTCCGAACCGGAGCTTGAGTTTCTCCGCCTGTCCCTCGGTCAGGCGAAGGCCGATGCTCAGGTCGTTTGTCAGGTGGGTGCCTCCGATCGGCACCACCCCGGTCGTGTGAGGTACGCCGTCGCGGTAGATGACGTAATCGGTCGTTCCGGCCCCGATGTCGATGGCGACCACCCCATTTTGCCGCTCTTCGGCCGTCGTAACCATGTGGCCCGAGGCCAGGCTCGACAGCACAAGTTCGCGCACCTCGAGATTGCACCCGCGGATCACATGGATGAAGTCCGCCAGGCGCTGCTCCTGGCCGTGCACGGTCCAGTAGCCGACCTCGAGCTTCTGGCCGACCAGGTTCTGGGGCGACGTAGGGACAAGGCGGCCGTCGACGCGGTAGGGCCGGCGAATGTGGCGGACGACCATCCGTTCCGGCGGCAGCTCCTTCGCCATTGCCAGTTCGCAAACCATCCGGATGTCGTCCTTGTCGATCATGTTGTCGGCCGCCTTCACGTTGACCGACGCCTCGTTGTAGAATCCGTCGAGATGGCCCCCGCTCTGCGCGAGGAAGACGCAGTCGATGCGCTCGCCCGCATCGCGCTCGGCACGTTCAATCGCAGCCTGCGCGCCGTCGCTTGCGGCCTTGAAATCTGCGATGGAACCCTTGATGACGCCGCGGGACTGGCATTCGCCGCATCCTATGATGGCGAGCTCGCGGCCCGAATACTCCCCGACAAGGGCCGTGATCTTGGAGGTGCCGATCTCAACGGCGCCAATGAAAGTGTGTTGGGATTTCAATTCAGGGAAGATGGATTTGGAGATTCGGAAAGGCGACGATCTTGGGACGGACCGGCGCGCGCCCGGTTTCACGCCCCCCGGGGGCCGTTGGCGCCCCGGCCGGGACCGGAGCCGCGCCAAACTTGACGGGCACATCCACTTCCTGGCTGTTCGGCCGGGCTCCCAGGGACAGATTGATCTCGCGAAGGGCGGCCCGCGCCGCCGGAACCGCAGCGACCTTGTCGAGCAGCATATCCAGCCTCGAAAGCTGGCGGAAGAAATCCTCCCCTGTCCCGAAGATGACCTTCAATCCATCCCGCGTGCGTACCTCGATCTGGCCGTCCGACTGGAGCCGGGCGAGCGAAAGCACGGTCCATGTGCGGTACAGATGGTCGGCCTCGAGCCGGGCGCGCACAAGCAGGTCGGCCACCGTCTCCATGCCGGCGATCGGCGCAAGGCCCCGGCCGCTGTGCACAAGTCTGACTCCGTCGAGCCACGGAAGGCTGTCGACCATCGCCGGATTGTAATCGATTCCGTCGTAAATGATGCCCTCGCGCGACACGAGCAGGACCTGCGAACTTCCGTTCGCGGCCTGGGCCATGACCCGCGCCACGGGAGACCGCTCGGCGACAGAAACCGACAGCGTCGCCGGAAAATTGCGCACAAGGACGACCGAGGCCACCTGACCGCTCGCCGTTATCCGTTTCTGGGCCTGCTGCAGGTCGAGCCCCATTAGGGTGGCGTTCGCCGGCAGGGCGAGCGTCCGCTTGAGCCAGGCGGTGTCCTTGTTGAGAACCCCGTCGGACGAGAGCGTCAGGTTGTCCCCGATCGGCACCGCATCCGCGGAGACGGCCGCCGAACGGGGCGAATTCTGCAGGATCGCCAGGACCTGCCAGCACGCCCAGACAGCCGCGACGAGCGTCGCAAATCCAGCCAGCATTCCCAGGGTCTGCCCCAGCCTGCGCCTGCGCCCCTCCTTCGACATCGCGCGCGACCTCACATGCTGGGGAATGTCTCTCCAGCTTCGGGTCGCGGGAAGGGCCATGGCGTCTCGGCTCACGTTTTCAATCTCTCCGCAGCCCCATGAAAACGCCCCAACGCGGGTCTTGCCATTTCCCGGACCAAAGCGATGAAATCCAACCCCACGCAGCGCGCGCTCATCGGCAGCAGACTGGTCTCCTTCATGCCGGGAAGCGTGTTGATTTCGAGAAAAAACGGTTCGTTTTCGTCCGTTAGAATGAAATCCACGCGCGCGTAATCCCTGCAGCCGCATGCCGCAAAGGCGGTTTCGGCGGCCTCCCGGACCGCGGCCGCCGTCGCCGCATCCACGGTTGCGGGCGCGATGTATTCGGTGAGGCCTTTCGTGTACTTGCTCGCGTAATCGTACACGCCGGACCGGGGGCGGATCTCCACGATCCCCATGGCCCGCCCGGCGAGGATGCCGACCGACAGCTCCCTTCCCCGGATCCGCCGCTCGGCCAGCCACCGGCCGGCCGCGATCTTCTCGAGCGCCGCGGCTATTTCCGCCCGGTTCGAGGCCAGGCTCAGGCCGACGCTGCTGCCCTGGTCGTTGGGCTTGACCACCACCTCCCCGCCCAGGATATCCGCGATCTCGTCCGCTCCCGGCTTCGCGTCGGATGAGAACAGGATCGCCTCGGCGACCCGGATTCCGCGGGCGGCCGCCAATGCCTTGGTGCCCGCCTTGTCCATCGCAAGGCGGCTCGAGCCTGAATCGCATCCCGAATAGGCGATCCCCGCCCCCTCGAGAAGGGCCTGCATCTGCCCATCCTCGCCAAAGGTCCCGTGCAGGAGGGAGAAGGCCACGTGGCGGGCGGGATCAAGGCCGCTTGGAAGGGCGTCGGCATCCACCGGAAAAAGGCGGGTCGGATACGAGCGGGCGAGCGCCTGGGCGCATGCCTTTCCGGACCCTAGGGATACTTCGCGTTCCGCCGAAGTCCCCCCGGCCAATACGGCGATGACAGGCTCCGTGAACGCCGCCCCTGCGGGCGGCGTCCTGGCAGGGGATGAGGCATCCCCCCGGCCAGCTGCCGGGCTTTTTCCAAGCGTGTTCATAATTCGTCCTTCCAGTTGCGTCCGAATAGGAGCACCTCCGGTTCGAGCTCGACTCCCTGGAGGCCCCGAACCCGGGCCCGCACCCTGCGGATCAGTTCAATCACGTCGGCACTGGTCGCGCTGCCGCGGTTTATGATGAAATTGGCATGCATGGGCGAAATCTCCGCGTCCCCCACCCGCTCCCCCTTGAGCCCGCTTGCGTCGATCAGCCGCCCGGCGGAGTCACCCGGCGGATTCTTGAACACGCACCCGGCGCTCGGCTCCCTCGGCTGGCTCTCGTGGCGTTTCTTCCGGTGAAGGTCTATCTGGAGGGAAATCGCCTCCGGCGACTTCTCCCCGGCGGGCCTGAGGAGGGCGCCCAGTGCGAACGCATCGCGCAGCTCGGCGCAATGCCGGTAATCGACGTGCATCCCCGCCCGGCCCAGGCTCTTCACCTCACCCCCGGATGTCATCAGCTGCACCTCCTCGACCACGTCGAATATCCAGCCCCCCATTGCGCCTGCATTCATGCGCAACGCGCCGCCGACGCTCCCGGGAATCCCCTCGAGAAACTCGAATCCGGCGAGGCCCGCGGCCGCGGCGAGCCCGCACAGGCGCTTGAGCCTCAGGCCCGCCCCGACCCAGACCCGGCCTCCGGCCCGCGGCTCGAAGCGAGACCATGCCTCGTGGGAGAATGCAACGACAAGCCCGTCCACTCCGCCGTCCGGAACAAGCAGATTGGACCCACGGCCCAGGACCAGGACGGGGATGCCCCGCTGCGAGGCGGCCGCGAGGAGAGTTCGCAAATCTTCCGCTCCCGCCGGTTCCGCATAAAGGCGGGCGGCGCCCCCGACGCCGAGCGTCGTCTTTTTCGCAAGCGGTTCCTCCCGCCTGAGCTTCGTCTCGGGGCCAAGCCGCCCCTTCATCGCATCGGCGAATTCGTCCCAGCGCGGCGTCCGCGCCGCAGCCGGGCGCCGCCCCTCGAGCCATTCGCGGGCCAGGCGATCGATGTCGCCCGCGCCGACAAAGATGACGAGATCGTCCGATCCGGCTTCGCCCGAAAGCGTTTGGAAAAGTTCCTGTCCGCCCCGGCCCGGGAAATGGCTGAGAGGGACCTGCGCCGCGGAACGCCTCATCTCCGCGCAGAGATCCGCGGATGCGCCGCCCGCGACCGGCTCCTCGCCCGCTGGATAGACGTCGAGCAGATGAACCCGGTCGGCAAGCGACAGCGCCGAGGCAAACTCAGCCTTGAACTGCGCCGTGCGGCTGAAGCGGTGCGGCTGGAATACGACGATCAGGCGGCCGCGGCCCGCCACCCGCCGCCTCAGGCTCGTCAGCAGGGCCCGGATTTCGGCCGGATGGTGGGCGTAGTCCTCGATGACGACCGGCCCGCCGGAGAACAGGACCCCCTGGCGCCGGCGCACGCCGGCGTAGGCGGCCAGCGCCTGACCGTCCGGCGGGACGCCCATAAGCTGGGCCGCCGCAAGGGCGGCCGCGGCATTCGAGGCGTTGAATTCACCGCTTGCGCGAACCGCGCACTCGGCTGGGGAAAAAAGGCCGCCGAGCCGGATTGTCATCATCCCGGCTCCTTCGGAAACCAGGGACGAGGCAAAATCCCCGGTCCGGCCAAATGTTGCCAACCGCCGTCCCGAAAGCGGTCCGGCCTCCCCGGCAAGGGACGCGAGGAGCCGCCGCGACCGGGGGCAGGCGTCGCTCGCCAGGATGGCCACACGCGTCCGCCTGAAGAGGGCGGAAAAGGTCGCCTCGAGCTCGGCCGGTTCGCGGTAATGGTCGGGGTGATCCCAGTCCAGGTTTGTCACAACCGTGATTTCCGGTGAAAAGCCGTCGATCGTTCCGTCGCTCTCGTCGATCTCGGCGACCACCCATTCGTTTGTTCCGACGGCAGCCGGAGGGATGCCGTCGTTGTATAGGCCCCCGACGAGATGGCCCGCGGGAAATTTCGCCTGCCTGAGGGCGGTCACGAGCATCGCGGTCGTCGTCGTCTTGCCGTGCGCGCCGCAAACGGCCACAAGCTTCCGGCCGCGGACGGCTTCCGCGAGCATTTCGCCCCGGCGGACGAGCGGGATGCCCCGCGCGACCGCGGCTGCGTAGGCCGGGTGCGAGGGCGGGATCGCCGAGGAATACACGACCCGGTCGACCTGCGCCGGCATCGGGCCCACGGCCACGCGCGAGCGGCCCAGCAGTGCCGCGACTTCATCCGAAAGGGCGTCATCCTCGCCCGAGACCGTGCAGCCGCCCTCGGCCAGGTAGATCGCAAGCGGCGCAACGCCCATTCCGCCGACGCCGAGGCAGTGCACACGGCGCGCTGCGCGCGAATTCGGGAAGGATCGGGATTCTGCGGAGTTCATCGCCTTTACGCAACCGCAGGCCGTTTCGCGGGGCTGTCTCCGCCCGAATCGGCCAACCCTTCCAGATCCAGAAGCATCGTCTCAAGCGAATTCGCCAGATCCATGCGCCGCAGGTTCGCGCGGAACTTCCGCAGCAGCCATTCGTTGAAAATCGCGTCCATCACCTCGCTGGCGAGTCCGTTGATCATCGTCTGGTCCAGGACAAGGCCGCCTCCCTGGCGCTCGAAAAACTCCGCATTCCGGTGCTGGTGGTGATCGGCGGCGTGCGGATACGGAACCAGGATTGCGGGCGTCTCGCACCGGATCAACTCGGCCAGCGTCCCGGCGCCGGCCCGGGAGACCACCAGATCCGCGGCCGAAAGAAGCTCGGCCATCCGGTCGCAAAACGGCGCGAAGACGACGCGGACCGCCGCTCCCGTCTTCGTCCTCATCTCGACCGATTCGGCCGGCCCCTTGTCGAGCCCCGTCAGGCAGTAGACCTGGATGCCTTCCGCGGCGAGGATTCCGACATTGGCCCGCGTCCACTCGTTCAGAACGGCGGCGCCCTGGCTCCCGCCGAGGATGGCAAGCACTTTCTGGTTCGGGTCGAGGCCCATGGCGGTGCGCGACTCGGCCCTGGGAAGGCGCTTGATTTCCCGGCGAACCGGAAGCCCGACGTGCCGGGATGCCCACGGTCCCACGCTGCCCACGCGAACGCCCGGGGGCAGATACACCCTCCCGGCAAACCGGCCCAGCGTTCTAATCGCCAAACCCGGGACCCGGTTGGATTCGTGGAGGGCGACGGGAATCCGGGCAAGCCCCCCCGCAAGGACGATGGGCGCCGATGTGAAGCCGCCAAAACCCATGATCGCATCCGGATGCCAGCGGGCGATCAGCCGCAGGCAAAAGACAAGGGCCAGGGCCTGCGACGCCGCGCACCGGACAAAGGCCAGCGGACGCCACGAAAACGGAGCGCCGGGCATCCGCTCGAACCTGAGGCCCGGGTATTTCTCGATCAGGCGGCCGTCGACCTTCTTCCGGCTGATGAGAAGGATCACCTCATGCCCCCGTTCCGTCAGCCCCTCCGCGAGGGAAATGCCCGGCGACAGGTGGCCGCCCGTGCCCCCGCAGGAAACAAGAAACCGGCGCTTACTCACTCCAGGCCTCCCGCATGGACCGCGCCTGGTCCAGCAATACCACCCGCCCCCAGGTGCGCGCCGTATTGATCAGCACGCCGAGCAGCAGTCCCATCAGGAGCAGATTGGAGAGTCCGGCGCTTATGAACGGGAGCGACATGCCCTTGGTCGGCAGAACTCCCGTGACAACGCCGATATTGATGAGGGCCTGGAGGCAGATGAGAAGGAGGCATCCGGCGGCCAGCAGGAAATGGTACAGGTTTGGCGCGCGGCGCAGGTGCGCAATGCCGGCGGCAAAAATGACGGTGAATATCGCGACGACTCCCACCGTGTACCACAGACCCAGTTCCTCCCCGACAACGGCGAAGATGAAGTCCGTGTGGGCCTCCGGCAGAAAGTATGCCTGCTGGCGCCCCTGCCCCAGGCCGGCCCCGTTCGTCCCTCCGGCGGCGAATGCGGCCAGCGACTGATAGAGCTGGTACGTCCCCCCCTGCTTGTTCCCCTCGACGTCGAGGAAAGCCGTGAAACGCCGAAGCCGGTTCGGCATCAGCATGACAAGGCCCGCGAACGAGAGGGCTCCCAGCGCGATCGTCGGCAGGATGTACCGCCATTTCGCGCCGGCGAGAAAAAGGAGGAGGACGCCGACGGCGAGCACCAGGGCGGCCGTCCCCAGGTCGGGTTCGAGAAGGATCATCCCGCCATAGGCCCCGACGATCCCTAGCGGATAAAGGTAGCCTCGCAGGAACTCGCGCAACCGGGTCTGGTTCATCGCAAGGTAATGGGCCAGGCAGAAAACGAGGGCCAGTTTGGCGAACTCGGACACCTGGACGCGGACCGAGCCGTGGCCCAGCCACCGGCGGCTGCCCTTGACCGTGATCCCGAGGCGCGGCACGAGGACCAGGGCGAGGAGGAAAAGGAGGATGCCCGCAATCCACCACGCGTAGCGGCGCAAATAGTCGAGGTTCACGCGGCTCGCGACCAGGCAAAGGACCGTCGCGGCAATGACTCCCGTCACCTGTTTTCCAAGGTAGAAATACGGCCCCTGCTTGAACGAGGCGCTCGCGCTGAAAAGGATCGTGAGGCCGAGGCAGGTGAGGCCGATCGCGCAGATGACAATCACCGCCACGGGTCCCGGCACCAACCGAATCTTGGCGCGCGGAGCGGATGGCGATTGTCCACTCATCACCATTTCTCCCGGAACCGCGCGGTCATTTCGGCGGGTTCGCCGGAGCGGGCTGCGAGGACGGCTCGATCTTGATCACCGGAACGTCGGCGCCAGGTCCCGAAGGCGCGCCCGGCCCCGCGTCGGTCGCCGGGGGCGGCAGGGCGGAATTATCCAGCGCCGGGGTGGCGGCCGGCGTCTCCTCATTCACGGGAGCGGCCGCGCGCGCCTTTGCGGGCCTCGGCGCATGGCCTCCCGCCGGGATCGTCAGTTCCTGGCCGGGACGGATCTTGCCCGGATCGGAAATCGAGTTTGCGGCGGCGAGGTCTCCGATCTTCAGCCCATAGGCGTGCGCTATGCTCCCCAGGGTCTCGCCGCGCTTGACGACGTGCCTGCCCCCTCCGGCCGGCGCGCCCGTGTGCGCGGGGGCCGGGGACGCCGCCGGTTCAGTCGCGCCGGACGCCGCGCCCTGCGAAATGCCCTTTGCGGGAATCAGGAGCTTCTGCCCCGGGTGCAGCGTGGATGTGGACCTGAGGTTGTTGGCCGCCGCAAGCTCGGAGATCTTCAGGTGGCTCTTCTTCGCGATCGTCCACCAGCTGTCGCCCTGGCCGACGGTGTAGGTCGTGGCCGGCGTGACGTCGCCGGCTGGCTGCGCCTCAACCGCGGACGCCGCAGGCGTGCCCGGGCGGGTCGGACTGTAGAAGATCACGGGGCCGGAGGGGGCCGTCGGCGCATCCGACGGGCCGATCGGATGGAAAAGCGGCGCCGCGGGCGTGTTTGCCGACGGGGCCGCGGCAAGGCTTGGCATGCCGACTGCCGGCGCCGAATCGGCCGCCTTGGGCTGCGTTGGGGGTTGGGCGGCGGCCACCGGTCTTCCGGTCGAGCTGCATCCCGCGAGGATCAGGCCGAGGATTAGATGGATTCCCACGACGATGCCGAAAATTCTGATAATTTTCATGAACAGAGTGTTGTAGTTAATGGGACGGATTGAAATTAGAAACTGATTCGAAATCAACGGGCCCGGACAGCGGCGGACCCGAGTTCGTGCACGAGGCGCTCGAACTGATCGCCCCGGTCGGCGTAGCCCCGGAACATGTCGAAACTGGCGAAGGCGGGGCTCAGGAGGACGTTGTCGCCCGGCTTCGCGGCCCCGGCCGCGGCGTGGACTGCGGCGGACAGGCTTGCATGGACCGAATGCGCAAGGCCCGCCTGCGGGCAGGCCTGCGCCAACTCGAGCGCCGTCTCGCCAATGAGGTAGAGGTGGCGGACCCTCGGTGCGATCCTGCGAACGAATCCCGGCAGATCCCCGCCCTTTCCCTTTCCGCCGGCGATCAGCAGAACCGGAGAGGCGAACCTCGGGAGGGCCCCTTCGACCGCATGGAAATTGGTTGCCTTGGAGTCGTTCCAATAGGTCACGCCATCGACCTCGCCCACGCGGGCCAGGCGGTGCCGGCCCAGGCTGAATGTGCGGGCGGCCGAATAGAGCGCGGAATGACCCAGGTCCGCTGCCCTCCACCAGGCTGCGGCAAGGACGAAATTCTCCCGCTGCGGGTATTCGAAGAACACCGTTCCCGCAAGCGCCGGATCCTCGGGCAGGCCCTCTGTTCGCACCCAGATCGCGTCCGCCGTGGGGTCGCCGTCCGAGTCGAAGAAGATGGGTGCGTCGCGCCCGCCGGGCGGGGGGGAATGGCTGGCCAGGCCCTCGGCAAACGCCCGGACGGACGAACCGGCGAATACGCGCTCGGACCGTCCGGCGAGCACCGCCTTCGCCGCAAAGTAGGCCTCCAGGCCCGGATGGCGCTCGAGGTGGTCCTCGGCGAAATTGGTCCAAAGGGTCGCCTCCGCCCGGAGATGGACCAGGGTTTCGGCCTGGAAGGAACTCACCTCGCAAACAGCGGTGGCTTCGGGCGAACCTCCGCCCTCGGCAGCCACCAGGCCCGCAAAAGATCGACCGACGTTTCCGGTCGCCGTCGCCCGCCGCCCGGCTTGCACGAGCGCGTGGCAGAGAAACTCTGTGAGGGTCGTCTTCCCGTTTGTGCCCGTCACCGCGATCAGGCGCCCCCTCCAGCAGAGCGACGCAAAATCGATTTCCCCGAGGCAGGTGCAGCCCGCCGCGCGCGCCTTCGCAAGCCATGGGTGCCCGGGAGAAAATCCCGGGGAGAACACGACCAGCCGGTGCCGGGCCGCCGCCGCGTCGGTGAACTCGGCGCCCGTGCGGTCATACGTGGCGCTTTCCGCCCTCAGCGCCGCCAGCAGGTCGCGGGCGCCCGCTCCGCTCACTCCGCAGCCAAAAATCGCGACCGGGCGGTCGAGAAGCGGCAAAAGAAACGATGGAGCGGCAAGAGGCATGGGAATCAGCGGAGCCTGAGGGTGGCCAGCCCCGCGAGCGCGAAGATAATCGACAGGATCCAGAATCGCATCACGACCTTGGTTTCAGGCCAGCCCTTCCTTTGGAAATGGTGATGGATGGGCGCCATGAGAAAGAACCGGCGGCCCTCGCCGAAGCGTCGCCGGGT
Organism: uncultured Opitutaceae bacterium; assembly: GCA_964605835.1. Classification (GTDB taxonomy): domain Bacteria; phylum Verrucomicrobiota; class Verrucomicrobiia; order Opitutales; family Opitutaceae; genus Palsa-1447. The sequence goes on from CAZSEH010000052.1 coordinate 17,638, forward strand.
CAGCTTGAAATACCCCACCTGGATGATGACGGACAGGGCCTCCCACACGAAAACGCCCCCGACGATGATCAGCGTCACCGGCTGCTGGATCATGATCGCTATCAGTCCGATCAGGCCGCCCAGGGCGAGGGAGCCCGTGTCCCCCATGAACACCTCGGCCGGGTGCGAGTTATACCAGAGAAACGCCAGCCCCGCCCCGACCACGGCTCCGCAGATCACGGTCAACTCGTCCGTCCCGGGCACGTGGCCGACAAAGAGGTATCCGGCAAGGCTGGCGCGGCCAGCGACGTAGGCCATGAGGCCGTACACAAGCGCGACCGAAATCGTGCAGCCCATCGCGAGTCCGTCCAGGCCGTCCGTGAGGTTGATTGCGTTGGAGAAGCCGACGGTCCAGAAATACACGAAGACGAACAGCGCGGCGAGCGGCATGCTCGCGATCAGGGGATGCTTGAGGAAGGGGATCCACAGCTCGCGGATCTTGCCGGCGCTCACCGGGTGCAGGAGCAGGAGTGTCAGCGCGACGACCGTCGTGAGCGTCTGCCAGATGATCTTTTCCCGGGAGGAGATGCCGTCGCGGCTCCTGCGGACGACCTTGAGATAGTCGTCGCGGTAACCCACGGCGGTCAGCGCCGCATAGACGAGCAGCGCGACGAAGGTCCAGATATTGGGCACGGCCCACAGGAAGGAACTGATGAAGACCGAGCCAAAGATGAGAAGACCTCCCATCGTCGGGGTGTTCTTCTTGTCGAACCGGCTTGCCAGGTCCCCCGTCCGGTCGTCGTCGTAATGATGTCCAAACTTCAGCCGGCGCAGCCGCGCAATGAGCACGGGGCCGATGACGAAGCCGATCAGCGCAGCGGTGCAGGCGGCCAGCAGCGCGCGAAAGGTCACGTACCCGAACATTCGCAGCGGGCCGAAATGATCGCTGAAGTTTGCGAGGTACCTCAGCATGGAAGGAAGAATTTCTCCAGTTCGTGCCTGCGGCTGCCCTTCACGAACACGGCGCCGCGAAACGCCGCCAGGAGCGCGGAAACCTCGCTGCGAGGGATCGCAGCCAGGACCTGGGCGGTTCGGGCGCCCGCCCGGACGGCGCCGGTCCCGACATCATCCGCCCAGTCCCCCAGGACGACGAGAAGGTCGTTCGGACGCATGCTGAGGCCCGCCCCCAGCTCCCGATGAAACCGCCCCGCGTCGGCGCCGAGTTCCTCCATGCAGCCGATCAGGTAGAGCCTGGGCATGTCCGCGGGTGCGACCCGGACGAAGGCGGCGAGGGCGTCGCACATCGACGCCGGGTTTGCGTTGTAGCAGTCAAGATAAAGGAGGCGCCCGTCCTCCCGGCGGACCTCGCCGCGCAGCGCCGCGGGCCGCCATTGCGGGAGCCTGTCCCGCAGGACCTGGCTCGGGATCCCGAGCCGCAGCGCGGCGTGGAGCGCGAGAGCCGCATTTTGCGCCATGCCGTCGCTCACGCGGGGAAGCGTGAATGTCTCCGTCGCCGGCCCGGGTCCGCGGAGCACGAGCTCTGTGGATCCTTCCCTGTGGACGGCGGAAAAAACGGCTGTGACCCCGTCGGAATCGCCATCGTCCCGTCCGACGACGATCGCCGGCACCTTCAGCTCCCGGAATGCCGCGTACTTCGCGCAGGACGAGGGAAACAGGGCCGCGCCGCCCTTGCGGACCCGGGCGGCAAGGGCCGCCTTCTCCCGGGCCACGGTCTCGAGCGTGCCGAGGTCGCGCAGGTGGGCGGGACCGACCAGGGTGATGATTGCGATGTCCGGCTCGATTGCATCCGCCAGCGGCGCCATCTCGCCCGGTGCGCTTATTCCCGCCTCGATGACCGCGAAGGAATGAACGGCTGGGTCCAGACGGGTAAGGGTTAGGGGGACGCCGATGTGATTGTTGAGGTTTTCCTGCGTCGCCAGGACGGGTGCCCGAGCGCCCTCCGCCGGACTGTCGCCAAAGTCCGCGCCCCCGAGCAGAATCGCCAGCAAGTCCTTGGTGGAGGTCTTCCCCGCGCTGCCCGTGATCCCCACAACGGGCCGGTTGAACGCGCGGCGATGGCGGCGGGCTATTGACTGAAGGGCTCCGAGCGGGCTGCCGACGACAAGCTGCGGGAGGCCGGCCCCCGCGACGGGCGCCCCGACCAGGGCCGCGCACGCCCCCGCGCTTCGCGCCGCAACCACAAACTCATGCCCGTCGCGCTTCCCGGTCTTCAGGGCGACAAACAACTGCCCGGGCCGGAGCCGGCGGCTGTCGGTCGCAAATCCGCGGATCGGCTCGGAAGGAGCCGCGGTCCACCGGCCATCAGCCCATCGGGCGAGGGAATCTGGGTCGAATGCCGCCATGATCGTGAAACAAGTCCTGAAAGGCGGCCCCCGTTTCGAGGGCGCCGCTGCGAATCGGGGACCGGGCACCCTACCCGCGCACCTCCCGAAGCGTTTTGACGGCAATCAATTCCCGGACGACCTGGCGATCGTCAAAGGGGATGATCGTGTCGGCGAATTCCTGGTAACTTTCGTGGCCCTTGCCCGCGACAAGGACCGTGTCGCCCGCGCGGGCGGCATCCAGCGCAATGCTGATCGCCCGCCGGCGGTCCTCGATCCAGGTGATCTTGCCGGGCTGGGTGACGCCTTCCCTCATGTCGGAGAAGATTCCCTCGAGCGCCTCGCTACGGGGATTGTCGGCCGTCGCAAAGGCGAAGTCCGCGAATTCCTGTACGGCGCGGACCATCAGGGGCCGCTTCGTGCGGTCGCGGTTTCCGCCGCAGCCAAACACGACCAGCAGCCTGCCCTTGGTGATGGGGCGCAGCATGCCGAGCGCGTTTCGCAATGCGTCGTCGGTGTGCGCGTAATCCACAAAAACGTCATAGGGCTGCCCGGCGTCGACGCGCTCCATCCGTCCGGGCACCCCTGGAAACGCCATCAGCCGCGACAGAAAGACGGCGGGGTCGCGGCCGAGCCCCCAGGCGGTCGCCGCGGCTGCGAGCAGGTTGCTCACGTTGTACCGGCCGACAAGCGGCGAGTCGACCTCGACCGGGCGGCCCTCCGGCCACTGCAGCTTCAGATGCGTGCTTTTCGGGCTGAGAACGACCTCCGTGGCGCGAACCGCGGCCTGCGCGTTCTCTCCGAACGTGACCAGCCTGACCGGCGGGTCCATCCGGCCCACCTGTTCGGCGAGCCTCGCCCCGTACGGATCGTCCAGGTTCACGACGGCCACCTTCGGCGGGGAGCCGAGGCTGCCCGTGAAAAGCCGCGTCTTCACTTCGAAGTAGGCTTCCAGCGTCTTGTGGTAATCGAGGTGATCGCGCGTCAAGTTGGTGAAGACGGCGGCTCCGAACTCCAGGTCGAGCACCCGCAGCTGATCGATCCCGTGGGAACTGACCTCCATGACGGCATCCCGGCATCCCGCGTCCCGCATCTGCGCCATCATCCCGTAGATGTCGAGCGCCTCGGGCGTCGTGCGGAAGGCGGGCACCGTGCGGGCCCCAAGGTCATAGCTGATCGTGCCGATCACGCCCACGCGCCGCTCTCCGTTGAGAAACTGCCGCAGGAGATGGGTGACCGTCGTCTTGCCGTTGGTTCCCGTTACGCCGACGACCGTCAGGTCGCGATCGGGGCACCGGTAGTAGCGCCGGCTCACCCGGGCGAGAACCGCCCTGGCGTCAGCCACGCTGACGAAAGTGACGCGGGCGGGTGCGTGGGCCGGAACGCGGGTGGCGACGACCGCGGCCGCGCCCCGGCTGACCGCCTCGTCGATGAACTGGGTTCCGTCCGTCCGCCGGCCCGGAAGGGCGAAAAATACATTGCCCGGGACGACACGGCGGCTGTCCAGGGCGAGCCCCGAGATTGGGCAGTCGAGGTTTCCCTTGCTCGAGAGGATTTCGTCCTCCTTGAGATAGTCTGAAAGTTTGGGAGCCATCGAAAAGAAGCGGCTGAGGGCTGCTGTCTCGCGTCGGTTGCGCCGCCGCGTTTGCGAACCGAGTGCATGGATGAGCGCGTAGTCCTGGGTCAGGTATCCGATCACCGGCGGCCTCCTTCCAGGGCGAGCATGGAACGGCCCGAGTTTGCCGGGGCTGGCGGCGGCCGGATCGCTAAATAAGGAATAAGTTCTTCACCAAGATGCTTGAAAGAGGGCGCGGCGACAAGCGATCCATAAGCGGTTTTTCCGATGAATCGCTCGTCCGCGTCGTCGACGATGATGGAGATCACCACCTGCGGGTCGCTGGCGGGAAAAAAACCGACAAAGGAGCCTACATGATCGCGCTCGGAATAGCGAATGACGACCTTGCCCGAGGCCAGGGTCACGGGCATTGGCTTCTGCGCCGTTCCGGTCTTTCCAGCCACCTCGTAGTCGACGCCGTTGGCGCGGATCGCGGCCATGGGGGCCGTCCCCTCTTCGCTTGCAACGCCCTGAAGCAGCCGCGCCATCAGGCGTGCCGTCCTTTCCGAAATGACGCGGCGCTCCTCCACCCGGTCGAACCGGAAGACAAGTTCGCCCGAGGAGTCTTTCACCTGCTTGACTATCTGGGGTTTCAGCATGACGCCCCCGGCCGCAATGACGCTCATCGCCTGGTGCATCTGCAGCGGCGAAACGGCGACCGAATACCCCGCCGGCATCCGCGTCATGGTCAGGTCATCCCACCGGTTTGTCCCGGGCTGGGGTACATTCCTTCGAAGGGCTGCCGGGCCGGGCTCGCCGCCGACCGGAAATCCGGTCGGCTCGCTGAACCCGAAAGCCTGGACGTAGCGATAGAACCGTTCGTCCCCCAGGCGCATCCCCAGCTGGACGCAGCCCCGGTTGGATGATTTCGAAATCACCTTCCACACCGGAATGGGACCTGGAAAATGATCCCCCTGGTCGTCGTGAAGCAGGGGCCGGGTCTTTCCCATGTAATCAATCTTGTCGATGTTGCAGTCAATCAGGGTATCCGGCGTGACCAGCCCCTCCTCGAACGCTCCGGAGGCGGCCACAATCTTGAAGACCGATCCCGGCTCATAAAGGTTGGAGACGGCGATATTCTGCATCGATGCCATCTCCGAGGGAGGAACCTTGTTGTAGTGGTTGAGATCGAAAGTCGGGTAGTTGGCCAGTGCCAGGATGAAACCGGTCTCGGGCCGGCTGACGATGATCGTGGCCTTTTTCGGATGGAAGTTCTGGTGGATCGTCTCCAACTCGGCCTCCGCCAGGTGCTGCACGGTCGAATCCAGCGACAGGACGATGCTGTATCCGTCGGTGGCGGGCACTTCGCGCGTCCGGAACTGGGCCAGTTCGTGGCCGTGGCCGTCCTTCTCGGTCTCGACCCATCCATTCTGGCCGCGGAGAAAGAAGTTCGCGAGGTTCTCGATCCCGCTGGCCGGTTCCTCCTTTGAATTGACGTAGCCGATCAGATGCGCGGCGTTTTCGTTCTGCGGGTATTCGCGGCGGTAGGCATAGGTGCCATAGACGCCGCGGACGCCGAGCTTGAGGATCTGCGCGTAGACATCCTGCGGGACGTTTTCGCTGAGCTTCTTGTATTTGATCGGCCGCAACCCGGTCGGATCCGCCTCATCGAGCGCTTCATCATCCTCGCCCGCCAGGGCGGAAGCCGCGATCTCCCCGGTTGGGGGAACGGCCTCCGCCGGCTTTCCAACGTTAGCGTTGAACGCAATTCCCTGCGGATTGCGTCCCGACGGCAATGGCGGTGACTCCGCTGCACGCAGCGGAGCATTTGCGAATGGGTTGATCACCAGGCCCGCAGGAGCGCCGGCGTGAGCCTGGGCGCCCGGGCGATACCTGGTGGTTAGAATCTTTTGCACCTGCGCCAGCGGCATTTGGAGGAGCCGCGCCAGTTCCGGCCATTTGGGCGCATCCTCAAGATGCGCCATTCTCGGGTCAACACCCACCACGACAAGCGAAACGCTGGTGGCCAGAAGGGCGCCGTTGATGTCCCGGATGTCGCCCCGCCTTGCATATTCCGGAATGATCTCGTGACGGACCATCTCGACCGACGCGAGCAGGTGGTCGCGATCGATCACGTGCAGCCAGACCAGGCGCACGCCGACCGCTCCATAGCCGAGAAGGATCAGGCACGCCAACAGGCTGACGCGATGGTTGGAGGCAAAGCCCTTTGACATGTCATCCGCAGGTCAGCGCTGCACCGCAACCCGGAAGGAGACCGAATTAACCGCGTCCCGAAACGGGCCGCGGTCCTGGAACAGTCCGCGGTCGCGCTTGGCGATAAGGTACGACTCGGAATCCCCGGTTATCCTTTGAATCTGGCCGTCCTGCGGGGGCATGAGTCCCAGGCGCCATTGGGCGTTCCGCTTCAGGAGCGCGGTGACGTCCTGCTCCTCGGCTACCCACGTGCTCGTCTGCTGTGTCAGGCGCTCGACCTCGGCAAGGCGGGTCTCGATCGCCTTGTTGGCCTGGGCCGTCACTGAAATCTGGTGGCGCATCCACACCGATCCAATGCCAACCGAGCCGCTGACGCCGATCGCGAACAGGGTGCCGACCACCACCTGGTTTACAAATGCGCGGTTGTTCGATGTCTTCATAATTTCCTGATTGCCCGCAGCTTGGCCGACCGGCTTCGCGGATTGACGTCGATCTCGGCATCGCCCGGGGTCACCGGACGGCGCGTAAGGGGTTCGGCGAGTCGGATCCGCAGGTCCTGCGGGGTCCCGTCGCCGGCGTTCTCCGGCAGTCCGCACCAGCGGCGCAGCCATCGCTTGACTGGCCTGTCCTCAAGGGAGTGGAAGCTGATGACGCAAAGGACTCCGCGCGGGCCCAGGCGCTCGAATGCCGCCGGCAAGGCCCGTTCCAGGGCGCCGATCTCGTCATTGACGGCAATCCGGATTCCCTGGAAGGAGCGGGTCGCCGGATGGATTCGAGCTGTGCGCCGGTCCCTTTCCGGAATCGCGCCGAAGATCAATTCAGCCAGCGACAGGGTCCGGGAGAGAGCCCCGGTTCCGCGGGCTCCCTGGATCGCCCGGACCACCCTGCGCCAATGCTTCTCCTCGCCGTATTCGCGGATCGCCCGGACGAGCATCTCCTCGGTTGCCGACTCGAGCCACACGCTCGCGGGGACGCCCGACCGGGGATCCATCCGCATGTCGGCACGCTCGTCGGTCCTGAAAGAGAAGCCCCTCGCAGGATCGTCAAACTGGAAGGACGAAACGCCGAGATCGAAAAGTATCCCGTCGAATCCCTTCATCGGCAGCTCTGAAAGCCGGCCGAAATCCCGGTCGATGAGCGAGAACCGGCCGGCATACTGCTCGCGCATTGTCTCCGCGCGCTTCTGGGCCTCGGGATCGCGGTCCATCGCCATCACCTGCACGCCGGGAGCCGCATCGAGGATTGCCCGCGTGTGCCCTCCCCCACCGAAGGTGCAATCGAGGTAGCGGGCATCCGCCTTGGGAGCCAGGAACTCCAAGACCTCGCGAAGGAGTACGGGCTGGTGGCCTGGGCTCATGATGCCGACGGGAATTTCCGCAGACCCGGGCATGGTCAGATGCCGAGCCGGCGCATGAGGTCGCCGAAATTCTCGCCCGCAGTGCGGGCCTCAACCTTCTCCCAGCGCGCGGGAGCGTAGAGGTTGAACTTGGTCAGTGTCCCGACGAGGATCGCGTCCTTGGTGATCCCTGCGTGCTTCAGAAGGGCCGGGTCCATGAGAACCCTCCCCTGCTTGTCGAAAGTGAACGACTGGGTCTGGGAAAAAAACCGGGCGGAGAAGTCCTGGGCGGCCCCGTCGCTGAGCGCCATCTGCGCGATCTTGCTGTGCAGCTTCTCAACCTCCGCGGGAGGAAGCACCGCCACGTAGCCGTCCGGATGCGGCGTCGCGAGAAACACATCCCCCTCCGCATGCACGCCCCTCCAAGCCGATGGGATCGTCAAACGACCCTTATCGTCGAGGGTATGCCTGAAAAGGCTGGTATACGAAGCTCTGCCTGTCTCTGCCATGAAATGGGATAAGGGGCGCCATTTGCCCCACAACACCCCATTTCAACCCATTTCACCCCACACAGGTCAAGCAAAGAAGACC
>CAZSEH010000053.1:0-24307 GCA_964605835.1 uncultured Opitutaceae bacterium
AAGCCCTCCGCGTTGTTCACCCGGAAAACGCCGCTCATCCGGAGGCGCGCCAGTTGAGGATCCGCGATGGAAAGATGCATGCGCCCGCCCCGGTTAAACAGGGCGACGGCTTCGGCGAGCGGAGTGTCGGACAGTCCTATCGAAGGCTCGCGCCACTCGAGCCGTCGCCTGATCTCCTCCGCCGTCAGGATTTGAACGCCAAGCGGTTCGCCGGATGCGCGGGCTGCGGTCGGGACAACCAGGAGGCCGCCCGCCGAGACCATGACGGGCGCCGTGCTTTGGCCACCATCCGGGGCTGGGTCGCCCGCCGGTCTGTTCACCGACACCCTGCCTTCAGTGACCAGCAGATCCACGTTTTCCGATCCGAGTTTCAGCGCGAAAGCGGTGCCGACAGCCCGCACCTGCACGCCCCCGACCGTCACGATGAAGGGTCGCTCGTGGTTCTTGGCCACGGAGAAATGCGCTTCGCCGCTCATGAGCCGCACATTTCTTGTGGCAGGCCGGTAATCCACCTCAATTTTGGCTCCCTTGTTGAGTTCGACGACCGAGCCATCCGGAAGCACGCGGCTTTCCGGGCTGAAAAGAACCGCGTTCGTCGACACCATTGCAGCGGCGGGCGGCTGCGCCGGTTTGACCGTGAGGAAAACCCAGGCCGCGGCCGCAGCGGCGGCCGCGGCCGCGAAGGTGCCCAGCCGGATTTTCCACGTTCGTCGCAGGCGACGCGCGCCCAGTTCGCGGACCATGGCCTGCGCGTCTCCGGAAAGTCGCGGTCCGTCAAAAGCGTCCCACGCCCCCTTAAGGTCCGCCCACGCATCGGCATTCAGCGGGTCTTCGGCATGCCACCGCTCGAATTCCCCGCGCTCATCGCCGGTCAGGCCTGAATCGAGGCGCGCAAGCCATAAGGCTGCGGCCCGTTCCGCCCGCTCTCGCGCTGCCGAGGGGATATCGGAGCGCTCCCGAGTGCGTTTTGACGGCTCTTTCACGGCGACCTGCCGGTCACTCCGCGGACCCGCAGGAACTGTGCGCATTTCTTTGCGCCGCGGGCGATCTGGACCTGGACGGTATTCTCGGATATCCCGAGCCGGGCGGCGATTTCCTTTTGGGGCACGCCTTGCAGTTTGCGTAGGATGAAGATTTCACGGCAACGGGCTGGAAGGGCGTCGATGGCGTCGAGCAGGAGGGCGATTTCCTGGTTCGTGCTGATCCGCTCGGCGACATCCGCACCTTCTTCCAAGACGTTCAGGACGCTAAAATCCGTTACAGGTTTCTGGGAGAAGATCCGGGGGCGGCGAAACAGGCCCAAAGCCGCGTTGCGCACCGTAGCGAAGAGATACGCCCTGGTGCGGGTCACCGGCTTGCGCTCCGCCGCACGCAAAACCTTCACGTAACTCTCTTGCATGATGTCATCTACGTCGGTGATCGACGGAAACCGCGAGTGCAGGTAGGCGCGCAGGCTCGAATCGTGGGGTTCGATCTCCTCGGCAAACCATCGGGATTGCTCGGATGGCGGGTGCTTCATGGCGCGTGTGCGGAACACTTTCCTGTGTGCCGGGCGGCATTATTGCTGTCAACTTGACAGTTCCCGACCTGCATCCGAATCCGCTGTAACTGATTCCGGCAGGCCGGCGAGGAGCCAGTGTCTCGGCGGTCGACAACCAGTTGAAGGAGTTCGAGGCGGCCGCAGACATCTGCGGCCGCCGGTTTCTCACGGCTGTTTTTATTTCGGGCGCTGTAGCTGATATCGGTCGTTCGCGTATCTTATATTCAGTTCCGCTTTCTTTTTCTTCTGGCATCCCCTGGAGCGTCACTGTGGACGCAGTTTTTTAAGTAATTTATCCTCTTCAGTTTGTATTAGCCGATGGGCTTCACAACCCACCGGCTGTTGCAGTTGAGAATTGAACACCAAACCTATGAAACACCCCCGTATCTGTTGTGTGAGAGAATCGGCTGCGATGAGGCCGGCCTTGGCTGTGTTGCTGGCTGCAGCGCTCATTCCCGCCACCCTTGTTGCCCAGACGGCAAACACGCCGCCTGCCGCAGCGGACCAAACGCCGGCGAACCAGCCGCCGGTTCCGGTCACTACAGTCCCGACCCCCGCGACCGAGGGCGATACGGTCAAGCTCACGCCTTTCGAAGTCAGCGCCGATCAGGCCAAGGGGTACTTCACCCCGAACACCACCTCCGGCACGCGCCTCAACAATAATATCGGCGACATTCCCTCCGCCGTCACGGTCATCGACAAGCAGCAGTTGCAGGACACGAACGCCCAGAACATCAATGACATCATGATGTACGAGGCGGGCACGCAGGGCTCGCACACGTACACGCCGTTTACCGGATTCACCGAGTCGACGCGCGTCGACGACGCGCTGGCGGGCTCGAACGACAACCAGGCGAGCATCGGCGGCCCGAACACGCTCAGCACGCGGGTCAACGGACTGGGGGCGCCCGACAACGAAGTGGACAACGGCTACGGCATTTACCGGATTCCGTTCGACACCTACAATGTGCAATCGATCGAGATCGACCGCGGCCCGAACTCCCTGATGTTCGGATCCGGTTCGGCAGCCGGCATTGTCAACGCCAGCAGCGCCGAGGCCCAGCTCAACAAGCTTAAGGGCGACGTCAGCCTCCAGGGCAGCAGCTTCAACGGATATCGCGAGACCGCCGACATCAACATCCCCATCATCAGGGACCATATTGCCCTCTACCTGGCCCAGGAATTCAACTCCGTGGGCATGCAGAGAAAGCCCTCCAAGGATCTGACGCGCCGGCAGTATGCGACGATCACGATCGACCCATTCAAGTCGCACAAGACGAAGATCACGGCCTATGCCGAATTCTACAACAACTACGGGCGGGACCAGAATACCCTGCTGCCCGAGGACTTGATCACTCCTTGGCTTGCCGCGGGCAAGCCCGAGATCAACCCGGTCACCGGCTATATCACCGACCTGGCCACCGGAAAGGTGATTGGGCCCTATGTCAGTTCGACGACGAGCCCCGGTTGGACCACGGGGCTGCCGACGGGCACGGGCGCGATGACGAGCATCACCTCGCCGCTCTTTCAGGCGGGCATGGGCGCGATTTCGAACCATTTTGCCTATGCTTTCGCCCCCAGCGGCCAATTCCTTTGGGGTTATCAGCCGCAGCCGACGATCGGATCGAATTACGGCGGGCTTATTCCCGCCCAGGTGCCGACGACCCCGCTGACCGCGTCCCAGGCTCTGGTCCGGTCGATGTTCATGACGACTTCCGCCCAGCTTCCCATTCCCGGTGTCTTCACGCCCGGCACTCCGGTCACTTATATCAATGGCGTGCCGAACGGCGGATATGCCACCTACTTCCAGCCCGAGGTTGTCAATCCGGCTCTCTACGATCCGCAAAACGGGCCGAACTATGACTCAACGGACTACTCGACTGCAAAAGCGCGGACCTATCACGCAGATTTTCAACAGAGCATACTATCCAGCAGCAAGTGGGGTCAGTTGGATTTCGATGCCAGCTTCTTCCGGCAGGAATACCATGACCTGCAGATGTTCCCGGACAACCAGCACAGCAATGGCACGCCTGCCCAGGGCGCGCTCTATGTGGACACGAATGCCTACCTGATGAATGGAGCGCCGAATCCCTACGCCGGGTCGGATTTTATCTACGACTACGTGGGCGACGGCTTTTACCATCCGGAAATCAACCAGAACTGGCGCTGGATGATGACGTACGGCCTCGACCTGCGGGACAAGGTCCCCGGCTGGCTGCAGTGGCTCGGACACCACCGGTTCATGGCCGAAGCCTCCGCCCACGACGACATTCAGCAGACGATCCGCCTTCGCACGATCATCAACGGCGGCGACGGCTCGTACACATCGCAGCTGTACCAGTTGAACAACCGGCCCGCGATTGCCGGAAACTGGAATGTGACCACGGGCGGAAACCCGATTCGCTGGGAATACATGAGCGCCCCCGGAAGCAACGCGGCCACCCTTCCGCCCGCGCTCATCGGCATTCCGGGATTCGGCTCGCCGACGACGGCAACCGCCACCACCTACAACTACTACACGGGCCAGTGGGTGAACAGCGGACTCACCTTTGACTCCCCGGCATTCAACGGCTACCAGATCACCGAAAACGTCCAGGACCAGAAAACCTACTACTGGCAGAGCTTCTTCTGGAGCGACCGGATCGTCGGTTCACTCGGGCTCAACGACGACGTCGTCAAGAATCGCTCCGGCGCGACAATCTACAACGCCGTCATCAACGGCGTTCCCACGGCCACGACCAACAATGCGGGTTTGGTCAGCTATATAAACGGGGTGCAGAACCCCGCCCTCAAGTATGCCGTGGGCCCGTGGAACCCCACATCGATTGCGGGCCAATATGCGCCCGGCACGAGCCAGCTGGCCATGGAGAGCCTGGGCGAGGTCGGCGGCAACACCTACAGCGAGGGCTTCGTCGTCAGGCCGTTTGAAAACTGGTCCAGGATCGATGCGGCGGCCAACAATGGGAACATCCTGGCCGGCTTTCTCCGCACACTCGGCATGACCTTCAACAAGGCGGACAACTTCAATCCGCCGACCGGCACCTACACGGACCTCCTCGGCGCCCCGCTCGGGAAGCCTGCGGGCACGGAGAAGGACTACGGCCTGGAGATCGCGACTCCCGACAAGAAGCTGTTCCTCCGCATGACCTGGTTCAAGAGCACCAACCAGAACAACATCTCGGGTGTGTCGCAGACGCTCACCCAGCGGGAGCTTTACATCGACCAGAACGAGATGAAGAACTGGGCGCAAACAATCGTCGAGCTTCAGTCGGGCGAAGACCCCACTTCGACGAACTTCGGCAACACAACCCTCTACCCGATCACCTCGGCGCAGTACCAGACGATGGCCGCGCTGACGGGAATGAATGCCAATTATCTCCAAAGCGGCGGAGCGCCGCTGACCGGCGGCTATTTCAACGCCGAAGCCACGAATACGTATACGTCCGGAGGCTACGATCTGGAGCTGACCTACAATCCGCTGCCGAACTGGACGATGAAGGTGACCGGTTCCCACCAGGGCGCCCAGCTCTCAGCGGTCGATCTGCAGGCCAAGGCCTATGAGGCCGTTAGACGACCGACCTGGATGGCGGCCGTCGCGCCCGCCGCGTACTCGGGCGTGTACACCAACTGGAAGGGGGCGGGCTCGACGGCGATCACCTACCTCGGCTCCTTCTGGAATTCATACGGCTACAGCGGCGCTACGTCGGACACAGGCGGACCGAACGGCGGGCCGACAACGGTGGCGAACTACTACAACAACGTGGTGACGGTCCCGATTGCGGTCGAGGAGGCCGCCCAGGGCAGCAACGTTCCGGAAGAGACTCCCTACACGCTGAACTACCTCACCAACTATAATGTCACGAGCGGGCCGTTCAAGGACCTCAGCATCGGCGGCGGGCTCAGGTGGATGAGTCCGACCATCATGGGCTACTACGGAGCAACGCAGGCGAACCTGCTGAACTCCTCGTACCAGGTTGCCGCAAACGACCTCTCCAAGCCCATTTACGCCCCGTCGCAGCTCCACGTTGACGCCTGGATGGCCTACGCGTTCAAGCTGCCGTGGGACAACGGCAAGATCAGGGCCAGGGTGCAGCTCAACTGCGTGGACCTCACCTCGAACGGCTACACCCTGCCGATCGCCTACAACATGGACGGAACGCCGTACACCTGGCGCATCATCCCGCCAAGGCAGTGGTCCCTGACGACGACCTTCAGCTTCTAATAAAAGCTTCCGGTTCTTCCTCGTCCGACAGTCGGATCGAGGGGATTAGTGTGGCGGCGGCCGCAGACATCTGCGGCCGCCGTTTTGCTTTCGCAATGCGAAAGCAACCACGCCCCGCCTTCGCCAAGACTGCGGTGTGGCAGGCTCCGCAAATCGGGTTAGTGGACTGCCTCGCCCTTGGGCGAAAGCCAGCCTTCAATCGGGCTTGGCTGCAGGGCTCTCAAGCCCGCCACGACCGTGGCGGCATGAAGGTCGGCGCCCACGAGGTTGAAGTGCGTGGAGTCGCGGGGGTACAATGCCTTCACCTTGACCGTGCCCATCGGCTCGAGCTGGTCGGCAACGAGGTTGGTGAGGTCGACGAATTGGACCCCTGCTGTCTTCGCGACCTCGCTGGACCACGAGCCAAACGGCCCGTTGCCGCGCTCGATCTTCCCGTCCCTCCATTCGTTGCGGACCGTCAGCGACATCAGGATGGGCGTGGCTCCCTTGGCCCTGGTGTCGGCGACCATCTTGCGGAGATACCAGCCAAACGTGTGCACGACCTCGTGTTTCTTTGTGACGACGTTGTCGATTTCCTTCTGCTCCTCGCCGAGACCCGGCAGCGAGGCCCGGGCCCGCAACGGCCTGCGGGAACCCGGCGGCTCCTCGTTGATGGACCCGCCGTCGTTGTGCCCGAACTGGATCAGGACGACATCGCCCGGCTTCACGTTGACCAGCATCTGCGACCACAGGCCCTCGGAGACAAACGTGCGGCTGCTGCGGCCTCCGCGGGCACGGTTGGCCACGTTGACCTTCGTCGCGTCGAAGTAGTCGGCGAAAGGCACCGCCCAGCCCTGCTGCATCACGCCCGCACCCCGGGCCGCGGTCGAATCGCCCGCGATCCAGAGTGTCGGCAGCGCGGGATTGAGCGGAGCCTGCACCGCGGCCGGATTGCGCGACAGATCGGGCGCCGGCGGGGCGGGCTGGGCCGAGGCCGCGAGCACGCCAAGGGTGAAAGTGAAAGGCAGGACACGGAGTATTTTCATGGGGTGACGAGTTGACGTTTTTGATAGCGATAAGTGTTTTTGAAATCAATGACTTCCGCTCACAAGGATGATCGCCCAAAAGGAGGCGGTCACGGCGCCGCCGCGCTGCCGTTCGCCTGTGCCTCGAGCGCCGTTTGAAGGCTCTCTTGCAGAGCGGGATTGCCCGGCTTGAGCCGCAAGGCTTCGCGAAATTCGGCGACCGCAGCCTCGATTTGACCGCTCAATAAGAGGACATTGCCGAGATTATTCCGGGCTTCGGCCCGGTCGGGTGCGCGGACCAACCCCTGGCGATAGGCTGCTACGGCCTCAGGATACCGCCTCAGCTGGGCAAGCGTGTCGCCCAAGCCGAACGCGGGCTCCGGATTCTCCGGCTGGTCATGCATCGCCTTGAGGAAGGCGGACGCGCCTTCCTGGAGCCTGCCCTGGGCAACGAGGGCGTTTCCGAGCCCGTACCAGGCTTCGCCATCGCCCGGAACGAGCTCCAAATATGATGAGAATTCGCGCGTCGCCTCGGCGTAACGATGCGAGTCCGCCAGCGCTTCCGCGAGGTGGCGATGCACGTCGTCCCGGTACCGGGTTCCCGCCGCTTTTTCCAGGTGCACCAACGCCTGTTCCGGATGGCCGGACCGCAGCAGGCTGACCCCCAGATTGTAATGGGCAGGGACATAGTCGGGCTGCAGCCGGAGCGCCGCCTCGAATTCCGCCTGGGCGCCCGGCAAGCCGCGCTCCGACAGATAGGCGCCGAAGTTGT
The DNA here is from genome assembly GCA_964605835.1 of uncultured Opitutaceae bacterium. Classification (GTDB taxonomy): domain Bacteria; phylum Verrucomicrobiota; class Verrucomicrobiia; order Opitutales; family Opitutaceae; genus Palsa-1447. Next base: position 7,539 of record CAZSEH010000053.1, read on the forward strand.
TGTGCGTCATCCAGGCCCCGGGATTTTCCGCGATGGTCCTGCGGTAAAAAGCCTCCGTGTCCTCGTACGGCCCCGCCCAGCGCCAGGCCACGACGGCCAGGGTGGTCAAGAGCACGGTCGCAGTCAACCGGCGAACCGCGGAGCGCTGGAGACGTTCGTCGGGGGCCAGGGGGCCGTCGGTTGGAATCTGGAGCGGCATGGGGTCTGGATTCGACGGTCAGAAGGCCGGATGATCCCGGTCGGTTCGTTCCGTAAGCGCCCCTTCCCGGCGGTATGCGCGCAGATTGGCGTTCTCAAATGCAAGGCCATAGGACCGGTCGATAACCGACTGCAGCTCCGGAAAAGGCGGAGTCGATCCCAGCTCAAAGGTCTCGTTTTTCTCCACAACGACTATCCAATCAGGTCGCTCGCGCTCCAGGTCCTGGAGCAGGAAACGGCGCATGTAGTCCCGGTAGGGCGACTCCCGCACGAGAAACTGATGGATCGGGTACCGGGTAGAAGGGCGGGCGTCCAAGTCGAGATACAGTGAGGACGCCCAGCCCCAGACAAAAAGAGAGGCATTGCGGGGAATCACGGTTGATAGGGGCTCGCTCAACCGTCGCTCTTCATAGTTGATTCTCGGCGAGCGAATCGCCGTCTGATACCAGCGCGAGACAAAGATGCTCGGGTCGGCGATGAGCGGGGCGGCGATTATCATCGACGCAAGCGCCAGAAACACCCGCTGGCGCAAGCTGTCTCCCAGGCGTTCAACGGAAATGATGATCTTCCGGAAAAGAAAGGCGACGACCAATAGAATCGGACATATCAGGAATATCTGGTAGTGGGGAAAATCATACTCCGGCTTGAAGGCGGCGTAAAAGGAGGCCGCGAGAAGGAGGATTGGAAGCAGCAGGCGGCGCGGCATCCTTGGAGGCCAGGAAGGGCGGATGTCCTGGACGAGTGCGGCGATGGATGCGATGAACAGACCCTCCACAAGCGGACTCTGGCTCGCCGCCCTGACGTGCAGGTACAGGGTCTGGATGGACGCTGCTCCTGAATAGGCCAGGCTATTCAAGACAAACGACTTCCAGAAATACTGGAGCGTTCCGGCGCGGTCGCAGATGAGGAGGATGACCAGGGTTGGCAGCAGGGCGGAAATCGCCGCGATGACCATGCGCAGCACGGCCGCCCGCCTCGAATGCGGCGATTCCGTCGGCGGCCATCGGAATGCCACGACAATCCAAAGGCAGGCGGCCAGCGCGATGGGCGCCGCCTGCAGCTTCGCCCATGGGGCCAGGCCGATGACCAATGAGCCAGCCGCGATCCTCCACGGGGTCCGCGAGCATTCCCCTTCCTTCACGAGGAGACAAAGCCCCAGGGCGACAAGGAAAGACGGCAGCAGCTCAGAGCCATAGTGCGCGCACGCGGGCGCCATTATGCAGGACAACCAGGCGGCCGCGGCAAAGAAGGCGAGTGCGGCCGGAAACGGCCCAAACAGACTCGCGGACAGCCGCCAGCCCAAAATCAGGATGGACAGGAGCAGGGCAAAGGCGATCGCGTGCGCGGATGCATAGGTGATCGGAATGCCAATGACGCGGAGCAGCGCCAGGAACCCTGCAATGAGCGGGCCGCTGGTGAGATAATCGGTGCTTCGCCATGGCACCCAGTCGAAGGCCATGCGCTTTGCAACGGCCATCTGGGCGCTTTCGTCCGTGTTCAGCTCGTAGCCGTAAAAAACATAGGGCAGATGCGAGACGACGGTCAGCAGCAACCCGGACACAAACAACAGTCTGCTCGCACGACCGCGCATGTGAGGAATCGACGCATCGGATCGCCTTTGGTTGCGTCTTATCTCCATCCCAAAGACGAACAGCTTGTATTCCCAGCGACACGCAAATCACGCTGCATGAAGCCGCAACCATGACCCAATTTGATCCATGCAAGGACATGTTCTTTGGGCTTCGCGGGCCGGTCGGCGATATCGCCGGACTGAAGTATCTCGTCGTCGGCGCGGGATTCTACGGCGCCGTCATGGCCGAACGGATCGCGTCCGTCCTGGACGAGAGGGTGCTCGTGATCGATGTGCGCAACCACATCGGCGGCAATTCATTTTCCTATACGGACAGGAGAACCAATACCGAGGTCCACGCCTACGGCTCCCATATCTTTCATACGTCCAACGAAGCCGTCTGGAATTACCTGACCTCGTTCGAGAAGTTCAATTCCTATGTTCACAAGGTGTACACCGTGCACGACGGAAAGGTGTACCAGATGCCCATCAACCTCCACACCATCAACCAGTTTTTCGGCAGGAGCTTCAGCCCCGCGGAGGCCAGGGAGTTCATCCAGGATCAGGTCCGCCACGACCTGGCCGAAGGGCCTGACAGTCTCGAGCGGAAGGCGATCTCGCTTGTGGGGAAGGGGCTCTATGGGGCCCTGATCAAGGAATACACGAAAAAACAATGGGGGAGGAACCCCGCCCAACTGCCGGCCGCCATCATCAAGAGGCTGCCCGTCCGTTTCACCTACGATGACCGGTATTTTTCGGACCGGTGGGAAGGGCAGCCGGTCGGCGGGTATGGCGCCCTTTTCGGCCGGATGCTTGGCCATCGCAACATCTCCCTGCACCTGGGGGTTGATTTCTTCTCCATGCGGAGCCGCATTCCACAGGACTGCCGGGTCATCTACACGGGCCCCATCGACCGCTATTTCGATTACCGGCTCGGCGTGCTTGGATGGAGGACGATTGATTTCAAATGGCGAAGCGAACCCACGGATGATTTCCAGGGGACCTCGGTGATGAATTATGCCGACCTTGATGTCCCCTATACGCGGATCCACGAATTCAAGCATTACCATCCCGAGAGGACCTGCCCGGTCCAGGAAACCATAATCTGCGAGGAATACCCGCTCGATGCGGGGAAGAACGATGATCCCTACTATCCTGTCGACGCCGATGCCGACAGAAGGCTGTTCTCGATGTACAAGGAGCTGGCCAGGGCAGTTCCGAAGACGGTCTTTGGCGGCCGCCTCGGCAACTACACCTACATCGACATGCACCAGGCGGTGGCCATGGCGCTGGGCGATTTTGATAAGCTCAGGGCCGGCCTCGCCGGACGGCCATGAACGGATCGCGTCCCGAACTGGTCGTCATCATGCCGGTGTATGACGAGGAGGACGTCGTCGTGTCGGTTGTTAGCGATTGGATTTCGGTCCTGACAGGGCTGAACATTGCATTCCAGATCCGGCTGTATAATGACGGTTCGAAGGACCGGACCTCTGAGAGAACACGGGAGGCCTTTGGAGCCGATCGCCGCGTGGTGCTGATCGAAAAGGAAAACAGCGGCCATGGACCGACTATTCTCAGGGGCTATAGGGAGTCCGGGGATGCCGAGTGGGTTTTCCAGGCCGACTCCGACGATGAGATGCCCGCGTCTCCATTCAAGGAGATGTGGCGGCGCCGCACGGGGGCTGACTTCCTGATTGGCAACCGTCTCTCCCGGACGGCTCCTTCGTCGCGAAAGGTCGTGACGTGGATGTCGCGATTGATCGTCTGGCTCCTCTTTGGAAGCCGGATTCGCGACGTCAATTCGCCCTACCGGCTTATGCGAAATTCGGTGTTCAAGGAGCTTTTCCGATCCATGCCCGAGGACACTTTTGCCCCGAATCTCATCGTGTCGGGGTTTGTGAGCAAGAACAGGCTTCGGGTCGAAGAAATCGAAGTGCCGTTCAGATGCCGCCGGACTGGGTCGGGCTCGATAAGGAAACTGAAGTTGTTCAAGGCGCTCAAGGAGACAATCGCTTATCGAGTCTCCGGCAGGATGCCCGTTTCGGGCGCAAATTGAAGGCCCCTCTGAAGACGGGTCGGATGTAAAACACAGAACGCGTGGCTAGCCGGACGATTCCTGCCCGGCTCCCATGCACCTCGAGCGGCTTGCCGGGAAAAAGAGTGTCCCAAAAAACCGGAAATCCGATCGCCGGGTCGAACGGTTCGCGGCCGACCAGCAGCGGTGCGATCCGGGGCAGCATGCCCTACATCCGCAGGGGAATTCCCCACTCGAGCGTTCCAAAAACCCCGATGCGCCCTTCGTCCTCCTCGATTTCAAGGTGGTCTGCCGCGCCCTGCCTTATGAATTCCCTTATGTGCATGGAGTGATCCTTTTGTCTTCCTGGAGCCCGATTCCGCAGCATGGCCTGTTTTGGCCGTGTTTCCATCCCGATTATCTGGTAGTTAGATTGGCGTACCCCGCACCCCGGTGAAGACATTACTCAGCACCCTGGCCTTGATGCCCTTGTTGGCAGCAGTTTCGATGGCACAGCAGCCCTGGCAAAAGCTCACGGATCCCTCCGTCGGCGAAGCCGCCGAAAACTTCAGGACGCCGCCGCGCGAATATGGCGCGATCCAGCCGTTCCTTGGCTGGGCCGGTCCGAATGCCGACGAAAGGAAGGCGAGAATTGTCCAGGATCTCGACCGGCTGGCGGCGAACGGATTCTACGTGTTCAACCTGGCGCCGGGAAACGGCCTGCCGAAGTACCTTTCGCCGGAGCACATGGACCAGGTGAAGTTCGTGGTCCAGGAAGCGGCCAGGCGGGGGATGAAGCTGTGGATACAGGACGAATCGGACTACCCGAGCGGCCTGGCCGGAGGATTGATCAACACCGAGTATCCGCAGCTGCGCATGCAGGCCATCGTCGCCGACATCCGCGCGAGCGTCGTCGCCGGGCAGACCTTCACCATGCCCCTGCCGCCGGGCACGCTGGGCGCCTACTGGATCAAGGGATCCGACCAGAGCACAGGGGTCATCCCGCTCCCTGAAAGCGGTCCGCTCGAGTGGATGGCCCCAAGCGAAGGCTCCGATCCGAACCAGCCCAATTGGACTTGGACCGTTGTCTTCGTCCGCCACATCTACCGCAGTTCGCCCACCAGGGCCAACAACCGCCCGGACGGCGTGAAGCCCAAGGACGCGCGCTACTCGCTCATCGACTACCTGGATCCGGAGGCGACCCGCGCCTTCATGACGCTGACCCACGAGACCTACAAGAAGGCGATCGGTGCCGAGTTCGGCAGGACCGTGCTCGGCTTTTTCGGCGACGAGACCGACTACAACGGCGTCATCCCCTGGACGCCCAGGCTCCTCGAGGAGTTCCGGAATGAGAAGGGGTACGACCTGAAGCCCTATTTGCCCTTTTTCTTCATGGGCAAGCTGGCCGGCGACGCGCAGCGCGCCTGGGCGGATTACTACGACGTTTGGAGCGGAATGTTCAGGGACAACTTTTTCAAAGTGGAGGCGGATTGGGCTGCAGCGAACAACATGGAGGACCTGAGGCATGTGGGCGCCCTGACCGTGCCGTTGTATCTGGTGAAGGATGAGGGCGACTTTTTCAGGGACATGCGCTACGCGCAGGTGCCCGGGATCGACAATATCAACCGGATCGGTCCGGGCATGCCGGCAACCTTCGTCAAGCTGGCCTCCTCGGCGGCGCACCTGTTCGGAAGGCCGAAGGCCTGGGAGGAGGAGGGCGGCAGTTCGGGACAACTGGGCAAGTTCACGGCGGACTACAATTTTGTCCGGGGCGTCGCATACCTTCAGATACGGTGTGCGGGCGTGGGCGGTGCCGGCGGCCCGGCCGCCAATCGCGCGCAGCCGCTGGTGAATCCGCAGAGTTCGGCGGTCGCCTGGTATGTGAACCGGCTCGGATACCTGCTCTCCATCGGACGGCCGAGAGCCCAGGTGGCGATGTACCGGACCACCAACAGCATTTGGATGGGGGACCAAAAAACGATCGACGCCACCGATCGGCTCACGCAGCAGCTGCTTGAGCACCAGGTCGACTTCGATTTCATCGACGAGCAGGCGCTGACGACGGACGGAACGCTCGAGGGCGGGGGCTTGAAGAATCTCAGCGGCCAGATCTACCGCGGGATCGTCATCCCTGGCTCGACGGTGATCACCCGCGCAGCGCTGGAGCGCCTGCGGGCGTTTGCCGCGCAGGGGGGCAGGGTGATCTTCGTCGGCCGGACTCCCACCGTGGTTGTCGGGCGCACATTCATGCATCCGGAGGGCGGAGCGCCGGACCTGGGCTTCGCCGTCCTGGAGCCCGCAGCGGAGATCACTCCGCGCGTCATCCAGGCCCTTCCCCAGCCGGACTTCGCGCTCGACAGCCCGTGCCCGCCGATCTCCTACAGCCATCGGAGCCTCCTCGATGCCGACGTGTACTTCATCTTCAATGAGAGCGGCGTCAGGCAGTTGCGCACGGCGACCCTTGCCGGCTCCGGACGTCCCCAGGTGTGGGACGCAAGTGAGGGCGCGATTCACCCCATCAGCGGCGCCGCAGCCGGCAAAGGGAGCGTGACCATTCCTCTTTCCTTCGCGCCCTACGAGGCGAAGCTCATCGTCCTGGGGCCTCTGCCGGCCCAGGCGGGTGAACCCCAGCCGGCTCTGGCTGCCGACCAAACGCTGCTGGAATTGTCGGGCGATTGGGCACTCACCCTGGGCGACCGGCAACTGACCACACCGCTGAAATCCTGGGAGGACCTCGGGGTCCCGGCATTTGCGGGCATGGCGATCTACCGCAAGGAATTCACGGTTCCCTCCACGACAGGCCCGGTGTTTCTCTACTGCGAAAATGTCCGGGATTACGCCAAGGTGCGCCTGAACGGCGCCGACATCGGGGCCCACAGCTGGCAACCCTATCGCTGGGACATCACCCAGGCTCTCAAGCCCGGAACGAATGTGCTGGAGATCGAGATTCAGGGCTCGGGCGGGCGCAGCGCGCGAGGCAGCAGCGCCCCGCCGCCCACTGTCGGCGTGGGTGCGGCCGGTCTGCCTGTGCAGCGGTATGTTCCGGGTCCGGTCGTGTCGGGACTGCTCCCGACCGTGCGGCTGACGACTTACGGCGGAGCGACCGGCCCGGGCGGCTGAGCCCGCCCGGCTCATGGGCCTCCGTCAGCGGTAGCTCTTGTCGTCCAGGTTCTTCAAATCGGTGCCCTCGGAGAGTATTCCCAGGGTGACCGCCGCGAACGTGAACACCGTGGTTCCCGGCTCGAGATGCCCGCCAAAGGCGCGGTTCGGGTCAGCCAGGGCAATGTGGGGGTGGAGCTGGCCGTCGATCACGTAGCCGCTCATGCCGATGATGTCCGCGGGTCCTTCCGGATCCTTGTAGAAGATGTTCTTCGAGGGGAGCGTGCGGTTGCTGACCGTGTGAAGGGAATAGCTGCGCACCGAGCCGATTCCGTTCAGGATGACCGCGTTTTGGATGTGGAGCTCCTTTACCATTCGTTCCAGCCCCGCAAGCAGGTCGGTCTGGTACTTGAACCGCAATACGACGACCCGATCGATCTTCCCTTCGATTGCGTAGACATCGGGCACTGCCGGGCTGTTGGATTTCGAGTCTTCTGCGGGCGTTGTGGTCCGAACGACTTCCGTGCGGGTTTCCGAGCCGGAGGCCACGCCCGACAGGGAGAGAAGCAAAACGGCGATTGGGATGATTTTCATATTGGGGAAAGATTGCGGCTGACCCAGCAGGTTTGCCGGGATTGAGTGTTCCGCTCAACCTGTTAAATTGCCAGTACCCCGACCATGAATCGATTTTTCGCCTCCTATCTGCTGCTTTTGTCCTGGGCCGCCGCATCGGTCCCGGCTCCGGCAATACAAAATGACAGGGTGATCGCCTGCGAGGAAACGGTGTCGCCGGCCGCGGTGGAATCTCCGGGCGAGGGCCTTCCCAACGCCACTGTCTTTCTCAACGACGCCGTCGTGTCCCGGACCCCCGATGGGGGCAAGCCGGTCACCCTGACGGTCAGGCGGGGGGACGTGATCTTCCGCGGACCGAAGGACGGCAGGATCGAGGCTTCGGGCGGGACGGAGGTCCGCCTCGTGCGCGTTGATATCCTCGGCGCCGGGTCGAAGGCCACGTGGGGCCGGGCGGGACTGGCCCCCGACTACCGGCTTCTCTTCGAGAATGGCTACGTTCGGGTCTACAATATCTTTGTCGCCGCGGGAACGAGCGAGCCCCAGCACACCCACCACAACCGCGTTGTGGTGTGCCTGTCCGGGGCGCAGATGCGCCACATCCTGCCGGATGGCAGCGTGCAGGATTCTTCCCTCAGGACGGGCGACTGCCTCTGGCGGCCCGGCCAGACCCATATCGGCACCAACGTCGGCCGGACGGACCTCTGGGTGATCGCGGTGGAACCGAAGGGGTTCTCCCCCGGCCCCTGACCCTTCGCTATACACAACGCCTTTTTTCCTTGAACAGGAAATGAGCCGCGCCCGCTCGGGCGACGGCTCGATTCTCCGTTCGAAGCCAAAGACGTCGTGTTTAGGACACGGCCACGGCCGCGTCGCGCTCCGGGTGGGCCGATTCGCCGACAAAGCCGGGGTGGGAGAGGCCCGTGACATCCCGGGCCTCGAGGGCATGCGTGAAATAGTCCGGCCGGTGCGCGCCCCAGGCGATGCGGCAGCGCCGCAGAGCGACGTTGTCCGCCCAGCGCACGCCGATGCCTGGAATCCCGTGTTCCTCGATGGGCGGATACGCCGACGCCGTGGGCCGGTTGTCCCATGCACCGCCGCGGTACTTCGATTCCCGGTCGAGGGTGACCGCAACGTTGTCAAAGGTGACCCCCTGAATGCGGCTCTCCCTGCAACCGCTGATCCGCACGCTGTTTTCGGCGAACCCGGTGACGTTTTCGACGCGAATGTCCTGGAGCCGGCCGAGCCGCGTGGCGGCCGTGCGCGGCAGGGCCGTGAACGAGATCGCCTCACCGCGCCCCCACCAGGGGTCGGAGTGGCAGCGCGCCTTGAAGGTGATGTCGCGAAACAGGATGTCATGCACGTCGGCCTCGTCGCGCAACTGGATGCAGAGTCCCCGGGAACTGCCGCGGATCGTGCAGCGCTCGAAACGCACATGGTGGACGGGGCAGGCCGTCTCGGTGCCGATCTTCAGTCCGGCATCCTGCGTCTCGATTACGCAGTCGTGCACGCGGATATTGGACGACTCGCCCCAGGAGGCGAAGGCCCGCGAAGCCTTGACTGTGATGGCGTCATCCCCGCAGACGACATCGCAGTTGCGGATCTCCACGTCCCGGCAGTGGTCGGGATCGATCCCGTCGGTGTTCGGCATGTCGAGCTGGCTGCGAACCTTGACCCCGTCGACCAGCACGTGTTCGCAGCCCACGAGGTGAAGCGACCGGATGGCCGCGTCGTGGAACGTCAGGTCGCGCACCTCGAGGTCGCGGCAGCCGAAGAGAACCGCGAGATTGGGCCGGAACGGCCCGGGGCGCCACCACTCGTCCTTTTCGTCGTAGTTCGCAATGAATTCGCGGAAGCGGCCGTCTATCCGGCCCGTGCCCGAAATGCTCAGCCCATGGGCTTCGTGCGCCGTCAGGAGGTTTGCGGCGCGCTCCGCCGGATCCGGTTCCAGCCCGGCGACCCGGTTGCGCCTCCCGCGGACGGCCGCAAGCACGGCCGCTCCGCCAGTGTAATCCTCCGGCCGGGTGCTGGCCCGCAACACGGCATCGTCCGCGAGATGGAAATCGATGCCGCCCTTGAGCTCGAGCGTCCCGACGAGATAGCTCCGGCCGCCCGGCACGATCACGCGTCCGCCGACGGCCGCCGCCGCATCGATCGCCCGCTGGACTGCCGCCGTGTCGAGCGTGCTTCCATCGCCCGCCGCGCCGAAGTCGCGGACATTGAATTCCCGCCGGCCCGCGCGGGCCGATTGCGTCTGCGCCCTCAGGACGGATCCCAACCCGCAGGCGAGGGTGGCGCTGAGGCCCGCAAGAATTTTGATCGCCCGGCGCCGGGAAAGGCGGTGATGCCGCATTGGAGTAGACAAGCGCGTCCGCCGCGCCCTTGTCGAGCTTCCGCGCGGGCGGTCCGTCCGATCCTTTCTTCCCGGGACGACCTGCGTTCGGGCTCGGCTTGGGGCGGGGATTGGTTCAACATGTCCGGACTCGGTTCCCTTTGTCGTCGAGAAAACCCCAACCCCGGGACCTCCCATGATCACCCGACTTCCCCTTCTCCGTATAGCCCTGATTGCGGCCGCCGCCAACCTTCCGCTGCCAGCCCAGGACTCGGCAGCGGGACCGGGCCAGGGCGCACCTGCGCCAAAGACGGTGCCAAAATCGTGGATCGACCCGGACACCGGACACCGGGTCATCCGCGTGACCGATGAGCCGGGCTCGGCGAGCCTTTACTTCAACGTCAATGGCTACACCCCCGACCACCGGGAGATGGTCTTCACGACGGCCAGGGGCATCTCCGTACTGGACCTGGCGACCTTCAGGACGCGGGCGGTCGTGAGCGAAGCGGTCCGGCTTGTCGAGGTCGGACGGAAGACTCCGCAGGTTTATTACACCAGGAAAACCCAGGATCCGAACATCGCCGCGCTTTTCGGCACAAACATCGACACCGGGGAGACGCGCAAGTACGCCGAGCTGCCGCCCGGCGGCAGCGTCACCACCATAAACGCCGACGAAACGCTCGCCGCCGGAACCCTCACCGAGGGCGGCGGAGGATTCCGATCCGGAGACGATCGCGGTCTGGTCCAAAGGGTGGACAAGCACGAGATGATGGCCGAGCGCCTTGCGCGCCGCCTCCCGATGGAGCTTTTCACGGTCGACCTGCGGACGGGGAAGGCGACGGGCATCCTGCACAGCACCGATTGGATCAATCACATGCAGTTCTCGCCGACCGACCCGACCCGCATGCTGTATTGCCACGAGGGGCCGTGGGAGATGGTCGACAGGGTCTGGACCATCCGGACCGACGGCAGCGAGAACACGCTCGTTCACGCGCGCACGATGGCGATGGAGTCCGCGGGCCACGAGTTCTGGAGCGCCGACGGCGGGACGATATACTACGACCTGCACCTTCCGCGGGGGCGCGTCTTCTATCTGGCAAGCTACAACATCGGGACCAAGGTGAGGGTTTGGTATCACCTCGAGGTGGTCGAGTGGTCGATTCACTACAACGCCACGGCCGACGGCACTCTGTTCTGCGGCGACGGCTCCGACAATCCGCCCGCCTGGTGGGCGACGCCCGCGAACAAGTGGATCTACCTGTTCCGGCCCGAGCGCATTGACGATTCCGCGAAGGGCATTGCATCGCAAAACCTCGGCGTCACCCTTTTCCTTCCTCCGGGAGGCAATGAACCCGCAGCGGCGGACAGCCATCTTGTCCATCCGGGAATCCTGCGAACCGAAAAGCTGGTGAACATGGCGAAGCACAACTACCTGCTGGAGCCCAATCCGATCTTCAGCCCGGACAACAAGCTGGTGTTCTTCCGCTCGAACATGCTCGGCCCCACCTATGTTTTCGCGGTCGAGGTGGCCAAGGCCAACTGAGTTCCCGGTTAGAGAGATTCCTGCTCGGCGCCCTGCATCCGCCGGTCCGGCACCCCGGGCGAGTTGACGACCGAGAAGTCGCTGACCTTGCGAAGGACGATGGATGGCGCGCCGCCGGCGCGCCGGGCCTCCACATGGTCGAGTTCCGCCCCCGAGACGTCGTCCAGAACAATCGCCGGACGCGTGTCGTCCCGGACGAAGCCCAGCTCGACATCGCGCAATGAAAGTCCCGCGGCATGGCGGGCATACACGCCATAGGCCGGCAGGATGCCGAACATCGAAGGCTCGGGATAGGCCTTCTCCTGCTCGGGCGGAAGGTAGGGGTCGCGCGGGCCGTCGAGCCCGTTGCCCCGGATGAAGAACCGGTTCGCAAGTCCGGCCGGCTGCGTTGCCGCATCGTTCAGCGTGACGCCTCCGCGGCAGATGATCCGAATGTCGCTCAGGCACACATCCTCAATCGGATGGCCCGGCAGGCCGGCGATCAGGATGGGATAGCGGCCGTCGACATCCGATGCGACGACGTGGCTGATGGTGACCCGCCGGATCGCCCCGACGGGCGTTCCCGCGGGCCCGCGGGCGCGGTTGCCGAGGCGGATGAAGATCGCCGAATTGCAGATGTCGTGCATCGCGATGTTGGTGATCGCGACGTCCTCGATTGTCCCTCCGTCGACCATCTCGAGCGCGAACCCGCGGCAGTGGTCGAAGACGCAGTTGGCGATCGTGATGTTCCTGAAGCCCCCCTCGGACTCGGTGCCGAACTTGATCCGGCCGGTCGGGCCGTCCCGGTCAATCGCGTGCTCCTGGGTGGTCTTGTACGTGCCGTCGAAGAACGAGCCCGGATCAAAGCCGCTCACCTGGCAGCCGGTGATCGTTATGTTCTCGCACGCCCGGGGGGTGCCCAGGGCATAGGAGCTCTTGAGGCAGATGCCGTCGTCGTTGATTGCGTTGACGGTGCAGTTGCTGACCCGGACATTGCGGCAGGAGTCGAAATTGAAGCCGTCGCGGTTGGTGTCCACCTTGACATTGTCGACCGTCAGGTTGTCCACGCCCGTGGCGAGGAGCGCGAACCAGCCGGCCTGCAGGACGGACAAATCGCGCACGATCACATTGCGGCAGTTGACGAGCGCAATGACCTTGTTTCCCCCGCGCCCGCGGGCGCTGAACCCGGCGGAGGCCGGCGGCGGCGCAACCGGGGGAAGGGGCGGCAGCCCCGCGAAATCGCCGCCCGGCGCGGCCTTGCCGCCCGGCGGGCGCTCGCCCTCGCCGTTGGAGCGGGGGAGGGCCCTGCCGTCGATCAGGCCGGATCCGGTGATGGAGACATCCTCCAGACCGTCCCCCCAGATCAGGCTGTTGTGGAAATGGCTGTGGCCAAAATTCTGGTACTGGTACTTGTCGCCCCATTCGTTCGGCTCGGCCGCATCATAGGCGCCGTAACCCGGCGCCTCCCTCGCCGCGACAAGGATGCAGCCCTGGTCGAGGTGGAGGTCGACGTGGCTCTTCAGCCGGATCGAAAAACTCAGGTACCTTCCGGCGGGAATCTGCACGGTTCCGCCGCCGGCGGCCGCCGCGGCTTCAACCGCCCGGTTTATGGCGTCGGTATCCAGCGTCTTGCCGTCGCCCGTCGCGCCGAATGCGCGGACATTGTATGCCTGCCCGGAGGCTTCGGGCGGGGCAACCTGTCCGCGGGCAATGCCGGCCGCCAGGGAAAGAATGCAGGAAATCAAAAGGCGAATCCGGATTGTGAGAGACGTCATGGAGGGGAGGGGTTGCCGGGATCTGGGAGCCGCACGGACGCCCGGGGTATCATTTCCTTAGGACAAAACGGCGCGCCGTGCAAACTCAACCCGGCCGCCGGGGGGCGGCTGGCGCGCAGGTTTTCCCCTGTTCCTCCTTGCGGGCGGACTCCCCATCGGATTAAAAATCCTTTGATGACGCCCATAATCCCCGGGGCCGGCCGCACGCTCGAGGCGCTGCTGCAGGAAAAGGACAGGAAGCGGAAGGCGGCCGCGCTCCAGTGCCTGGCCCAGGAGTTCAGGCTCATCGTTTTGGAAGTCCTGCACGAGCGGGGCACGGGCCACTGGGGCGGGGCGGCATCGGCGGCGGAGCTGCTGGTCGCGCTCTATTTTGACGCGATGAATGTCCGCCCCGAGGATCCCCGCTGGCCGGATCGCGACCGGCTTGTGGTCAGCAAGGGACACGCCTCCTGCATGCTCTACACCGTCCTGGCCCACCGGGGCTACTTTCCCGCGGCGGAGCTCGGGACATTCCGGCAGATCGACAGCCGGCTGCAGGGCCACCCCTGCATGAGGAAGACGCCGGGTGTCGAGATGTCGACGGGCTCGCTCGGCCACGGAACATCGGTGGCCCTGGGCATGGCCCTGGCCGCCCGCCTCCAGGGAAGAAGCTACTGGACGTATGTCCTGCTGGGCGACGGCGACCTGAACGAGGGCCAGACCTGGGAGGCCATCATGGCCGCCGCGAAGTTCAAGCCCGCGCGATTCGTCGCGCTGATCGACTACAACAAGGTCCAGCTGGATGGCGCGAGCGACGAGATCATGCCGATGGATCCGCTCCCCGAGAAGCTTCGCGCATTCAACTGGGAAGTGGCCCCCCGCACCTTTGACGGCAATGATGCGGGCGAGGTGCTCGACTCGCTGGACTGGGTGAAGGGCGGCGACAACGGCCCGAAGGCCGTCATCTACAAGACGCGAAAAGGGCGGGGGGTGTCGTTCATGGAGGACACCGCCCTGTGGCACGGCGCCGTCGTCGATGACGCGACTTTTGTCCGGGCTCGGGCGGAGCTGCTCGAGACCCTGCGATTGCTGGAGGCCCGCCTGTGAATCCCGCACCCGTTGCCATGCGCGATGCCTTTGGCGAGGCGCTCCTTGCCCTGGCGGCGGAGGTGCCGGAGATGGTTGTGCTGGACGCGGACGTTTCCACGAGCACACGCACGGCGGCCTTCGGGCAGCGACACCCCGGTCGGTTCTTCAATGTCGGCGTGGCGGAGGCCAACATGGTGGACATAGCCGCGGGCCTGGCCACCTGCGGCCTGCGGCCGGTTGTCAGCACCTTTGCGCTTTTCCTGACGCTCAAGGCCGCCGACCAGGTGCGAAACATCATTTGCTACAACAAGCTGCCGGTCGTGCTGGCGGGCAGCTATGCGGGGCTTTCCGACTCCTACGATGGCGCCAGCCACCAGGCGATTCTCGACATCGCCATGATGCGGGCGATGCCGAACCTGACCGTGGTCGTCCCCGCCGATGGCGTCGAACTGCGCCAGGCCCTGGCCGCGGCGCTTCGCCGGGACGGGCCCGTTTACATCCGGATCTGCCGCAATCCCACCCCGGTCCTTTTCGCCGATGCGCCGCCCCTTGAAATCGGCAGGATCCGCAAGCTCCGGGACGGCCGCGACCTGACGATCGCAGTCTGCGGCGTGCCGACAAGCATGGCGATCGAGGCCGCCGGGCGGCTGGCCGGCCGCGGAGTCTCCGTCGATTTGCTCGAGGTCGCGACGATCAAGCCGATCGATGTCCAATGCCTGGCTGATTCGGCCCGGAAGACCGGGCGCGTCCTGACTGTCGAAGAGCATACGGTGCACGGGGGATTGGGCGGCGCGGTCGCCGAGGTGGTTGGCCGGCACGCTCCGGCCCTGATGCGGTTCGTCGGAATCGGGGACACCTTCGCCGAATCCGGCCCGTACGATGCCCTTCTGGTCAAGTATGGCGTCTCCGTCGAACGAATCGAATCCGAGGCGATGCAGATCATGGCTTCCGGGCGCGGCTGAGTCCCGCGCTCCTCCCGCTCTTTCCGTCCCCCAACCGCACGCACCCATGTGGCAACAAGACTATTCGCCAGTCGCGCACAGCGTCGGCTATTCCGCCGCCCTTGCCGCGCTGCCGATGCTCGTGCTGCTGTACATGCTGGCGATCCGGCGCAAGGCGGCGTGGATTTCCGCGATTGCCAGCCTGGGCTCGGCGATCCTCGTGGCCCTGCTTGTCTACCGGATGCCCCCGGTCCGGATCGTCTCGGCCGCGACCTTCGGAATGGCTTTCGGTCTTCTCCCAATTGGCTGGATCACCTTCAACGCCCTCCTTCTCTACCGGCTGACGCTCGAGACCGGACAGTTCGAGGTGATCAAGCATTCGCTTTCAAACCTGACCGGGGACCGCCGGTGCCAGGCCCTGCTGATCGCATTCGCCTTCGGCGCATTCATCGAGGGGGCGGCCGGCTCCGGCGTTCCGGTCGCCGTCTGCGCCGCGATGCTCGCCGGCATGGGCTTCGACCGGCTGAAGGCGGCGGGCATCTGCCTCCTGGCAAACACGGCGCCGGTGGTGTTCGGCGCCATCGGCCTGCCCATCATCACCCTGGCCAAGACAACCGATTTGCCGATTGCGAACCTGAGCTCCACGGTCGGCCGGATCAGCGCGCCTCTCTCCCTGTGCGTGCCCGCCTACATGGTCGTCCTGATGGCTGGCCGGAAGGGTTTGCGGGGCGCGCTGCCGGCTGCGGTGACCTGCGGCGTTTCGTTTGCCATTGTCCATGTGGCGGTCTCAAACCTCATCGGCCCGGAATTGGCCGACGTTTTGGCGGCGCTCGCCGCCATCGCGAGCCTCGTGGTTTTGTTTCGCGCATGGCAGCCCGACGGCGGCGCGCCTGCCGGGAAGGCGTCCCGCATCGGCGTCTCAGCGGAGTTTCGGGCCTGGCTGCCCTACATATTTCTGGCCGCCTGCGTCCTTTGCTGGGGCACTCCCGCGGTCAGGAGCGCTCTGCTGAAGTCCAGCTTTCCCATCAAGTGGCCGGCGCTTCATCAGGTTGTCCTGCGGATTCCGCCGGTAGTGCCCGTCGCCGCGCCCTACGATGCCGTGTACGGTTTCGACTGGCTCGCCAGCCCCGGCACGGCCTGCCTTATCGCCAGCGTCCTTGCAGCGGCATTCGCCGGAGTGTCGCCCGCGCGTTTCATGCGCGTTTTTGCCGGAAACGTCCGGGTGATGTTCCTGCCGCTTGTGACGATCGCTTCGATCCTGGGCCTCGCATTCCTGATGAACTATTCGGGCGCGACATCGACCCTGGGGCTGGCGTTTGCGTCCACGGGAGGCTTCTTTCCCTTCTTCAGCCCGATACTCGGGTGGCTGGGCGTTTTTCTGACCGGCTCGGACGCCTCGTCCAACGCGCTATTCGGCAACCTTCAGGTGACCGCGGCCCGGCAGCTCGGGTTGAATCCGGTCCTCACCGCAAGCGCCAACACGGTCGGCGGAGCGATGGGAAAGATGATCAGCGTGCAGAGCATAGCGGTTGCCGCCGCCGCCGCCGGAATGAAGCCCGCGGAGGAGTCCGCCCTGTTTCGATTCACTTTCTGGCACAGCGTCCTCCTCGTTGCGGCCGTCGGCTGCATCACGACGATCTGCGCCTATGCGATTCCATGGATCGTCCGTTGAAAAGACCC
>CAZSEH010000054.1:0-24061 GCA_964605835.1 uncultured Opitutaceae bacterium
TTCATGTCTCAACTCCTCGTCCGTGGCATCGAGCCAATCATCGTGAAAAGGCTTCGCGGCAGCGCGGCGGCGCAGGGCGTTTCCGTCGAGGAGGCTCATCGGCGGCTCCTCCGATCCGCCTTGGTTGGGGACAGTGCCGAACCGCAGAGAAACTTCATCGAGTATCTCCGCAGTATTCCGCAAGGCGAAGCCATTGAGTTTCCGCGCTCCGCCGATCTTCCCCGCCGGGTCGTGCTCTGATGGCTTACCTGCTCGACACCTGCATCCTCTCAGAACTTCGGAAACCTGGATGCAATCCGGGCGTTGCCGCATGGATGGCCGGAATCCAACCCGACGAGGCGTTCGTGAGCGTTCTGACCCTCGGCGAGATTCGCCGCGGCATCGAACTGCGCCGGGCAAAGGATCCCAAAGCCTCCAGGGCGCTCGAACGGTGGCTCCTGGGTCTGGAGACGCACTACGCAGAGCGAATCCTTCCCATCACGGCCGCGATTGCCGACCGATGGGGTGGTCTGGCCATAAACCAACCGCTGCCGGTTTCAGACGGGCTCATCGCCGCCACAGGTCTTGAGCACGGGCTGACGGTCGTAACCCGAAACGTCGCCGACTTTCAACGGTCCGGGGTCAATACCCTCGATCCGTTCTCCTGATCTTCGGCGAAGCACAGCGCTGGCGACAAAGGACCAGACGCTCATGAAAACCGCAAAGGCTGTCGGAGCGCCCATCCTTCCGAGGCAGTCCTGAAGGGCGACCTCGAACGCCTGTACCCGTCGGTTGCGGCGCAGGGCATTCATTCAACCGGTCGCATCTGGATCGTGTCCACGATCTTCAGACCCGCGAGGACATTGGTGACGACCACCATCAGGTCCCCGCGTTTCACCCAGCCGCGGCGGACGAGGTAATCGAAGCTGTTGCAGATCGTCTGCTCGGGCTCGCTCGAAAACGGCATGAGAAAGGGTTCCACACCCCAGACCAGGAGAAGATGCCGGAAGACCTGCGGCACGTCCGTGAAGGCGTAGATGGGACAGCGCCGGGCCCGCATGGCGGACAGGGTCTGCGGCAGGGAGCCATTGCGGGTGAAGACCACGATGCCGAAGTCGCCGAGTTCCTGCGCCAGAACCACGGCTGAACGGAGCAGGTGGTCCTTCGGGCTCCGGAGCGGAAGCTCGGAATTGTACCCCTTTGAGGCGCTCGCCTCCACCCGTCCCGCCACGCGCTTCATGAACTGCACGCATTCCAGGGGATAGCGGCCCGTGGTCGTTTCGCCCGAAAGCATGATGGAATCCGCCGTGGACCAGACGGCCCCCGCGATGTCGCTCACCTCGGCGCGCGTCGCCACGGGGGACTGAATCATCGATTCGAGCAGGTGCGTTGCGACAATCACGGGTTTGCGGAGCCGGATGCACGCATCGACGGTCTTCCTCTGGATCAGCGGCAGGTCCTCCATGGGCACCTCGATGCCCAGGTCCCCGCGCGCAACCATGACCGCGTCGGCGGCCTGGATGATCTCGTCGAGGTTGGCGATCGCCGACTGGTCCTCGATCTTGGCTATTATGCGGGCCTCGCTCTTCGCATCGGACAGGACGCGGCGCAGGATGTCCACGTCGTCGGCTTCGCGGACAAAGGAAAGGGCAAAGAAATCGACCTGTTCCTCGACGCCAACGGCTATGTCCGCGCGGTCCTTGGCCGTGATGGCGGGGAGGCGCACCTTGACGCCCGGGAGGTTGATGTGCCGCCGGTTGCCGAGTTTGCCCGCGACTGCCACGCGGCAGTGAACCCGGGAAGGCGTCGCGGCCACGACCTCCAGGCGGATCAGCCCGCTGTCCACCAAGACGACGGTTCCGACCGAGACGTCCTGCCCGAGGCCCGAGTAGTTGACGCCGACCGCGAGGACCCCGCTCTCGGACTCTCCAGGCATGGGCAGCAGGTCCACCAACTGCCCCTGGGCCAGGTCCACGGGCGAGGGAAGGTCGCCCGTCCGTATCTCGGGGCCTTTGATGTCCAGCATGATGGCAATGTGCCGTCCGGTCCGCCCGCACACGTCCTTCACCCGCCGGATCATGGTTCGGGTCCAGGCCTGGTCCCCGTGCGCCATGTTGAGCCGGCACACGTCGACACCCGCGAGGATCAGCTTTTCCAGCATCTTCTCGTCCGAACTGGCCGGTCCGAGGGTGAAAATGATCTTCGTGAGCCGGTAGGTGTCCTTTGGTGAATTGCTGCTCAAGGCCGGCTCCATGCCTCGCAGCAGCATTTCTTGTGCGCGCCGGTGGATGTTTCGCCCGGAGGAGGCCGGCTGGTATGGGGGATGCTATCGGTCCCCTTGCCCGCGTGGCTAAAAAACACGGTCCTGCCGCCGTTCCTGCGGTCGCCGATCTGTTCGGCGCGCACGCAGCCAAAGAGCAGTCCTCCCTTCCAAATCCCGAATGTCCATTCACGTCGCCCTGCACCACAAGACGCACTACAGCTACGACCGGCCAATACACCTCGGCCCGCAGGTCGTGCGACTGCGCCCTGCGCCGCATTCACGCTCCCGGGTCCTGAGTTACTCGATGCTCGTCACGCCGGGGAAACATTTCATCAACTGGATGCAGGACCCCCAGTCGAACTATGCGGCGCGGCTGGTCTTTGACGAACCCACCCGCGAGTTTCAGGTCGAGGTGGATCTGGTCGCGGAAATGGCCGTATTGAACCCGTTTGATTTCTTCCTCGAGCCGACGGCGCAGGAATTTCCGTTTGAATACGACCGCGCGCTCGACCACGAGCTCGGTCCATTCCGGCGCCGGAGCCGGCCCGCCGGGAACTTCAGGAAATACCTGGACGCCCTGCAAACGGACCTCCTCGGCAAGCCCCTCGTTTTGGATCGAAGGCGGCGCGCCAGGAAAGGGGGAATCCGCGCGCTTCGGACGAACGATTTCATTGTCGCGGTCAACCAGCGCCTCTGGAAGGACATCAAGTATACGATCCGCGTTGAACCCGGCGTCCAGACGCCGGAGAAAACCCTTACGAAGCTGAGCGGCTCGTGCAGGGATTCGGCGTGGCTTCTTTGCCAGTTGCTGCGGCACTGCGGACTCGCCGCGCGCTTCGTCAGCGGTTACCTGATCCAGCTCAAGGCCGACGTGAAGTCGCTGGACGGCCCGAGCGGCGCGGAAAGCGACTTCACGGACCTGCATGCCTGGTGCGAAGTCTATCTGCCGGGCGCCGGCTGGATCGGCCTCGATCCGACGAGCGGATTGCTGGCCGGCGAAGGCCACATTCCGCTCGCCTGCACGCCCGACCCCGGCAGCGCCGCGCCCATCACCGGTACCCTGGACGAATGCGAGTGTGTTTTCAGCCACGAGATGAGCGTCTCGCGCATTTCCGAATCCCCGCGCGTCACGCTGCCTTACACCGAGGAGCAGTGGGGGAGGATCGAGTCGCTCGGCCGCGCGATCGACGGCGAATTGAAGAAGGGCGGCGTGGGGCTCACAATGGGCGGGGAGCCGACTTTTGTGTCCGTTGACGATCCCGATGGCGCCGAATGGAACTTCACCGCCAACTCGCCGCGAAAGCGCCTTCTGGCCGGGGAACTCGTCAGGCGCCTGCGGGGAAAATTCGCGGCCGGCTCGCTTCTCCACTGCGGCCAGGGGAAATGGTATCCCGGCGAACAGCTCCCGCGCTGGGCGCTGGCGGCCTACTGGCGCAAGGATGGCGTGCCGATCTGGAAGGATGACTCGCTTTTCGCCGATGAGTCGAAGGACTACGGCCACGGCGCGAGGGAAGCCGGGGAACTGCTCGGCCGCATTTCGAGGGTTGTCGGCGCCGACCCGAAATTCCTCATGCCCGCCTACGAGGACGCGTTTTACTACGCGTGGAAGGAGCGCCGCCTGCCGTCAAACGTCACGCCGGAAAAGTCGAACCTCAGGGACGAGCTCGAACGGGAGCGGATCGCAAAGGTCTTCCAGCGCGGTCTCGGGGAGGTGGTCGGGTACGCCCTGCCGATCCGGCGCGCATGGCTTGGAAGCCAGCCCGGGTGGGTGGCGGGAGCCTGGTTCCTGCGAGACGACGATACGCTCTGGCTGCTGCCCGGCGACTCGCCGATGGGATTGCGGCTGCCGATCGATTCGATCCCCTGGGTCGCGGAGAAGGATTACCCGTGGATCCGGCAGCCCGACCCGTCGCAGCCGCACTGGCCGGAATTGCCGGCTGGATTTCCCCGTCCGGACCGGCCCGGGGCCGGCGGGCAGGCATTCCTCCGCGTGGGCGCGGCGCCGATCCCTGCGGGAATGGGACCGGGCCAGCGCGCGCAGCACCTCGGCGACAGGGGCGAACAACCGAAGGCTCCCGGGATGCCGGGCGATCCGACTCGCCGTCCTGCGCGGGGGGAGAGCGCCCCGGGGGTCATTCGCACGGCGCTCTGCGTCGAGCCGCGCGGCGGCCGGCTGCACGTCTTCATGCCGCCCGTCGAGAGGACCGAGGACTATCTGGACCTGATCTCGGGGATCGAGACGGCCGCGTCCGAACTCGGGATGCCGGTCATCATCGAGGGCGAAACACCGCCCCGCGACCCCCGCCTGAACAAGCTCGCGGTCACGCCCGACCCCGGGGTCATCGAGGTCAACATGCACCCGAGCAGGTCCTGGGACGAGCTCGTGGAGCGAACGACGGTTCTTTACGAGGAGGCGCGCCAGACGCGGCTCGGCGCGGAGAAGTTCATGCTCGACGGGCGCCACACCGGAACCGGCGGAGGCAACCACATCGTCATCGGCGGCGAGACGCCGCAGGATTCGCCGATCCTGCGGCGCCCCGACCTGCTGCGATCGCTGCTCGCGTACTGGCAGAACCATCCGTCGCTCAGCTGGCTGTTCAGCGGGCTGTTCATCGGGCCAACCTCGCAGGCGCCGCGGGTCGACGAGGCCCGCAACGATGCGCTTTACGAGCTCGAGATAGCGTTCGCGGAATTGGACCGGAACATCCGGGCCACCGGAAAGGCGCCCCCATGGCTCGCCGACCGGCTGTTCCGCAATCTTTTGACGGACTCGAGCGGCAACACGCACCGCTCGGAGTTCTCGATCGACAAGCTGTTCGCCCCGGAAAGCAGCTCAGGCCGGCTCGGTCTCGTGGAGATGCGCGCCTTTGAGATGCCGCCGCACCCGCGGATGAGCCTCGCGCAGAATCTGCTGCTGCGCGGCCTGATCGCGAAATTCTGGAATGAGCCCTACGGGAACAGTCTCGTGCGCTGGGGCACGGACCTCCACGACCGGTGGCTTTTGCCGCATTACTGCGAGGCCGATTTCCGGGACGTCCTCCAGGACCTGCGGGATGCCGGCTTTCCCTTCGAGGACAATTGGTTCGCGCCGCATTTCGAATTCCGCTTTCCGCGGATAGGCGACCTGGATGTGCGCGACCTGCACATCGAGCTTCGAACCGCCCTCGAGCCGTGGCACGTCCTCGGCGAGGAGGGGGGCGGGGGCGGCACCGTGCGCTACGTGGACAGCTCGCTCGAGCGGCTGCAGGTCAAGGTGCGCGGGCTGACAGGGGACCGCTTTGCCATCGCCTGCAACGGCCGCCGGGTGCCGCTTCATCCGACCGGGACCAACAGCGAGGGCGTGGCGGGTGTGCGCTTCCGGGCCTGGCAGCCCCCGGAATGCCTGCAGCCGACGATCGCGCCGCACGCGCCGCTGCGCTTCGACCTGTACGACACATGGAACCGCCGTTCGCTCGGCGGGTGCTCCTACCACGTCGCGCATCCGGGCGGTCGCAGCCACGAGACGTTCCCGGTGAACAGCTACGAGGCGGAGAGCCGCCGGCTGGCGCGGTTTTTCCGGCACGGGCACACCCAGGGCGAAATGGAGATTCCGCCGGCCCCGTTGAATCCGGAATTTCCCTTTACGTTGGATTTGCGCAATGTCTGAGGCGGGCGACAGGATGTCCCCGCACCCAGCCCCAGATGCCTGAAACGCAATCCCAATCCATGACCGGCGCCGCCGCCGGGGCGCCGCCTGTTTCCGCAGGCTTCCCGGCAAGTTACGAACGGGGCTCGGCGGCTTTCGACGAGCTGCTGGACGGGAACGGAAGGGTGCGCCCGCATTATGCGAAGCTGATCGGCGGGCTGGAGGGGATAGGCGGGGCCGAATTGCAGCGCCGCTCGGACGCTTCCCGGCGGCTAGTGCGGGAACAGGGCATGAGCTACAACGTCTACGGCGACCCGCGCGCCATGGAGCGCCCCTGGCAGCTCGATCCGATCCCGTTCGTCATGGCTTCCGATGAATGGCGTGTTCTCGAAGCGGGGCTGATCCAGCGGGCGACCCTGCTGAACAGGATCCTCGCCGACTGCTATGGCCCGCAGGACTTGATCCGCTCGCGCTCGCTTTCGCCCGCGCTGGTCTTTGCCCAGCCGGACTTCCTGCGCCCGTGCCACAATATCCGGGCGTCCGACGGCGCGTTTCTGCATTTTTACGCCGCGGATGTGGCGCGCTCGCCGGACGGCCGCTGGTGGGTGACTTCCGACCGAACGCAGATTCCAACCGGCGCAGGCTATGCGCTCGGAAACAGGCTCGTCACGTCGCGCATCCTGCCGGAGCTTTTTCGCGAAAACCACGTGCCGCGGCTCGCCGGCTTCTTCCGGGAGGTCAAGGCGTCGCTTGCGAGGCTGGCGCCCCATCCGGCGGAAAAGGCCCGCGTCGTGCTGCTCACTCCGGGCCCGCACAACGAGACCTATATTGAGCAGGCCTTTCTGGCGCGGTACCTCGGCTACGCCCTGGTCGAGGGCCAGGACCTTACTGTGCGCGACGACCGCGTGTTCCTCAAGACCCTGAGCGGCCTCGAGCCCGTGGACGTGATCTGGCGCCGCGTGGACGACGATTACTGCGACCCGCTGGAGCTGCGCAACGACTCGATCCTGGGCGTTCCCGGACTGGTCCAGGCGCTGCGCGCGGGCAATGTCGCCGTGGCCAACGCCCTCGGGAGCGGATTGCTGCAAAGCCCCGCGTTTCTGTCGTTTCTTCCGGGGCTGTGCAGGCAGCTGCTCGGCGAGGAGCTGAAGCTGCCCTCGGTCGCCACCTGGTGGTGCGGACAGAAATCCGCCCGCCAATACGTCTGCGAGCACCTCGGGGAACTTGTGGTGAAGCCTGCCTTCCGCGCGCCGACCTGGGACGTGGATCTGGCCAGGCGGCCGACCTCCGCCGAGGCCGAGGAACTGCGCGCCCGGATCGAGTTCGACCCGGACATGTTCGTGGCGCAGGAGAGGGTGGAGCTGTCGAGCGCGCCATGCTGGGACGGAAAGGGCCTCGCCGCGCGGCCGGTGGGGCTGCGCATGTATCTCGTCGCGGGAGGCGGAGGCTACCACGTGATGCCCGGCGGGCTTGCGCGCGTGGCTCCGGACCATGGAAGCCTGGTTCAATCCATGCAGGGCGGCCTTGCCAGCAAGGACATCTGGGTCGCGTCTCCGGTCGCCGTGCCGGAGGTGACGCTTTTTCAGACGGAGGGGCAGCGCGTCGAGGTGCACCGCACCGGCAACAACCTGCCGAGCCGGCTCGCCGACCATTTTTTCTGGCTGGGCCGGTACTCGGAGCGCGCCGACGCGACGGCGCGCATGCTGCGAAGCGCCGTGACAAGGTCCATTCCGCAGCGAACCGCCAGCGCGCGCCCGCTTTTGCAGACGCTCGAAAGGCAGGGACAGCTGCCCGATTTCTTCCGGCAGCCGGAGGCGCGCCTGCCGCCCGGCTCATTCGAGGCCGAGTTGATGGGAGCCATATTCGATCCCAACCGCAGCGGCAGCCTGCGCGGCACGATCGACCGCGTGCAGCAGCTGGGGGTCTTTGTGAGGGACCGCACGTCAAACGACATGTGGCACGTCCTGGGCCAGCTCGGCGAGCGCATGGCGGCGCCCGCCGCCGGCCCGGACGTGCTGGCGGGGGACGCCGTGGGCATCCTGAGCCAGACGCTGATCGGTCTCGCGGCGTTTCACGGTCTGGCGCGCGAGAACATGACGCGCGCCCAGGCGTGGCGCTTCCTCGACATGGGCCTGCGCATCGAGCGCGCGGTCTACCTCTGCATCCTGCTCGACGTCACCCTGCGCCTGCCGGAACCGGGCGACCCGAGCGTCCTCGAAGCCGTGCTTGAGGCGACGGACACGACGATCACGTTCCGGTCCCGGTACAACCTGCTGCCGCACCTGACGGCGGTTTTCGACCTCGTGCTGCTCGACGACAAGAATCCGCGCTCGGTGCTGTTCCAGATCAACCAGCTTCTGAAGCATTTTGAGCTCCTGCCGCCGGAGCGCGAGGCGGCGAACAGCTCGGGCAGGGGCATCCTGCAGGGTTGCTCCGCGCGGCTGGGCGGCATGGACGTCCGCGAGCTGGCGGGCCCGGCGCAGGCCTGGCTCTCCGGCGGGGTGAGCCGGGGCATCCAGGAAACCCTGCGCGACCTGCCGCGCCTTTCGGACGCCATCGCGGCGAACTACTTCGCGCACTCGACCATCTCCCACACGGGCGGCAACGGCCAATCATGACCTACACCGTCACGCATCGCACGTCCTACGAATACACCGCGCCCGTCGCGGTCTCGTACCACGTGGCGCGGCTCAACCCGCGCGAGACCTCCGCGCAGATGTGCGAGAACTCGTCGCTTGAGATCTCGCCCGGGCCCGCCGTGAGAGGGGTGCGCTCCGACTACTTCGGCAACCAGCTGTGCTTTTTCAGCATCCAGGAGGTGCACGAACGGCTCGAAATTGTGGCCCGCAGCCGCGTGCGCATCCGGGCTGCGGCGCCGCCCGCACCCGGGACGTCGCCTGAGTGGGAACAGGTCGCGGGCCTGTTCCGCGACCCCGTCCTTCCGGAGGTTGTCGAGCCGTACCAGTTCGTGTTCGACTCGCCCCAGGTGCGGGCGTCGCGCGAACTCGCAGAATACGCGTTCGAAAGCTTCCCCAGGGGAGAGCCGATTTTGGCCGGCGCCATGGATCTAAACCGGAGGATTCACAGGGACTTCCAGTACGACCCCAAGGCCACGACCGTGGCGACGCCGCTTGAAGAGGTCATGAAAAGCCGCCGCGGCGTCTGCCAGGATTTCGCGCACCTGGGCATCGCATGCCTGCGCTCGATCGGCCTGCCCGCGCGGTATGTCAGCGGTTACCTGCACACGCGCCCTGCCGAGGGCAGGGAGCGCCTGGTCGGGGCGGATGCGTCGCACGCGTGGTTCGCCATCTTTTGCCCGGGCGCGGGCTGGATCGACTATGACCCGACGAACAACCTCCAGCCGGCGGAGGAGCACATCACGGTCGCGCTCGGCCGGGATTTCGGCGACGTCAGCCCGGTGGCGGGCATCCTGACCGGTGGCGGCAGGCACGCGGTCCGGGTGTCGGTGGATGTCGCGGAGAGTCAGGCCTGACGGAGGACGAGGTAGGGCGGCCGGGACAGCGCGCTGCCGAGGCCGGGATAGATCCAGGCCTGGCCCGCCGGGTCGGTGGGCTCGAAGTAGTACTGCAGGGCGAAATCCGAGTCGGCGTAGGAGCCCGGGATTTCGGCATGCCAGGAGGCGTCAGCGAGCTGCATCGGAGCGGAGCGCCACGCTTCGGATTGATTGACGTGTCGGTAATGCAGGAGGACCGCCTTCTGCCCGTGGTCGGCGGGAAACGCCAGGGAGAGGGCGACCGGCTGCCCGCGCCGGAAGGGGCCGGGCTGCGAATGCGTGGCATTGACGGCCGGGCGCTGCGGATGGGCTCCCGCGTCCTGAAGAAGGGCGGCGATGCGCTTCTCGTCGAATGAGCCGGCAGGGGCTGCCGGGGCGGGGGAGGCTTCCACGGCGGTGATGTCCCGGTCGATCGCCGGCAGGCGGTCGGACCAGTGGCCGCGCTTGTTCGGACCGTCGCCGTAGGAGACATCCGGCGCGTAAACGCCGTCGGTTACGGCGACGATGCCGGCCCAGGCATCCCGGGCGGAGCGATACAGGCGCAGGGCCTCGGCCTTGGCCTTTGGATCGCCTGTCCGCTCGAACAGGGTGTAGAAAACCCCGGCGCGCAGCTTCTGGCCGAAGAACCGGCCGAGGCCTCCCTGCACCCGGACGTCGATCGCCAGCCGCCGGAAGGCGGGCGCATTTCGGTCGGCCGAGGCCTTCTCCGCTTCGGCCAGATGCTCGAACGTGGAGTGGGAAAGGTCTTCCAGCCATTGGGCGATCTCCAGCGGGGAATACTTGCCGTCGATCCGGCCCTGCAGGCGGGCATCGACATAATCCTCGATCCGGGAGAACAGCTGCGGATCGAGCGGACTGACCGTGCCAAACCGCTTGGGGCTGGGGGTGTCGCTGTAGGGACCGCTGCCGGCGCCCTCCGCGATCGGCATGTTCGTGTAGATCTCCGGCCAGAACGTGTTGTTGGAGGCGGACGGCAGATGGGCCGTCGTCACCAGGGGCAGTATCCGGCTTGCGTGCCGCAGGACAACCTCCGCCGACTCGGCCGCGGGTCCGTAGTCGCGGCGGAACTGGCGCCGCCAGCCCTGGGGGTCGGCCTGCGGGCTGTAAAGCATCCGGCCCCAGAACCGATAGGTGACGAGGTACTTTTCAAAGTCGCCGCCGGGCGGCCGCAGCGAGGCGTCGGCGTAGCCGGAGCGGTCGGCGGCGGCGTGACCGGAGCCCTCCCGCCCCTTGAATGAGAGGGGCTCGAAAATCTCGGCGCCACGGCTGCCGCAGAAACTCATTGCGCGGCCGTAACCCGCGGCAAAGGCCGGATCCCCCCAGAGCAGAAGCCGCTGGGTGCCGGGCCATATCCGGTGCACGATTCCGTAGCGGCTTTTCTCGGTCAAAAGGTCGCCGTAGCCGTAGCGCAGGAAGCTGCGGGCGCCTTCGCTTGCGGAGAAGGCCCCCTTGCCCTTTGCGCGGACGGGCATCTCCGTCGGGCGGATCGCCGCCTGGTGATAGGGCAGGCCCATGTGTTCGGCCCAGAACTTCGGGGAGATCGTGAATTCCGAGCCGGACTCCAGGGCGACATTGATCATCTCGTTGGTCATGCCCTTGGCGTGCATGTCGATCCGCAGGCGCTCGCCCCCGCGGGCGCACCCGTCGAAGATGATCTTCCACAGGTCGTAGCTGCCCTCGGGCACCCCGCTTTCGCCGTGGATCCGGAATGTGACCCCCGAAATCCCCGGGCATTCCCTGAGGACGAGGGCCAGGGCGTCGCGGGAGTACGGCCCCTGGGTCTGCGGCGTGAGGCCCGTGATCACGTGATTGGCCTCAGGGCTGTTGGTCCATTCGTAGGCGTGGGTCCACAGGCCCAGCTGGAACTCCAGCCCGCGCAGCGCAGCCTCGTCGCTGACAAAGCGCAGCGTCTCCAGATTCCGGTCGCGCTCCGCATCCGGCAGGTTGGTCGCGCGAACGCCATGGCCCGGGACGTCCAATAGAAATGGATAGGCGAAGTAAAGGTAGGTGTCGCGCAGCCGGTTCGGGGCGTCGTACCCCAGGCCGAAGGCCAGGTTGAACCGGTTGAATCGCTGGGTGACCAGCATCGACAGGTAGCGCCGCCAAAAATCGCGGTCGTGATACCAGGCCTTGTCCTCGGCGGCGCTGGTGAAGGACCGCATCACGCTGCGAACCACATTGGCCGGTCTCTCGGACCGGGTTTTTGCGGCATGAAGCGCCGAATCCGGATCGTCGGCGATTCCATCGGCCAGTTCCGTCAGTGCGTAGACGAGCCCCCGCACCCCGCCGCCGCTTGCGACCAGCACGGACCTTCCGCCCAGCCGGCCGGAGCCGATCGCCAGGCCCTCGGCATCGGCCGGGGCCGTGACGCCGGCGTCGCGCGACGCAGCGGAAGACGGCCCGGCTGCCAGAATGCAAAGGTCCCCGGCGGGGGCCTCCTCGATTTTCGCGCACCGGCGCACCTGGAAACCGCGCGCGGCCAGTGCCTCCTGCAGGTGCCGGGCGGCCCATTGGGCCGGAGCGGAAGCGGCCACGGGATCCGACGGGTCGCAGATCATCGAAATGCCTGCGGTCGCCGCGGTTTCCGCGGAGAGCCTCTTTGGGAGATATCCTGCGGCGGCGCAGCCGGCAGCGGTGAGGCCTGTCTTGACCAGGAATTCACGTCGATTCATGGGGTCCTTGGGGTTTGCCTTGGGAGACGAAGCGAATCACAACAGGTTGCGGGAATAAGGCGAGCGCGCGACCGGGGATTGTGCGGCGAACTTGCAAGGCTGTGGGATCCGGACATTTTCATGGCTTCCGATGAATTCCATTCATTGCCCCAAATGAATCTTTCCGGCGCCCTGCCCATTCTTTGCGCCGTTTTCATACAAAGCCTGGGAGCGGCGCAGCCGCTTCCGCCGGCGGCGGCTCCCGGGGATGTCGGCATGTCCCCGGAGGGCCTGCAGAGGGTTGGCGCCTTCATCGACCGCCTGCAAACCGGCGGCCAGATCGCGGGAGCCGTCACGGCCATCGCGCGGCATGGCAAGCTGGTGCGGCTGGAGGCGCAGGGCTACGCCGATCTCGAAAAGGGGACGCCCATGCGAACCGACGAGATTTTCGCCCTGGCCTCCATGACAAAGCCGATCGCCACGATCGGCGTCCTGATGCTTATGGAGGACCAGCGCCTGCTCCTAAGCGATCCGGTCGAGAAATACCTGCCGGAATTCCGCAATCCCAAGGTGGCCGTGCCGCAGGCGGGCGCACCGGGCGGGTATGTGACGGTCCCGGCGCAACGCAGCATCACCATTCACGATCTGCTGATTCATCGCTCCGGAGTGCCGAGCGAAGGTGGTCCGGCCGGCGCCGCCCTGCGCAAGGCCTTGCGGTCGCTGCCGCCGGACGCGGTGCTGGCGGATCGGATCCGAGCCCTCGCGAGCGTGCCGCTGAATTTCCAGCCGGGCTCGGCCTGGCAGTACGGCTTGTCGACCGACGTGCTCGGGCGGGTGATCGAGGTCATTTCCGGCCAATCGCTCGACGCGTACCTCCACGACCGGATCCTGGCCCCCCTGGGAATGGTCGACACGGGCTTTACCGTGCCTCCCGGAAAGCGCTCGCGCCTGGCGGTGATCTACGGGACATCCCCTGAGGGAAAGCTCGTCAGGGCGCCGCAGCCCAGCACCGACACGCGCCTGTTTCTGGCTACCGGAGGCCTTTTCTCGACCGCGGCCGATTACCTTCGGTTTTGCCAGATGCTTCTCAACAACGGAGAACTTGACGGCAGGCGGCTGGTGAGCCGCAAGTCGATCGAACTGATGACCGCCCGCCATTCGGATCCGATTCCGCTGCCGTTCCTGCGCGGACAATACTTCGGGCTGGGCGTTGCCGTGCAGAAGGACGATGGCGATTCGGGCATCCTGGGCTCACCCGGCACGTATGGCTGGAGCGGCGCTTACAACTGCTATTTTCGCATCGATCCCAAGGAGCAGCTCATTCTTTTGCTGCTGGTCCAGCGTTCGCCTGCCAACAACCTGGATATCCAGTACGGCTTCCAGAACGTCGTGATGCAGGCCATCGCGGATTGACCGATTTTACCCCCATGCATCACCACTCATTGGAAAATCCCGCCCCGCTTCGCGCGGGCGTTCTCTGCGGCCTTCTTCTCGTTGTTGCGGCCCTCCGCCTCGCGGCGCAGGACCCGGCGGGTCCGCCCATTCCTTCGGCCCCAGCGCAGGAGTCGACACATCCGATGTCGATTTCGCTCTGGAGCGGCGGCGCTCCGGGATTCGAGGCGCGAAAGGATGAAAAGGAGCAGGTCGCCTGGCGCCAGGAGCCGGACATCGTATTTCCCGTCACCTTCAACATCCACAATCCGACGATCACGCCCTACCTGCCGATGGCGGACCGGGCGACCGGAGCGGCGATCATCATCGCCCCGGGAGGCGGGCACATGTTCCTGACGATGGACCGCGAGGGCTATGACGTCGGCCAGTGGTTCGCAGACCATGGCGTCGCGGCATTTGTCCTCAAGTACCGTCTGGCCCACGACAGGGCGGGCGGCTCCGCTTACCGGTCAAACGTCGAGGCCCTGGCGGACGGCCAGCGCGCCATCCGGCTGATCCGCAGCCGTGCGGCGGAATGGGCAATCGATCCCAGCCGGGTCGGCATCCTGGGCTTTTCCGCCGGCGGCGAGGTGGCTGCGCGCGCGGGCACCTCCTACGATTCGGGCCGGCCGGACGCAGCCGATCCCGTCGAGCGCGAGTCATCCAAGCCGAACTTCATGGTCCTGATCTATCCCGGCCTGCCGCCCGACCTGAAGGTGGATAAGAACACTCCGCAGGCCTTCCTCGCCTGCGCGTATGATGACCGCCCAACGATGTCGGACGGGCTGGCCAATCTCTATGTCGCCCTCCACAAGGCGGGAGTGAATGCCGAACTGCACATCTACAACAGCGGCGGCCACGGTTTTGGCGTGCGCCCGCGGCCGCTCGCCGTCACCGGATGGACCTCGCGCCTGATCGACTGGATGGGCGACCGGGGGCTGCTAAAGCATCCCTGAGGTTGGCAATTACTTCGGGACCATGCCCGTGAACGGCGGGCAATAGGCCTGCAGCGTGATGAGAATGCCCATCAGCGTCACGAGAACGAGGCTGCTGACGAATACGGATCGGATGATCCGCCCCTCCTGGCCGTAGAAGTTGGTCGCCGTGGTGGCGACCACGATGCTCTGGGCGGACATCATCTTGCCCATGACCCCTCCGGAACTGTTCGCCGCTCCCATCAGGATCGGGCTGATGCCGGCCTGGCGGGCGGTTATTGCCTGGAGATTGCCGAACAAGACGTTGGAAGAGGTGTCCGAGCCGGTCATCGCCACGCCGAGCCAGCCGAGAAGCGTGCCAAAGAAGGGATAGAGCCGGCCCGTGTGCGCCAAAGCCAGGCCCATCGTGGCATCCGTGCCGCAGTACTTGGTCAAGTTCCCGAGCGCCATCATCGCCGCGATTGTCAGGAGTGCCAGACGGACATCCCAGAGGGTCCTTCCGTAGCACACCAGCATCCGCCGCGGGGAATAGCCCATCGTGAAACCCGCCGCCAACGCCGCCAGCAATATGCCCGAGCCCGTGGCGGAAAGGAGATTCATCTTGAAGACGGCAGCCTCCGGCTTGGCGCCCACCGGCACGACCGGCGGCATGCGCTGAACGAGGTGGTGCAGGTGGGGGACTGGGAACTGGGGCGCAAACACGCGATCGAAGGCACTCGCCACCGAGGGGATTCCCCAGATGAAAATCAGGACCGTAAGGATGGCCCAGGGGAGCCAGGCCCGCCAGAGTTCGCCGCGTCCCCGGGCCGTCCGGGTGTCCGGCGCCGCGGGCCCCGATCCTTCCAGGCGCCAGAGGGTCTTCGGCTTCCAGAACCGCAGGAGGACGACCGTCGCCACGATCGAGGAGGTTCCCGAAACGACGTCGACGAGCCAGGGGCCGTGGAAATTGGAAACGAGGAACTGCGGCACGGCAAAGGCGAGGCCCGCGGTCAGGGCGGCCGGCCAGATGGCGAGCATGCCCCGCCATCCGGCGAAAATGGCCACAATCCAGAAGGGGATCAGGGCCGAAAAGATCGGCAGCTGCCTGCCCACCATCATGCTGACGAGGTGGGAGTCGAGCCCGGCGACCTGCTCGAGGGTGATGATCGGTGTCCCGATTGCACCGAAGGCGACCGGCGCCGTGTTGGCGATCAATGCGAGTGCGCAGGCCTCCAGGGGCTTGAACCTCAGCTGCACGAGGATCGCCGCCGTGATCGCGACCGGTGCGCCGAAGCCGGCGACCCCTTCGAGAAAGGCCCCGAAAGCGAATGCGATCAGGATCAACTGTATCCGCGGATCCGGAGCGATGGCGGCCAGGCTCTCACGCAGGGCGTCGAAATGCCCGCATTGCACCGTCAGTTGGTAAAGAAAAATGACGTTGAGGATGATCCAGCCGACTGGGAAAAGGCCGAATGCCCCGCCATAGGCGGCGCTTGCGAACGCCATGTGCGCCGGCATGCCAAATATCCCGACGGCGATCACCGCGGCCAAGGCGAGCGCAACCAGCGCGGCCCGGTGGATGCGCATTCGCAGGAAGACAATCATCGCCAGGAGGGTGACAACCGGGAGGGCTGCCAGGGCCGTGGAGAGCGCTGCGATTCCGGTCGGATTGTAGTTTTGCGCCCAGGCCGTCATCGTGCCGAAGTCTGTTGCACCAGATTTTCGCCGTCGGCGACAATATTCCGCCGGGTCATGCGCCGGTCCGGATCTTGAATGCGTACGCCAGGGCCGCGGGCGCATTTGCCGGGACCGTGATCTCGAGCCCTTCCGGCGTCTGGCGCCAGGGGAGCGGGCCGGCGCCGCCGAGCAGCACCACTTCCGAATTCGGCTGGGCGGCGACCGTCTTCAGGACGAGTGTTCCCGAAGGCTTGGAAAGGCAGATCGCATAAACGAAGCGGTTGTCCTTGGTGCGGGTGAAGCGAATTTTGGCGCCTTCCTTCCAGAGCTGTCCCGGCCGCTCCCGGGTGCTGTAGATGGCCTCCGCGTTTGCCCGGATCCAGGCTCCGGCCTCCGTGATCTGCGCGACCGCGGTCGGATGAAAGCGCCCATCCTTGTCCGGGCCGATGCCGACCATGAAGTTTCCGCCCTTCGCCACCGAGTCGACAAGATTGTCCACGATCCATTTCGCTCCCTTGTAGCGCCCGCCCTCGGGGTCGTAGGAGAACCCGATGCCGAGCGGATAGATGACCATCCAGGGCATCCCCGTCGGCTGCTTGTCGCTCGGAACGACCTGTTCCGGCGTGTAGTAGTCGCCATAGTTGCCGATTCCCCGGTTTCGAAACATCACCTCGGGCTGGATCGCCCGCAGTTGCTTGATCGTCTCCTTCAACTGGGGCCAGACCTTCGGGCCGAACCGGATGTCCAGGCAGACCATGTCGATCTTGCCGTAGTTGCTCAAAAGCTCCCGCAGCTGCTCCCTGTGGCGGGCCATCATCCGGTCCTGCTCCGCGGCTGTGACCGGGGGGAACATTGCCGCAGGGCGGTGTTGCCGCTGCACGACCCCCGCCAGGGTGTCGCTGCCCTCCACCTGCGCCGGATCATAGCCGTAGGGCCGGAAGTCGGTATCGTACCAGTCCGGGTGCGAGAAATAGAGGTCTATCATTAGCCCGTGCCGGTGAGCCGCGTCGCACACCTCCTTCACGATGTCCCGGTGGAAGGGCGTCTCCATGATGCTGTAGGCCAGGTCGCAGTCCTCCAGGGCGGGGCCGCCGGGGGCCGTCCAGTTGACCCGGGAGTGGACCCGGGTCTTGGTGTCGAACATCGAAAAGCCCTCGTGGTGCTTCGCGGTGAACGCCAGCCCGCGGAATCCGGCCTGGTCAAAGAACTGCATCCACTGCTCTGCATCGAACCCCTGCGGGTTCCATGTCTTGTAGAGCTGGATGTATCGCTGCCGCTCCTCGTTCGAAAGGCCCATGAAGGGCCAGGACTCGTGGAGCATGGAATCGACCGAATAGATTCCCCAGTGGATGCGCACCGCGTACTTCATGTCCCGGAATGCCTCATACGCCGCCTCCGAGGCGTGACTGTAGTCGGCATCAGGGACAGCCTCGACGTACGGCTCGCCGGGTTTTCCGGGCACGCGGATGTTCCGCTCGGCCTCCGTCGCGGCTGGGCAGAGCCGGGCCGACAGGATCGATGCGAGGGACAGGCACCAAATGGGGATGAGGCGTGAAAAAGGGGTGGCCATGGTCTATTGGGGTGTGCGGCCCGAAGGTCGCAAATTCACGGGGTTCTCTGGCGGGGTGGGGGCGAACCGGAGCCTGGCTCCGGCCTCCGCCCCACTCAAGACGAACCGGACGGGTTGACGTTGCGCTGCGCCGGGGCTTTCTTCTGTCAAATGTGCCCTGACGCCCCTGAACGCACCGACTGCGGGCAGCTAACGCATCGAAAATGAAGACGATCGGCATTGGAATCGCGGGGGCCCGCTTCGGAGCCCGGATGCATCTGGCCAATTATGCCGGCCTGCCCGCCGGATCGGTCGCCGTCCGGGGAATTTGCGCGCGCACCCGGGAGAGCGCTGAAGGGCTCGCCCAGGAGGCGAAGGTACCGTTCGCCACGGAGGATTTCGGCGAGCTGCTGGCCCGCGCAGACATCGATGTGATCGATATATGCGTTCCGCCCGCCCTGCATCATGACTTTGCCATCCGCGCGGCGGAGGCGGGCAAGCACATCATCATGGAAAAGCCGCTGACCGGCTATTTCGGCGCCCCCGGCGACCCGGAGCCGATCGGCCGGCGCGTGCCGCGCGTCCGAATGAGGGAGGGGGCCATCCGCAATGCCGAAGCCGTCCGGGATGCGGTCCAAAGGGCGGGCGTGCGCTTTTGCTACGCGGAGAACTGGGTCTATGCCCCGCCGATCGCCAAGATGCGCAAGCTGATAGCGGCTTCAAAGGGTTCAATCCTCGAGTTGCGAGCGGAGGAGAACCATTCCGGCTCCAACTCGGCCTATTCGCGGGAATGGAAGGTGACGGGCGGCGGAGCCCTGCTTCGCATGGGCGTGCACTCCGTCGGCGCCTGCCTCCATCTCAAGCAATGGGAAGGGATGGTTCGCCGGGGGAGGGGAATCCGCCCCGTGTCGGTCGTGGCGGACACGGCTGACCTGGTTCATTCCGAGGCGGCCGAACTCGCGGTGCGGGCGGGGGCGAACCAGTGGATCAGCGCGAACCCCGTCGACGTCGAGAACTGGGCCAATGTTGTCATCCAATTTGAGGACGGCTCGCGCGCGTGCGTCGTCGTGAGCGACACCGGACTCGGCGGGCTGAATACCAGGGTGACCGCCTTCATGACCGACGGGGTGATCAAGGCGAACATGACCGGCAACGATGCCATCGAAACCTATGCCCCTGAGGCGTCGGTGTTTCAGAAGGAATACTTCACCGAGAAACTCGAGACCAAGGCCGGATGGAACCGACCGAGCTGCGACGAGGATTGGTTTCGCGGCTTCGCCCAGGAGATTGCGGATTTTTCCGGCGCGATCCGGGAGGGGAGGGAGCCCCTGGCGGGAATCGACCTGGCCGTCGAATGCGTCAAGGTCATCTATGCGGCGTACCTCTC
This sequence comes from uncultured Opitutaceae bacterium, assembly GCA_964605835.1. GTDB lineage: Bacteria > Verrucomicrobiota > Verrucomicrobiia > Opitutales > Opitutaceae > Palsa-1447. The sequence goes on from CAZSEH010000054.1 coordinate 18,991, forward strand.
AGCCGAAGAAGGCCGCCGAGTGGATTTGGATTGATGGCAGGCGGTCGTCCCGATCACCTCCCACAACCCCCGTTTCACCCATGATGTCATTCATTGTCCGGCACCGACTTCTTTTTTCCTTCATCGCGGCCCTGTCCGCCGGCCTTGCCCGCGGCCAGGTGGCTCCGCCCGCGACCCCCGGGCAGAGCTACAGCGTCCGAGCCTTCGGGGCGACGGGCGACGGCAAGACGTTGGATACGGACGCCTTCAACAAGGCGATCGAGGCGGCGGCCGCGGCGGGCGGCGGCACCGTTCAGGTCCCCGCCGGCACCTACCTGAGCTTTTCGATCCGGCTGAAGAGCCACGTCACCCTTCATCTCGACCAGGGCAGCGTGATCGTCGCTGCGGCCGAGGCGGCGGGCTTCGGCGCCTACGATCCGGCCGAGCCGAACGAATGGGGCGACAAGTTCCAATACCAGGACTTTGGCCACAGCCATTTCCACAACAGCCTCATCTGGGGCGACGGACTCGAGGACGTATCGATTACAGGCCCCGGCATGATCTACGGCAAGGGCCTTCCCCGCGCCAACGGCGGATTTGGGCGCGGTCCCAGCAACAACGGCACCCCGAAGGGCGATTTCGCCGGGATGCCGGCGCTGCCCCCGATGCCGGCGCTTCCCGCAACGGCGGGTGTCTCCGCCAGGGGCCGCGGGGGCAACAAGTCGATCGCCCTCGTCAACTGCCGCAATGTGCTCCTGCGCGACTTCTCGATCCTCCAGGGAGGCTGGTTCGCCCTGATCACGACGGGCGTGGACAATCTCACGATCGACAACGTCAAGGTGGACACCAATCGCGACGGCTTTGACATCGACGCCTGCCGGAATGTGCGGATCAGCAACTGCACCGTCAACGCGATCAACGACGATGCGATTGTCCTCAAGAGCACCTACGCCCTCGGCACCCTCCGGGCCTGCGAGAATTTCACGATAACCGGCTGCCAGGTGAGCGGCTATGATCCGGGCTCGTTTTTTGACGGCACGTTCAAGACGACCCAGGCCCGGGCCGTGGACCGCGACGGCCCGACCGGCCGGATCAAGTTCGGCACCGAGTCCAACGGGGGTTTCAAGAACATCACGATCTCCAATTGCGTGTTCGACCGAAGCCGCGGCCTCGCGCTCGAGTCGGTCGACGGCGGCACGATCGAGGACGTCACGATCAGCAACATCGCCATGCGCAACATCTGCAACGCGGCGATCTTCATGCGCATCGGCAATCGCGCCCGGGGACCGGCGGGGACGCCGGTCGGGGTGATCCGGCGCGTGTCGATCAGCCATGTCGTCGCCTCGGACGTCGACTCCCGCTACCCCATCCTGATAGCCGGGCTGCCGGGCCATCCGATCGAGGACGTGCGCCTGAGCGACATCCGGGTCCTCTCGCGCGGCGGGCTCTCGCTCGTTGAGGCGGCGAAGCAGCCGGCCGATCTCGTCAACCGGTTTTTCCTCCGGGCCCCGGGGCTTGCCGATCCGCGCGATCCCTACCTTCCGCCCGAACAGGAGAAGGCCTATCCCGAGCCGTCCATGTTCGGCGTGCTGCCCGCCTACGGAATCTATGTCCGCCACGCGAAGGGGCTCGCCTTCCGCGATGTCGAGCTGGGCTTCGCCCAGGCCGACACGCGTCCGGTCGTCGTCCTCGACGACGTCGCCGGTGTGGAATTCGAGCACGTGAAGGCGCAACGCGCCGGCGGCGCGCCCTTCTTCGTCCTTCGCAAGGTCAGCGATTTCTCGGTGGCCAACACGCCCGGCGTGGCCGACCAGCGGATGGCCCGCGCCGAATTGGAAACGCGCTGAGGCTTTTATGCCCGTCCGCCTCGACTACGGCACAACCGGGCTGGAACTCGATCTCGCCGGCGTAAACGCAACCGTGCTCCGCCCGCGGCACGTGCCCGGGCTGCCGGACGAGGCCGCGGCATTCACCGAGGCGGTGCGCTTTCCCCTGGGCTCGAGGCCGCTGCGCGAGCTTGTGTCGGCGCGGGAGACGGTGGCCGTGGTGATTCCCGACGGCACCCGGCCGCTGCCGAGCGACCGGCTGCTGCCCTGGCTCTTCGCCGAGCTGGCCCATGTGCCTGCGGAAAACTTCACGATCGTCGTCGGAACCGGGTCGCACCGGGCCAACACCCCGGAGGAGCTGGACCGCATGCTCGGGCCCGGCTTGGCGCGGCGCCACCGGGTGGTGAACCACAATGCCCACGACCCCGCGACACTCACGCGCGTCGGGCGGTCCCGATTCGGCTATGACGTGGCGTTCAACCGCGAGGCGGTCGCGGCCGACCGGCGCATCGTCCTCGGGTTCATCGAGCCGCATCTCATGGCGGGGTTTTCGGGCGGCTACAAGGCGGTCTTCCCAGGCGTCCTCGGAATCGACGCCATCATGCATTACCACGGCGCGGCGGTCATCGGGGATCCGCTCAGCACCTGGGGCCAGATGGAGAACAATCCGACCCAGGAGAGGGTGAGGGAGGGAGGGTCGCTTCTGGGGGTGGACTTTTGCGTCAACGTCACCCTCAACACGGAGCGGCGCATCACCCGGTTCTTCTGCGGCGGGACGCTTGCGGCGCACGAGGCCGGCTGCGCTTTTGCCAAGGCGACGGCGATGACGGCCTGCCCGCGGCCGTTTCCGATCGTGGTCACGACAAACAGCGGTTTTCCGCTCGACCAGAATGTCTACCAGTCGGTCAAGGGCATTTCAGCCGCCTCGCGCATTGTGGCCTCGGGCGGGCTCATCCTGTGCGCCGCGCGCTGCAACGACGGCTTTCCCGAGCACGGCAATTTCAGGGAGATGCTTTTCTCGCACGCGACTCCGCAGGCGCTTCTGGCGACGATCGAACGGCCGGGCTTTGCGACATACGACCAGTGGCAGGCGCAGCTGCTGGCGATCATCCTGTGCAGGGCCCGCGTCGGCATCCACTGCGAGGTGCCTGCCGAAGCGCTGGCTCGCGCGCATCTCCAGGCGGTGCCCGACCTCAATGCGGAACTGCGCCGGGAGCTCGCGCGCATCGGGCCGGACGCGCCCGTCGCGGTCCTGCCCGAGGGGCCGCTCACGATTCCGTATCTGGCCTAGGATCAATGCCGCTCTATCGGCATGGGCTGGGAGGAGGGGGAACCGAGGCTGTCCTTGGGATGGAGGACTCCCTCCGGGAATTCGGGCGGCAGAGGCGCCGTCGATTGATCCAGCTGGCTCGAGCCCCACGGGTTTGAAAAAAAGAACGGGACCGTGATCCGGCAGTCGACCGGGGCGCTGTTGAGCCTGGCCGCGCTGAATTGCCATTTTTCGATGGCGGCCACGGCCGATTCGCCAAGCAGGATGTCGTCTGCCGTAACGATCGAGGCATCGACCGGGCTGCCGTTGGCGCGAACCGTGACGACGACGACGGCCTTGCCAAGGACGACGGACCGGATCAGTTCCGGGGGAAAGTCGGCTGCGGTCTCCTTAGTCGTCACGGGCCGGACGTCGACGGCCTTGGCCTCATAGACCCCGGGTTTCAGGGGCGGAATCTGGAATGCGACCGCATTCCCGCCGCTCCGTCCGGGAGTCGAACAGCCGGTCATGGCCGCCGAAGCGAGAAGAAGCAGGGCCAGCGTCTTGGACGCAGTGGGCATGGAAGTCATGGTCCTTTCCATGACTTCTATGCCGAACCGGGATCTGCGCGACAGAAATTGGCGGGCGGGCTAGGGCTTTGAAGCCTTGGCGACCTCGACTGCGAAAGCGTAGTCAGGGCCGAAGATATTCGCGCGGAAAATGATGTACTTCTGGTCCGGCGTGAAGCTCGGGTTGGGCTCGAGCCGGTAGTTCTGCGCCCCGTGGATCGCCGTCTTGGACATGTTGACGAGCTTCTCCACCTCGATCGTGCCGCCCTGGATCAGGCCGGTGCCGAGGGTATGGTCGTCGACGCTGGGGACCGGACGGCAGAGGACGATCCAGGGGTTGCGGGCGTTGCCGTCCCCGCAGAAGAGTTTTCCATCGGGCGATGTGTTGTGGTGGATCGAGCCTGCCTCCGGCACCTGGTGCAGCCAGATCCGCTCCCCCGTCTCGACGTTGTAGCTGGCGAGGAAGCTGGAATTCTGGATGCCGCGGGGGAACATCAGCTGGTAATAGAGGTTCTTTCCGTCCAGCCCCCACCACTCGTGGCCGGCGATTTCCATCTTCATGGTCCGCTTGTGGATCAGCTGGTTCTGGGTGCCGTCGGTGCGGATGGTCCAGATGCGGTCGACCTGGTGCCAGGCCCCCTCATGGCAGTACATGAGAAGGGTCGGGTCGGTTGGAGAGAACTGGAAATGGTTGAGCCAATCCGTGCTGTGCTCGATGAGCTTGGTGATCTTTCCGTCCTGCAGGCCCACGGTGAACAGGGTGACGGGAAGCTTCGCCGCCAGGCGCTGCGCCATCATCTCGGTCTTGTTCACGGGTTCGCCGAGATTCTTCTCTCCCATCCGGTTCTGACTGACGATTTTTCCGCCATAGACGCCGGGGCCGACGGCATCGCCCTCGATATAGCTGCCGGCGCCCAGGGTCTCGTCTGCATTGATCGTGACTACGCTGCCGCGGCGCGGAAGGTCGGCAATCTTGTGGCTTTCTCCGGTGTCGATGTTGGCGGCCCAAAGCGTTACGAAGGCGGGATCATCGGTCGCCTTGGTGAAGTAGATGGTCGGCGTCTTGTGGCCGACGACGATCGCCCGGACAACGTCGCTCGCCAGCGCACGGGTCTGCAGGGTATCGAGATTGATCACACGGATCGCTCCGTTGGTGGTCGTGTAGATCATCTCCTTCCCGTCGGGCGTGTAGGCGTTGAAGTTGAAATAGAAGCTGTCGGAACCGGGCTCGTCGGAGAGCCGGATTACCCGGTGTCCGGTGTCCGGATCGATCCAGCTCCTTGGGGGAGGAGGGGTGTCGGCGGGGTTGGCGGCCGCCTGGGCGAACCCTGGCGCAGCCGCAGCGAGCGAAAGCGCCGCGGAGAGGCCCAGGGCGCGCAGGGGGTGCAACGATTTGTTCATGGTCATAAGGGCGTGGAGATGGGAGGGGCGGTCACGGCGCTGCGGCC
>CAZSEH010000055.1:0-1322 GCA_964605835.1 uncultured Opitutaceae bacterium
ATCTTGGCCTTCGGCATCTCGGCCGCAAGCTGCCGCATGATCCATGCGCGGGCCGGCGGATCGCCGTGCGTGACGACGACGCTCCGGGCCTGGGTCTGCTTGGCGAAGGCGACCAGTTCCTCGCGGTCGGCATGGCCGCTCAATTCGAAGCGCTCGACGCGGGCCTTGAGCTTGACCTTCACGTGCACCGCATCGAACAGGAAGCTGTCGCCCGTCCGTGCCTGGAGAAGCTTGCCGCCGGGGGTGTCCGGATCGCAGTACCCCACAAAGCCGATCGTGTTTCGCGCGTGGCCCGCCAGCCCCGATGCAAGAACGTAGCTCGGCGTCTTCTCGACCATCATCCCCGAGCTTACGACATAAAGGGCGTTCTGGCCGGGATCCTCCCCCGGGTTGAGCTTGCGCGGCAGCGGGCGGATATGCAGGTCCTTCACGATTGAGCGGTGAAACTGCACGTGCTTGGTTTTGCGGCTGATCTCGTCGAAGTAGTCCACAAGGTCGAGGCCGAGCCCCGAGCCGAAGATCGGACAGTCGACCAGCCGCCCGAACCGGCGGGCGTCGTGGATGATCGAAAGAATCTCCTGCATGCGCCCCAGCGCGAAAACCGGGATCAGGAAGGAACCGCCACGCTGGATCGTGTCGTTTATGCTGGCGACAAGCCGCGCCATCTCGGCAGCCCTGCTCTTGCCGGCCGGACGATCGGTGGCGCCGCGGGTTGATTCGGTGACCAGCGTATCGAAGTGACCCGCCGGAAACTTCGCCCCCGGCACCGTTCGCTGGTCGGCGAAAAGCACATCGCCCGTGAAAAATATGCCCCTGTGCTTGTGGCGGATCTCCAGGCCTGCGGCGCCCGCGACGTGGCCGGCGGCATGAAAAATGATCTCAATTTCGTCCCTTGCGCCACGAATGCGCTTGGCCATGCCGAAACCGAGGCCGACAAACCGCTTGCCGCAGCGATCGATCTCCTCGTGGGTGAAAAGGGGATAATCGGCGATCTGCTCCTCCTCCTTCTGCCTGAACATCACGTTGACCGAATTGTGCAACATGCGCTCGATTATTATCTTGCTCGAGGTCGTCATCACGACGGACGCCCCGGGGTGCTCGCGCATCACAATCGGCAGGCTGCCGATGTGGTCCAGGTGGCAGTGGGTGATGACGATCAGGTCAAGGTTGCGGCCCCTCAAAAGGGAAAGGTCCGGTGCAGCACGGCGCCCCGTCTTCTTCGGGTGAAGCCCGCAATCAATCAGCAGGTTGAGGTCGCCGATTTGAACGAACAGCGAATTGGCGCCAATGCCGCCATCGCGGTTCAGGTCGATTAACTTCAT
>CAZSEH010000055.1:1422-23861 GCA_964605835.1 uncultured Opitutaceae bacterium
ATGACTCCCCGCATCGGCGTCCTGAATATCTCCGACCGCGCAAGCGCCGGCGTCTATGCGGACACTCCGGGCCAGTCCTGCGTGGCCCTGCTCCGCGAATGGTTCGCTACCCCGTTCGAGGCCGACTACAAGGTGATTCCCGATGAGGCGCGGCTGATCGCGGAGGAATTGCGCCGCATGGCGGACGAGTCCGGATGCTGCCTGGTCGTGACGACGGGCGGCACGGGTCCCGCGCCGCGCGATGTCACCCCGGAGGCGACTGCGGCCGTCTGCGAAAAGATGCTGCCGGGCTTCGGCGAACTCATGCGCTCTGCGTCGCTCAAATTCGTGCCCACGGCAATTCTCTCCCGCCAGACGGCCGGGATCCGCGGCCGCACATTGATCATCAATCTTCCCGGCCGTCCAAAGGCGATCCGGGAGAACCTGGAGGCCGTGTTTCCGGCGATTCCGTATTGCATAGACCTGATTGGCGGGCCCCGGCTCGAGGCGGGCCCGGCTGCTCCAAAGGTGTTCAGACCCCCGTCATAGCCGCTCAGAGCTCGGTGTATTTGTCGGCGCGGCCCCGGGCCTTCTCGATCGGATATTTCCGCGCGTTCGCGGCCATCTTGTCCTCGATCGCGCCGGCCACATCAAGGCCGGTTGAATTGGCGAATTCCAGGGCGTAGATGACGACGTCGGCGAGTTCCTCGGCAATCATCCGGCGTTTCGACGGATCGTTGGCGATTTCCCGCGATTTCTCCGGACTTGCCCAAAGGAAGTGCTCCATGAGTTCGGCGGCTTCGGCCGCGAGCGCCATGCTGAGGTTCTTCGGGGCGTGAAACTGCTCCCAATCGCGTTCGCGGGCGAAGGCGAGAATCCGGTTCTTGAGCTCGGCGATGCAGGCTGTGGAGTCGGTTAGCGCGGCCATGGAAAAACGATGGGGAATGGGCGCCCGTCACGCAATCTTCACTGTCGCCGAAAAGAAATTACTTGGCACGGGATCTGCAATGTGTACCGTGAATTTCGATCCAATGAACCGGACCCAGCAACATCAACGCAGCCTCGCAGGCGCTTCGTATTCGAAGGCCTGCGTCCGCCATGGCTGCGCCGCGATGCGTCCGGAGTTTTCCAATTGGATTAAAAATTCCGGCGCGGGCTCCCAGGCCTGAACCTTCCCTCCTAGAGGAATAGTTCAGAATCCTGAAGAAGCCCGGCGGCCCAAGCCCCGAGGGTGGTCCTCCTTTTTTCCCATTCAACCCCTTTTTCCCTTTCCTCCCATGCATACGATCATCAATCCAAAGAACTCCGACCGTCGAATCCGCACTGCCGAACCGGCTGAAGCCGGCTTCCGCAAACCGGTTTACGACTGCCAGGCGCAGGGCGACGCCGTGAAACTCGTCGTTTATGTGCCCGGAGTGGATGCCGCTGGCGTAAGCATCGAGGCAACGGGTTCCGACCTCACCGTCACGGCGCGGAAGACCCGGTTTGTGCGGGTGAACTTCCCCTCGCTCAACCTTGAGGGATCGCAGCACGACTACCGGCTGCGACTGCGCCTCGGCCGCGCTTTTGCCTACGAGGCGATGCAGGCCGAAATGCACGAGGGCGTCCTCGTCGTTCGCCTGCCGCGCCGCGCTGGAGAACTTGCCGGGCCGTCGCGGTTCCAACGCGTCGCCTGAAAGGACGCCCGCCGAACTTGATGGGCGGGCAGCCACTTGGGAATAGTCAGGGTCCGGAAACGGGCCGACTTGCCCAAGATCGCTGCCCGTCCATCGATTTTGTCCGGAGCCGATCGCAGCGGACTTTCTGCTGCCGGAAACTTGCTATAATTGTTGGCACTCTTTTATTGCGCACGGGTCTGACCTGACACCATGACACTTCCCATTCCGTTTTTCCGTTCACAATCTCTTCCACCGCAACCGCCTGCAATTGTGCGAGCGGTCTCCCAGCAGGGCGTCCAATGGGATCGCCCCATGTTCAAGGCTCCGCCGCTTGAGCTCGATCCCCGGGTGTCGGTTACTGAGGGCTTCAACACGGACGGCTTTGAAGATGGCCGCCTTCAGCGGTAAGGCGCCAATTCTTCGCTACTTGCAAAAAACCAACCCGCGCCGGAAGGCGTCGGGTTAAGTTATTTTTCAGGCGCAAGCCAACGGACTTGCCCAGCCGCGGTGGGTGAACACCCCATCATCCTGGCGAGTTCGGCGAGGATCGGCTTGGCTTCCTCGTCGAAATGCCACGGCGGATTGAGTACCACGAGCCCGCAGCCCTTGAGGCTGGCCGAGTCGGGATCGACGACTAGCTCAAGCGCCAGGGCCGGCGGCAGGGGAAGCCCGGCGATGTCCCTGAAAAAGCCCTGGGACCTGAATCTCTCGGTGATCGGATACCAGATGACGTAAAGGCCGCTGGGGAACCGCCGGAGCGCCTCGCCAACCGCGCTGACGAGGAGGGAGGTTTCGTCCTCGGCCTCATACGAGGGATCGATGAGGACGAGGGCCCGCCTTTCTGGCGGGGGCAGCATGGCGCGAAGAGCCGTGTACCCATCCATTTCGTGGACGGACGTGCGCGGAACCCAGTCAAACCTACTGCGCAGGGCCTGGAACTCCTCGGGATGCCTCTCGCACAGGGCGAGCCGGTCGGTGTCCCTCGCCAGAAGCTTCAGGAGCCAGGGCGACCCCGGATAATAGCGGGGTGAGGCCGGAGGAGATTGAGCGGATCCGCCGGGCTCCTGTTCATCGCGGGCGCCCCTGTCGAAGTTGCGGACAAGCGAGAGGTATTCGGCCAGCGCCGGCGATGCCCCCGCTCCGGACCAAACGCGCCCGATGCCCGCGGGATGCTCCGGTTCGCGCGCCAGGCTGTCCCCGCGGCCGGCCAGCTCGAGATCGTAGGAGCCCCGGCCGGCGTGCGTGTCCAGGAAAAGAACGCCCTTCGGTTTTCGCTGGAGTGCGCGGGCCAATTGGATAACGAAAACGTGCTTCATCACGTCCGCGAAATTGCCTGCGTGAAAATGATGGCGGTAGTTCACAGGGTCCTGCTTGCAACAAAAGCCCCGAAACCCACACCTTTCAATCCCGCATGCCGGCCAAACCCACACGCATTTTCTCGGATGTGCACTATGGCGACCGGGCAAGCGGCGTCCGGGACATCCGCCAACTCAGCGGCCTGGCGGAGGGCGCCGGCTCCATTATCGTGAACGGAGACATGCTCGACACCCGGGCGGGGCCCGACCCGAAGAGAACGGCGGAACAGCGGGCCGAGGTGTTCGCGTTCTTTTCAGGCGCGGGAGCCGCGATGACCTATGTCACCGGCAACCATGACCCGGATATTTCGGCGTGCCATTCCTGCGAACTGGCCGGCGGGGAGGTTTTTGTCACCCACGGGGACGTCGTCTTCGACGACATAGTCCCCTGGGGCCGCGACGCCGGAATCATTCGCCGGCGACTGCGGGAGGCCTGGCCGGCGAATGCCGGAGGGACGCTTGAGGAGCAGCTGGCGGCCTGGCGCCGGGTGGCGGCCGCGATTCCCCAGCGGCACCAGTCCGAGCGGCACCCGGTCAAGTATGCGCTTCGTTTCGCGGCCGATACGATCTGGCCGCCGTGGAAGGCCTTGCTGATCCTGAACGCCTGGCGCGTCCAGCCGCCCAGGATTGCGGCCCTGGTTCGCCGGCACCGACCCTCGGCGCGATTCGCGATCGTCGGCCACACCCATTATCCCGGGATTCGGACGGTGGACGGCGTGACCGTCATCAACACGGGCTCTTTCTGCGGACCGCTGGGCGGACTGACCGTCGATATCGAGCCCGGCGGACTGACCGTGCGGCGGATGGAACGGATCCGGGGCGCGTATCGACCGGGAAGGAAGCTGCGCGAGTTCGCGCTCGCCGCGGCGCCCGGCGCCGATCATTGACGATACATGGAATTCGGCTGGTGGACAAAGGACCCCGAGCAGGGGAAGTTCCAGGTGCATGCCGTCTTTCATGGAGGCAACCTCAAGTGGGTGCGCAAGCAGGGCCACTTCTCCTCGTGGGAGACCCATGCCCCAACGGTCGAGGATTGGGATCGGCTGGTATCCGAGGCCGACAATCGCCTCGCCAGGAGGCTGCTTTCTCCGAAGCAGTACGACACGATTCGCTCGATCAAAGAGCGGGCCGAATTGTGAACCCGCGCCCGTCCGTCAGGCCTCCCCCATCGAACGGATGACCTCCTGCGGCGTAATTCCCCGGGCGCGCAATGCGCGCAGGCTCAGGGCGTCGTGCCGCTTGGCCAGCCGCTGCCCCTTTTCATCGTTCATGAGCGGGCAATGGTAGTAATTCGGCGCCGACAGGTCCAGGGCCCGGTAGATCAGAATCTGGCGGAAGGTCGATCGGACGAGGTCGGCTCCGCGCACGACTTCGGTGATGCCCATCGCCGCGTCATCGACTGCGCAGGCCAGCTGGTAACTCGGGCAGTCGTCCTTTCTCCAGACGAGAAAGTCCCCGAAATCCCTCCCGCAAACAGCACGCTGCAGCCCCAGGTTTCCATCAGTGAACCCAAGTTGCTCCCCGTCGGGGATTCGGATCCTCCAATTGACGGTGATGGCCCCGCCAAGGGGCGGCAGCGGAGCACCAGCCGGCGGACGGAATTGAACGGGGTAGACCGGCTCGTCGTCCGGTCCTCCTTCGTGGGGGGCTCCTGCGGCCTCGAGCACGTCCCTCCGCGTCCGGGTGCACGGATAGATGAAGCCTGCGGAGTGCAGCGCCTCGAGGGCCTTCCTGTACAGGGCCCGCCTCTCGCTCTGATTGTACGGCCCGCTCGGCCCGCCGACGTCGGGCCCCTCGTCCCAACTGAGACCGAGCCAGCGCATGTCCTCGATCATCGCCTGGGCAAAATCCATGCGAAAACGCACCGCGTCCAGGTCCTCATTGCGCAGGATCAGCGCTCCGCCTGCTTCGCGGGCGCGCCTGGCCGCCGTCCGGAAGGTGCGGGCGTGCCCGACGTGCAGGTAGCCCGTCGGCGAAGGCGCGAGGCGGCCCCGGTAGCGTTTTGGACTGGGAATCATGGAGGCCGACTAGGGTCCGGAAAATGAGGCTCCGCCTCAATCCCGAACCGGCGTCGGGCCAACAGAGGCAGGCCGGCGATTTGCAGGTTCGCGATTGAAGGGCGGCGTTTGTTTGGGGAATATTTCCGAAAAGTCGTCAACAGACCCAACCCAATGACCAGGCTTCTCTGCGTTTATTGCTCCTCCAGCCGCGAACTCGCCCCAAAATACCACGACGATGCCAAAGCGGTCGGACGCTCGATGGTGGCGCGCGGCTGGGGGCTTGTCTACGGAGGGGGCCGGATCGGGCTCATGGGGTCCCTGGCCCTCGGCGTCAAGGAGGCCGGCGGTCGGGTTGTCGGGATCATCCCAAGATTCATGGTCGAACGGGAGCTTGCGTTCCACGAGGCAGATGAACTCATCGCCGTCGGCACGATGGCCGAGCGGAAGCAGGCGATGATCGCCCGCGCCGATGCGTTCCTTGCGCTTCCCGGAGGGATCGGAACGCTGGAGGAGATTTCCGAGGTCCTGACGCTCCGGCTCCTCGCCCAGATCCACAAGCCAGCGGTTTTCTACAACCAGGGGGGATTCTACGACGAGCTTCTCCGCTTCTTCGACCGGATGACGCGCGAGCGATTCCGCGTGACCGGGATTGAGGGCCTCTATTCCGTCGCAAACTCGATCGACGAGATATGGCCGCACATCGAGACGCCTCCCATCTACACAACGGCCTGGCGCGCGGGAGCCTGACCCATGAATCCGACCGGCGCCCGCGCCCATCTTCTTGCGCATCTCGCGCATCCTCTCGATCCGCACGAGGCGGCGATGGCGGCCGACGCATTGCGTTTCATCGACGCTCACCCCGACCACCTCTGGCGGACCTGCCTGCGCGGCCATCTCACCGGCTCGGCCTGGATCGTCAGCGCCGACAGGTCCCGGGTGCTGCTGACCCACCACCACAAGCTCGACCGGTGGCTGCAACTGGGGGGCCACGCCGACGGCGATCCGGACATGGTCGCCGTGGCGCTTCGGGAGGCCGCCGAGGAAAGCGGGCTGACGAGACTGACGGTTGTCTCGGGTGAAGTCTTCGACTTCGACCGGCATGAGATTCCCGCCCGGGGCGATGAGCCGGCGCACTGGCATTTCGACTTCCGCTTCATGATCGAAGCCGATCCGGCCGAGTCCCTTCGGATTTCCAGCGAATCCAAGGATCTCGCGTGGGTGGAAATAGGCCGCGTGGCGGCCCTCAATCCCGAGGAGTCGATGGCCCGGTTGGTGCGGAAGACCTGCGGACTTCCCCGGCCTGCGGGTTGAGCCGCGGCGGCTATTTCCAGATCCAGACAACCTCGTTTCGCCTCACCCAGCCCGTCTGGCCGTTGTCGAACGTGAGGCGCACCCATCCGAGGAAACTCCTGTCGATCTTCGCAATGCTTCCGGCAGGGAGCGGGGTCGTCTTCTGGGCCGTGTCGGCTTCCGTTGGAATCGAGCGGAGCGTGCTGTTTCGCCAGACGATTCCGGCCGAGGGGTCTGCGGCCGTGCCGTAGGCATGCCAGCCGGCCGCGGACGCGGCCCCTCCCACGGCGGCGATGGCGAGGAGGGCGATTCCCAAAGCGACAATCCGGCGCCTGCGGGCGCCGGCGACGTCAAAGCCGACCGCAAGGACGGCGATCAGCCCTGCCGCCGCAAGCCATGCCGAGACGACCGCCAGCAGCTGCCAGTCGGCCGGTGAAGCGAGGCGGGCAAGCTGCTGCAGGATTCCCGGAGACAGGAATCCGGCGAGGGACTCGGGCACGAATCCGGCCTTCTCGCAGGCCAGCGCGAATTGCCAGCGAACAGCCGGATTGTCGGGCTTTTGCACAAAAGCCGCGACGGCCTGCGCCGCGGCCTCGTCCCAGCGGTCCAGCTGGGCAAGTGAAAGAGACAGGTTGTGCCGGGCGGTCCAGGAAACCGGCTCGCGGTCCAGTTCCGCCCTCCAGCCTCTCTCGGCGGAGGCGAAGTCGCCCTGCCGGTAGGTTACTTCAGGCGGGAGGCGCGATGGACTGCCCTCCGCTGCGCCGAGCCGCGCCGGAAGCATGCCGAAGGCGAGGGCACAGAATGCGAAAAGAAACGGGAGGAGATTTCGGGGTTTAAAGAGCTGCGTCGGCGAAAACCCCGGAACGGACCTAACAGCAAGCGCCGCCTGGGCTCGGGGCACCCAATCGGCGGGGACGAATGATTCGGGGCCGTAGATCGCCCGGTCCGCCTCCATCCAAAGGGCCCTCCAGGCTGGATCGGCGATCGAATTGGGGGTCGGCGCCGAGTGGACGAGCTTCCACACGACGGCGGAATCATGCTGCCAGGCAAGGAGGAGGGGCCGAATCGCTTTTCCGGAACTTTCGCCCCGAATCCGTCCAAGAATGGCGGCCAGACGGGCGCGGGCCTCGCGTCGTCGTCGTTCCGGATCCGTGCGCCTCGCAAGCCGGCCGGCAAGCACGAGCCAGAGCGCGAAAAAGACCACGAAGGGCATTGCAAGAAGCCAAATGACGCTTGGGCCATCCATGGTGCGCGAAGCCGCCGAGTTGGCCGCCAGGGGATCGCGGGGGAGTCCGGAGGGGGCGACCGCGGGGGAGGGGGGAGGCGCCGCCGGCTCGCTTGCATCAGCGCCCGAAGCCGCAGTCGAACCGCCCGCGTGCGGGCTGCCCGCGGTTTGGGGAGCCTCCGCCGCAACGTACACGGTCGAGCCGGGTGCCGTTAGGGTCTCATAGGACCCCGTCTTCGGGTCGAAATAGGTGAAGTGAACCGGATCGAGCGAATATACTCCGGGCTTGGTCGGCACCAGAACGACATCCTCCGAGAGGGTCGCGTCGAAGAGTTTGCCCTCGGCGTGCGTGCGTTTCGCCTTCGGCTGGATGACCTGGAAGTCCCGCGACACCTCCCTCGGCTGGAGCCCCGCGATGTCCGGCCAGTTCCCCGTGCCGCTCAACTGCACAGTCCAGGTGACGGGATCGCCGACCGTCGGATTCCGGGGCACGATCTTCGAGCTGATCTTGAACGCGCCGACCGCGCCGCTGAAGTCCGCCGGAGCCGGCGGAAGCGGCCGCACCTCGATCGTGGGCTGCGTGCTCGAAACGGAGAACTGCTGGTACTGGCGCTGCTGAAAGAAGCCGAATCCGGTGACGCCGACGCTCAGGTTGACAATCTGGTTGACGGGGTTCAGCCGGTAACTGCCCGGCTTGTGGGCAATCGCCCGCGTGCGCCGGACAAGACCGGTCTCCGGCTCCGCTCCGGCCCGGCCCTCGAAGGGCTCCGGTCCCGACCAGTCCTCGGCTACAAGGGGGTCCGGGCTCCAGTCAAACGCGCCGCGCCCGAAGTCCGGATAGTAGCTGCGCGCCGCCTGGATCGTGTATCCGAGGCTGAATACCTCGCCCGCCCAGGCTGCCTGAGGCTCGGCCTCGAGCCGGGAGTGCGCCGCGGATTCGAGCGGCTGCCCTCCGCCGACGACGGCGCCGACCGGATCGAAATGGGCCGCCGGCACCTTGACCTGGCCCTTGCCCGTCTCCACCGAAAAGGAGGGAATGTCGACACCCTGCTTGCGGCTCAGGAGGGCCGTGTAGGAGCACGAGACGCTGTGGGAATAGGATCCATTGATGATGGACATGTTGCTGCTCTGGCCCGCGTAGTCCAAGGCGAGGCCGGGCACCCGGGGAGGCGCCGGCGTGTCCTTTGGCTCGCAGTCCTCGAAGACAAGCTGGAGCGTGGTCGACTCGCCGACCGGGAGCGTACCCCCCGGCGGCTCCCAGTGGACCGACTGGGCGCGCGCAATGCACGCAGCCCAGGGAAGGCAGAGGAATGCCCGGAAGAGGAGTGCGCGCATCCTGTTCACCAGTTCTTGCCCTTTGTCTCGGGCGGGTGCGGTTCGTTGTTCTCGATCATTTGAAATAGCTCGGCGGGCGCGTCCTGGTCGCGCAGCTGGTCGAGTTTCTGGAGCGGCGCGGTCAGGGCCGGATCGGCCTGGGCCGGGTCCGGGCGCTTGTTTTCAGCGCGTCCGCCGACCTGCTGGTTCCCGCCCGGGGGCTGCTGCCCGGCCTTCATGTCGCCGAAGGCGGACTGCTGCTGGGACGTGGGGTTCTGCGGGTTTGAAGGCTGGCCGGACTGGTTCCTGGGCTGGCTCTGCTGCTGTTCCTGCTGCGGTGAGCCGCCTGAATTCTGCTGCTTTTGATTCTGCTCCTGCTGTTTCTTCTGCTGCTTGTCCTGCTGCTGCTTCTGTTGCTGCTGATTTTGCTTCTGCTCTTCCGTCTTCCTGAGCAAGTCATCGAGCTGCGTGCGCAACCGGCCCCAGTCCGCAGCCTTCGGATCCATGGCCGAACCGGCATCCACCGCCGCGAGGCCGTCGCGAACGGGCCCCTCGGCAACGGGTTCGTTCGCGGACTGAAGCTGCTTTCCCCAGGCGATCGTCTGACCCGCCAGTTCCGACCAATCGAGGGCGCTGCGCTGGTCCTCGCCGGCCAGGCGTCCGACCATCCGCCCGAGCATGACCCCCGGGGCCGGGGAGGGCGCGGCCGACTCCGCCGCGGCCGCGCGGACTTCGCGTGCGAAGCCGAGTATGAAAAGGCAGAGAAGGACGGCCGCGGCCTTGGGCGCGGTCGGGGGCCTGACGCCGGCCCGGGAGTCCGCCCTGGGGCGGAGGTCGCGCGGCTTTGGGCGGACCGGGAATTCCTTCCAAAAGCTCACGAGCAGGCAGATGAAGGCCGGAGCGAGCGCCCACTGGAAGCGTTCGGCGTAGCGGACGGAGCTGCGTTCAACGAACTGTCCCTTGCGGCCGGCCTCGACTGTTGCCTGCAGGACTTGCGCAAGGTCGATCCACTCGCTTCCGTCCCGATAGACGCCGCCCGTCTTCGCAGAGAGTTCGCGCAGCGTATCGCTTTCCAGTTTCGACATCACAACGCCGCCATTCTCGTCCTTCAGGAAGCCGCCTGCCCCATCCGGTATCAATGCGCCCCTGCCGGTGCCTATCCCCAGGCCGATCACGCGAATCCCGCGGCTGGTCAGCGCCGGAATGTGGCTGCGCCAGTCGTCGTCTGTCGCCCCGCCATCGCTCAGGATGATCAGGTACCGGTCGGACCCCGGTCCGCCGCTGAAGGCGGCGGCGGCCGTGTCCATCAATGCGGCGTAGTTCGTTCCGCCAAGCGGCATGAAGTCCGGTCCGAGCGACGGCAGAAACTCCCTCAGAATCTCGTAATCGGCGCTGAGCGGCGATTGCAGGAAGGCGGTGCCGGAAAACGCGACCAGGCCCACGCGTTCGCCCGCGAGCCGGTCCAGGAGCGATTGCACGAGGAGCTTGGCCCGCTCGAGGCGGGAGGGCGTCACGTCCGGGGTCAGCATGGAGCGCGACAGGTCGATCGCGATCAGGACTTCGCGCGACTGGTCGAACATCGGTTCGTCGATTCGGCCCCATTGGGGCCGGGCCAGGGCGGCGATCGCCAGAACGAGCCCCGCCGCGAGCCAGAACCGCGGCCCCGAGCGGCCCGCCGACAGAAACGGCGATTCGGACTGGCCGGCAAGCCGTACGGAATGAACACCCGCGTCGGCGCGCAGGATATTGGGGCGGGTGCCCCCGCTGGAAACGCGCCCGCGCGCGGCCTCCCAAACAAGCCAGCCGGCCGGAAGGACGAGCAGGAGGAGAAGCTGGGGCCAGGCGAACGTCATCTCTTTCTTGGGCGCACCGTCACGAATGTGGTGGCGATCGCGAGCAATCCAAGGCCTGGGACCGCCAGCCACGGAAAGAGTTCGGTCGTGACGAGGTAGCTCTTCGCCTGGAATTCGATCTTCTGCGCCTGGTCGATGTCCCTGAAGGCGGACTGGACCGTGCCCGTGTCGGCCGCCCGGAAGAAATGGCCGCCGGTCGTGTCCGCGATTTCGCGCAGGGCGTTCTCGTCCAGGTCGGCGAGAATCCGCCGGTATCCGATCTTGTTGCCCTTTTCGTCGAAGACCGGGAAAGGGACGATGCCGTCCTTGCCCGCGCCAATCGTGTAAATCGGAATCCCCCTGGCCTTCGCAATTCCGGCCGCCTGCATCGGTGCAAGGGCCCCCCGGTTGTTGGCGCCGTCGGTCAGCAGCACGATGAAGGCGCCCAGCCTCCTTCCCCCCGAGTCCCGGCTCGCCTGCTCGAGGCGCGTGAGGGCGATCCCGAGTCCGTCGCCGATCGCGGTCCCATCCTCGATCAGGCCGATTCGGATGCGTCCGAGCTGCTGCGCCAGCCAGTCATGGTCGGTCGTGAGCGGGGCCATCGTGTAGGCGCGGCCCGAGAAAAGGACGACCCCGATCCGGTCCGCGGGGCGTCTTTCGATGAATGCCTGGATGACGGGCCGGATCGCCTGGAGGCGGTTCATGCGGGTGCCGTCCTCCTTTTGGTAGTCCTCGCTCAGCATCGAGGAGGACAGATCGATGCATAGGACGATATCGTATCCGCGCGTGCGGGACTCGCGCTTGTCCTCGGTCCGCTGCGGGCGCGCCAGGGCTGCGACGACAAGCGCCAGGCCGCCGAGGACAACGGCCACAGGCCAGCGCGAGGCCGAAAACAGCGAGGGCCGGTGCCATGCGGCGGCAAAGGGAACGAGCCACACCGGGATCTTCGCCCTCTGCCTCAGCCACACGGCGGCCGGGAGCAGGGCCAGGGCGAGGAGCCAGTACGGGCTCGCAAGGCGCAGGTTCGAAAGTGCGAGTGTTTCGATTTTCAAGGATTCACCTTAGTTTCGAATCCTGCCGGCGGCCCGCATCCGCGCATGGAAGAACCTCACCAGGGCGTCCAGGCGGTTCTCGGCGGTCGTCACGACAAGCCGGCTCAGCGGATTTGGGAAAAGCCCCTGCCAGCCGGCCTCCCGCCGCTCGGCCCACTCGGCCTGGGCGGCCCTCTCTGCCGCGCCTCCTTCAAGCGTGACGAGCCGGTGCGCGGCCGGATCGTAGGCGGCGAAAGCCTCCTGCGCGGGCAGCCCGTGCTCCCAGGGGTCGTCGACGCGGAAGCCCATGGTCTGGTACCGCCGCTGCAGGAGCGACCAGCCCTCCGGCGCCTCGCGCGGTGGAAAGTCGCCCAGCCAAAGGACGATGCTGTGCTTGGGCGCCGCCCGCGAAAGGAATGTCCAGGGCAGGACGGGTAGGGCGCCGACTCCGCTGTCGATCGGCGGAGCGGGCCGGCTCAAAAGCGTCGCGGCCGAATGAAGGATCGAACCCCTCCCACGGACCGGCTCGCTGAAAAAGTGCCCGCTCGGCGAGGCATGGACAAATCCCACCCTGTCGCGGTTGATTGCGCCGAGGAGCATGACCAGCCCGGCCAGCTCCATGAGGGCCTCGCGTTTCGACTCGGCGCCGGAACCGAAGCGCAGGGTCACCGAGTCCTCGAAAACGAGCAGGAGCGTCACTTCGCGCTCCTCCATGAATTTCTTCCGGTAGGGCTCCCCGAGCCGGGCTGTCACGTTCCAGTCGATGTCGCGGACATCGTCTCCGAATTCGTACCGGACGACCTGGTCGAACTCCATGCCCCTGCCGCGGAAGGAGGACCGGTACTCCCCGCTCAGGACGTTCTCCACCGCGTGGCGCACGCGCCACTCGAGCTGCCGCAGCACCGAAAGCGCGGAGGATTGCGTGGTCGCGCTGGCAACGGAGGAAGGCATGGCCGTGATGCCGGAAATCCGTCGCTCAGAGCGCCGGCACGGGGGTCCGCTCGATGACCTGCGCCACGACCCGGTCCGCGGTCAGTTCCTCGGCCTCCGCCTCATACGTCAGTCCCACCCGGTGGCGGAGGACATCAGGGGCGAGTTCCTGGATGAGCGCCGGCCCGACAAAGTCCTGGCCGCGGAGCCACGCGAGGGCCCGGCCCGCCTGGTAAAGGGCGAGCGAGGCGCGCGGAGAAGCGCCATAGGTGAGCCTGCGCTTCGCGCCCGGTGCAGATGGAGTCGCGACGTCGGCGAGCGCCCGCGTCGCCCGCACAATGGCGAGGATGTAGTTTTGCACGGGCTGCGACACATGGATCTTGTCGACCTCGCTCCGCAAAAGAAGGAGCTCCTCCCCGCTCGACACGGCGGTCAGGCCCGGCTGCCGCGTGACCTGTCCCCAGCGCAGCATCATCGCCGCCTCCTCCTCGGCCTTGGGATAGTCGACAATCAGCTTGAAAAGGAACCGGTCCGTCTGCGCCTCGGGAAGCGGATAGGTCCCCTCCTGCTCGATCGGATTCTGTGTCGCCATCACGAAGAAAGGCTTGGGCAGCGGGTTGGTCTGCCCGCCAACGGTCACCTGGCGCTCCTGCATGGCCTCGAGAAGGGCGCTTTGCACCTTCGCCGGCGCCCGGTTGATCTCGTCGGCTAGGACTAGGTTGGCGAATACCGGTCCCAGGTGCGGCCGGAATTCCCCCGATTTCGGCTGGAAGATCATGGTCCCCACGACGTCGCTCGGCAGCAGGTCGGGCGTGAATTGGATCCGCTCGAACTTGACCCCCAGGGCCGTGCCCAGGGAGCGCACAAGAAGGGTCTTTGCGAGGCCCGGCATGCCTTCCAGAAGTACGTGGCCGTTGGACAGGAGGGCCACGAGCAGGCGCTCGACGACCACGTCCTGGCCGATGACAGCCTGGCCGATTTCATCTCGGAGTTTCCTGGACCAACCTGGGCCGGTAAGCATGTGTCGGAAGTGTGGAGTGAGGGGAGGTTGCTTGTTGAAAATTAAACTTGAATGGGGCGCGGCCGGTCCGTCAACCGATCAGGAGACAAGATGTTAGCCAATAACCATCAACGGATAATAAGCGGCCGGGTGTTCGCCCAGGGTCTTTTGACTCGAAGATTCGAAAAGAGTTTCGCGGAACGCAGCCCAGCAATACAAGCCGCTGCGGAGTAACCAACCCTAAAAAGGTCGCGCGGGGCCGGGCCTTGCGGCTTTACTGGGCGCAGAGACGATGAACCTGCCCTCTGCGATAGTGGCCAGCCTGGCCGCACTGGGCGTCCGGATTGAGGACGTCGAGGAGCGCTTTATTCGCGGCCAAGGCCCGGGCGGCCAGAAGATCAACAAGACTTCCTCAACTGTCTGGGTTCGCCACCGACCGACCGGCGTCGAAGTGCGCTGCCAGCGCGAGCGCTCGCAGAGCGTCAACCGGGAGACGGCCTGGCTCGAGCTTTGCGCCAAGCTGGCGGATCGCCAGCGGGCTGCTGCGGCGATTCAGCAGGACGAGCGGCAGAAGGAGATCCGGCGCCACCGTCAAAAAAGCCGCGGCCAAAAGGTGCGGATGATCGAGTCAAAGAAACGCCGGGCGGCCCAAAAGTCCCGCCGCGGTCGGGTCCGCGGCGAGGAATAGCCTCCCGCAGGCCGGGGCCCTCACGCCTTTTTGACGATTTCGCGGATTCCCGTATCGACAGCCTCGGGGGCGGTCAGCTCCTTGCCTCCCTTGGCGCCGAGTTCGGCAAACCGGCGCGCCCCTGGCAGGAGCGTCTGCTCGAACGATCCCACGGCCAAATTGTATCCCTTGACGGCGGAATCGAGGCCCGTGCCTATCCTGGCGAGGTTATCCGTGAACGTGACAATTCGGTCGTAAAGCTGGCGGCCGAGTCCGCTGATCTCTTCGGTATTCTTCGAGACCGCCTCCTGCCTCCATCCGTAGGCCGCCGCCTTGAGAAGGGCGATCAGGGTCGTCGGCGTGGCGAGGAGGACGCGCTTGCCGAGCGCCCGGTCCATGAGGCCCGGATCCGCCTGGAGCGCCGCTGTCAGGAAATGGTCGCCCGGGAGAAAAAGCACCACGAATTCGGGCCCGGGCTGGAACTGATCCCAGTAATTCTTGGCCCCGAGGCTGTCGATGTGCCCCCGGATCTTCTGGGCGTGCTCGACGAGTTTCTCCGCGCGGGTCGCCTCGTCGGTTGCGTCGGCGGCCAGCCGGTACGACTCAAGAGGGGTCTTCGCATCGACGACGATCCGCCGCCCGCCCGGCAGGCGCACCACGAGGTCTGCGCGCAACCCGCCGGCCACCTCCTGTTCCCCAAAGTCGCAGTAGGGCAGCATGTCGGCCATCTCGACAACCCGGCGAAGCTGGAATTCGCCCCAGCTGCCCGCGTACGTGGTGGAACGCAGGGCGGTCGACAGCCGCGCCGCCTCGGTCTGCAGCTGGAGCTGGGCCGTATTGAGCGACTTGAGCTGTTCGCCGAGCGCCCCGTAGGCGGAAGCCCGGGTCTTTTCGATCTCTGCGATCTTGCCGTCCACCTTCTCGAGCGACTCGCGCAGCGGCTTGACCAGCGACTCGATCGCCTGCTTGCGCTGCTCAAGTTCGCCCGTGCTCTGCTGCTGGAGCTGGGTGAAGGCCTGGCGCGCCTGGTCCAGAAAGTCCTGCCGGTTGGTCCGCAACGCCTCGGCGGCAAGAGCCTTGAATTCATTGGTGAGCCGCTCGTGGGCCGCCTTTTCCGCGCTAAGCTGCGTGGAGAGTTGCGCATCCAGGGTGGCAAGCCGAGCGATCTCCGCCCGCGCCGACACAAGCTCCGCGTCCACTTTCCCCAATTGTTCCCCGGCCGCCCGGATCCGTTCCTTGCTCGCCGCATTCCGCCCCCTTTGCCAAAGCCAGACAATGGCAGCGCCCGCCAGAAATGCCGTTAGGATGGATAAAGAGTCCACGCTGATGCCTTTAGTGGCGAGTTCGTTTCTCCGCAAACCATTCCCGACCGTTCCTCAGCCCCTTGACGGCGATGTTTCCATGGTCGCCGCCGGATTTCCGAAAGGACGACCGCCCGGTATGCGCCTCTCCTTGACAACCCATATCCAGTTCCTAAACATCATGTCCATGAGCATTTGGGAGGGAGTCCTGCCCCCGGATGGAACCCCATCCGGCCGGCCCCGTGGATCATGCTGACGGCTGAGGCATCCACGCCTGTTTCGTCGACCGCCGGACGGGCGACGGTGCTTGTTGTGGATGATGAGTATGGCCCCAGGGAGTCGGTCGCCTTCACCCTTTCCACCGAGTTTGAGGTCCAGATGGCTGAGCGGGCGCTTGAGGCGCTTGCCAAGATCCGCGAGAAGGAGTTCTCGGCAATTGTCCTGGACATCCGAATGCCCGAGATGGACGGCATCCGGGCCCTGGAGGAGATCCGGAAAATCGACCCCCTTGTGTCGGTGATCATGCTCACCGGCTACGGAACCCTCCACACCGCCCAGCAGGCGATGCTGGCGGGGGCCAACCAGTACCTCCGGAAGCCGCCGGACATCGAGGAATTGCTCGCCGCCGTCCGCTCGCAGTCGAAGTCGACCGCTCTCCGGAGGCACCAGGCCGCGCTCGTGCGCGAGGCCGAGTCGCTGAATGCCGCCCTCAAGAAGGAAATCGAGCGCAGCGAACCCAAG
This sequence comes from uncultured Opitutaceae bacterium, assembly GCA_964605835.1. Lineage (GTDB taxonomy): Bacteria > Verrucomicrobiota > Verrucomicrobiia > Opitutales > Opitutaceae > Palsa-1447. The sequence continues at coordinate 17,746 of CAZSEH010000055.1, forward strand.
ATCTGGCAGGGCCGCGCCTCGGTTGAACTGGTCCACGATCTAAACAACCCCCTGACCGTCGTCATCGGCTATTCCACGCTTCTCGTCGAGGAATGCAAGGCGCTCTCCGAACGCGATCCGGAGCTTGGCAGAAAGCTCCATGAATACGCGGGCATGGTCGAAAAGGCCGCCGAGTTCTGCCACCACCTCTCCGAAAACTGGCGCCTGTCTTCCAAGAAGATGACCGAAATGGCAAAGCTGGACCTTGTCCAGGTCGCCCGGGACGTTCAGCACGTGATCTTTTTCGGCAACCTGGCCATATCCATCACCGGCCTGGAAAAGGCCTATGTGCTCGGATCCCGGTTTGAGCTCATGCGGGTCTTCCAGAACATTTTCAAGAATGCCCTCGAAGCGGGGGCTCGCAAGGTTTCCACGGTATTTGCGCGGAATGGCAATCGCATGGAAGTGACGATTACCGATGACGGACCCGGCATGGATGGCGAAAAGGTGGAACGGGCGATGCGCGGCGGGTTCACGAGCAAGGCAACCGGAACGGGCCTGGGACTGGGAATCTGCCGCCATCTGGTGACCGCCCACGGCGGCACCTTCGACCTCAAGTCCCAACCGGACCAGGGGGTCACTGTGCGGCTCTCCTTCCCCGCCGCAATGCAATCCTAGTGCCGAACGGCACCGTCTCCACGGCGTCGAATGAACAAAAGGCGCGTTAAGATCACGGGCATTGGGTTTGTCACGCCTGCAGGCATAGGAAAGGAGGAGTTCCGCCGCGGAATACTGGAGCACGTCAGCCACGTGGCTCCGATCAAAAGATTCGACGATGATTCGGGACCGTTTGTTGCATCGGAAGTCAGGGGATTCAAGTTGGGCAACTATGTTTCCGATCCCGGATCCAAGAAGCTGCCCCGCCATACTCAATTCGCCCTGGCCGCGACGTTGATGGCCCTGGCGGATTCGGGGGTTCCCGTATCCCAAGTGCGGGATTACTCGCCCCTGATCGTAATCGGGACCTCGCTCATGGATAGCGACATCATAAACCGGACGATTGAAGCGGTCGCCCGAAAGGGTCCCCGATTCGGCCTGACCCGGGTTGTCTATCAGGGGCCGGTCAGCTCCATAGCCGGCGCCGTCATCGAACTCCTGGGGTCGGGACGCGCGCTTTCGCTGCAAAGCGCCTGTTGCGCAGGCACCGATGCCATCGGCCACGCCGCAATGATGGTTGCCAACGGCGAATCCGATTTTGCGATATGCGGCGGAACGGAGGCCCCGATCTACTACCATCCCATGCTTGAACTCAGGATGGCCGGCCTGTCACCGAACACGACGGAGCGCCCCGATCAGCTTGCACGCCCGTTCGATCTCTGGCGGACTACGGGGGTGATAGGCGAAGGAGCGTGCATCATGACATTGGAGCCCGAGTCGAGCAGACGGCCGGGGTACGCATGGATGTCCGGCTACGGTTTCGCCTCAGACCTGGGTCCCAGTCCGGGCGAGGGCCTGCAGGAAGCGATCCGCCTTTGCCTGGGAAATGGCGCTTTGCGTGCATGTGGCGTCGAGCACATCAGCGCCTGGGGGCCGGGCCACCGTGTCATCGACGCAGTCGAAGCAAGAGTTTTGCAGAACATTTTTGGAGAGCGGCTTGGGAGCATCCCAGTGACCTCAATCAAAGGAGCCATAGGCAATCCATTTGGCGCTGCCGGAGCGATCCAGGCGGGCTGTACGGCCCTTGGCATGAAGGAAGGATTCATCCCTCCGACCGTTAATTGGCTCAACCCGGACCCAAGTTGCCCGTTGAACCTGTCTGCCTCCCCCCGGTTCCTGTCGATGTCGTCAGCCATCGTAGACGCACACGGGCTGTCGGGCACAAACTCCTGCCTGCTGCTTCAGCAATGCAACTAGACCCCATTACAATTGTCGCCGCGTTAGCGGCTGTGGCGGTCGGTCTCGGAGCACTGTGGTCCAACCCTGCCCGGCAAACGAATCGGTTCTTCTTTAGCCTTTCGATACACGTCGCGCTGTGGCTGGTAAGCTTGCGCATGGTGCTCGCGGGCGGCAGTGAGAACGCCGTCTTTTGGATACGCACGACGACGGCAATCGGGGGGGTGGTGCCCATCCATGCCTGGCTTGTCAAAGAAACCATTGGCAATCGATTAAACCTGCGCGACAGGAAGTGGGCGGGAAAGCTTGTCAGTTGGATCGTCGGCTCGGCGATTCTGACTGCTGTGTGCTACACCCAGTCTTTTATTCCGTCATACTCGACGGTTGTCCAACACGTCCGAGGGTGGGCCTTTTATGCGCACGCAGCAGTATCCTTTGGGCTCTGGATTTTTATAGGCGGCGAATGCTATAGCGAAATCCGAAGATCCAGCGGTTTAAAGCGGATAGAGCTTCAAGTATGGCTAATTGCGGTCTGCGGCACGGCGATATCGATTGTTTTGCTCATGGGTTTGAGCGGCGTGTCGGCGCGGTTTCACTATACAAGAATTCAGCCGTTAATGGTGCTGTTTTTTTATATGGGGACAGTTCTGGCGATTACAACGCACCGAATCTTCGATGCACGCCAGATCATCTTGGTCGGCTTGGAGAAATCGATACTGATTCTGGCTGTCAGCGGAATTTTCTGGGTGCTGGATTACGACTTGCAATTGCTGTTTCCCCAAGCGGTGTCGCTGGTCATTGCAATGGCGGTCGTCCTGTGGTTCGCCTCGGTTTTCGGGGGTTGGCTCGATCAACGATTGAGGCTGTTTCCCCAGGCATTCCAGGCGCGGAAGGCGGCTTTTGATGCCGCTCGGCGGGAATCGCGGCGAGACAGGCTGGAGGCTGCTTTCTCGGGGATCTTGAAGGGCTGGGGCCAGACGGAATCGGCGCTTATCCTTGTCGGAGAAGACGGGGTCTTGCGCGGCGGGTCAGTCGAGATCAAAGCGGATTCGATCGCGCTGCAGACATTGCGGCGGCTTCGATGGGTGACGCCGGAGCGCCTGGCGCGTGAAAAGGCGGCTCCGGACCGAGCCTTGCTGAGCACGTTTCTCACGGAACACCGGCTTGGCATCGCGGTTGTCGATGACAGCTCGACAATGAATGTCGTCGTCGGCGTGGGTGTGCCGGTGTCCCGCCGTCCCTACACGTATCCGCAGGTCACGCAATTGATGGAGTTGGTGTCCATCTTCGAAGGGGCGTTTGAAAGGGCGAACCTTGTCGCGAAAGCGCAACATTCGGAGCAGCTCGCCACCGTGGGCCTTCTCGGTGCGAGCCTTGCGCACGAGATCCGCAACCCGCTCGTTTCTATAAAGACCATCGTGCAGCTCCTCCCGAGCCGCCACCAGGACCCAGTGTTTAGGGATAAGTTCTTTCGGCTGATGTCCGATGAGGTCAACCGCATCGACCGACTCACGGAGCAGTTGCTGGAATTGGCCTCTCCCAGGGCCTATCTGCCTCAGGCTATGGGGCTGCACGCCGTGCTTCGAACCAGCCTCGAACTCGTGGCTCCGAAGGCCACGGACAAGAGTGTCAAAGTGCTTGCCGATTTTGAGGCCTTTCCCGACGAGGTTTTCAGCGATCCATCCGCGGTTAAGCAGGTTGTTCTAAACCTTTGCCTCAACGCCATTCAGGCGTTGGAATCGCAGGAGGGCGAGCGATGGATCAAGATCAGCACTCAGAACAAACCGGGGGCTGTGGAAACGATGATAGCGGACAACGGGCCGGGCATCGATCCTGCGATGCACGCGCGCCTTTTCCAGCCGTTTCAGTCGTCGAAGTCTTCTGGATTCGGACTTGGTTTGGCGATTTGCCGGGATATCATGGCAAGCCTTGACGCCAGCATTTCGGTCGACCCCCCGGTCGCCGGCCAAGGCGCAACCTTTCGGGTATCGATTCCATGCCAACCCTTGTCGTCCTAGCAACCGCTGATCAGAAACTGGCGGACGCGTGGGAACTCCAGCTTGCCCCGGGCCGAATGGTTGTCCGTCTTGGGCCGCAGGAGTTCCCAATAGGAGCGCTTCACGGCGTGGCTGCCGTCGTGGTTCTCGATGCTTCCGCGGAAACGATGCTTCCGGCAGCCCTGCTGCGCTGTCCCACGATTTTCGTGGGAGAACCGCGAAGCCTGCCCTTTGAGCAGGCCAAGCTGACCCAGCGCGCGAAGGCGTATCTTTCATTTGAAGAGAGCGCCGTGCGGCTTCGGGAAATCCTTCCGTTGGTCGAGGAAGTCGCCGAGAAGCAGTCGATGATCGATCTGCTTTCGGAGCGGGACCGGAACCGGGAGACAACGCGTACCGATGTGCAGTCGCCGCTGGCTGCGGACTCGGTGGAATTCTGGGATTTTCTGGAAGCGGCAGTTGAGAACATCGACACGCGGGATCGGCTTGTGGGCGAATTCCGCCGGGCGTCCCGCCACGTGCTGCATGCGTCGCATGCCGTCTTCTTCCTTCGCGATGCCGATGGGTTTAGAGCGGACCGGGGCACCTCGTTTTTCCCGCAGAACGATCCCCTGGTGGCCTATTTTGAGAACCATCCGATGGTCGTGGATGGGGCGGTTTGGGAAAGCAGGGCCGATCCTGTTGCCGAACTGGCCGTTCGGAACCGTCTCGCGCTATGGGGGGCCCGGATGCTGGTCCCGGTGCACGACAACGGGCGGCTGCTCGGCCTTATCGCACTTGGCGTGAGAGATGACGGACGGCCGTACAACGAAGGCGACCGGGTTCGCGCTGTCCTTTTTGCGCGATTGCTCCGGCACTGCCTGGCCAAAGTGACGCTGCTGCGACGGCTGAACTCGCTGGCGGATCAGACGATGCTCGGCGCGAAATACCTTCCAAGTACTATCATCCTGGGTCCGACCGAGGATGTTCCCCGCCATGTTCCATTGGTTGTTCGTGAACTGATCGGGCGGGTCCGCCAGACGCGGGAGGTGTGCCGAATTGCGCCGGCGGATGGCCAGCCGTTCAGGGCGGGTGCGGGCATGATTGCCGAGACGGGAGGGGTCTGGGGGTACTGGGAGGAGGCCAGTACCGAGCTGCACGATGCGGCGGAGCGGGAACGGCAGGGACGGCGGAGCCTTATCCATGAAATCACGCTTACCCTCAGCCACGAGATCGGCAATGCGCTGGTTTCCCTTACGACGCTGAGACAGTTTGGACGCGAGAAGCCGCCTCCCGAACCGCTCGTCGAAATGACGAGAACCGACGTGATGCGCCTGGAAGCGCTCAATCAGCAGCTGGGTCTCATGCAAACCCTCTATGAAGTCGATGCCGCGGAGGTCGACCTGAGGGACCTGGTGCAAAGCCTGGGAGCCTCGCTCGGATTGCGCGTGGAGGTCGGTCCGGACCCGGTGAATCTTCGAATTGCGAGGGATCTGGTTAAGCTTGGCTTGCGTGCGTTGATCGAGACGATAGCGGAAAACCGCTCACCGAACGGCACGCGCGAGCTTCAGCTCCAGCTGCGTTCATCAGGGAGTGGATCGAGCACGACGGCGCTCCTGTCCATAAAAGGGAAGCACCTGGAGTTGGAAGGCATCCTTCCCGAACCGACCGAGGATGCCGTTCCGAATCAGGGCAGGCTGGGGGTGTTCCTGGCCAAGGAAATCATCCGCCTGCACCGCGGTGAGATCCATGCAGGACCGGGCCTCGAAGGCACCGAGATTCTGATCTCGCTTCGCAGCCTGTGAAATCCAAGTTCGCAAACGATCGGGCGCGGCGAACTGAGCGAAGCCCGTGACAAAGGGGTAATTGTAGACCGATGAGCAAGCAACCGGACTTCGGCGAGGCGATGGCGCGATGGGCCGACCAGAACCAGGCAATCAGCGGCCTCGTGCTCATCGGCTCCCGCGAACGTCCGGACACGGACGAATTGTGGCGCGCAGACGCACATTCCGACTGGGATTTTCAGGTGATAACGTCCAAGCCGAAGCAATTCGAAAATGCGTTGTGGACGAGAGACATTTCCGGATTCGAACTTCGGGCGTATGCCGTTCGTACCGCAATAATCGGCGGGGTGCCCAAGGTGAATGCGGTCTTTTCGAAGGCGGAAGCGGATTTCGTCATCATTCCAACGACCTCAGCCCGCCTCCTGCGCCTCTGCATCTGGCTCGGTTTGCACAAGAAAGAGGGCCGGGTGCGGCGTCACGTGCAGGA
>CAZSEH010000056.1:0-23839 GCA_964605835.1 uncultured Opitutaceae bacterium
CGATGCACTTGACCCAGATCATCTCGCCCATCTTGACGACGTCCTCGGTGCGGCGGACCCGGAAGTCCGCAAGCTCGGAGACGTGGCAGAGACCTTCCTTGCCGGACATGCACTCGACGAAGCAGCCGAATTCCTTGATGCCGGTGATGCGGCCCTGGTACAGCTTGCCGACCTCGATCTGGGAGCCGCCGCCGCAGAGGGAGTCGATCTCCTGGACGGCCCGGTTCATCGCGTCCGCGTTGTTTGAGTAGATGTAGACCTTGCCCGAGTCGTCCTCGGCGATGTCGATCTGCGCTCCGGTCGTCTCGGTGATGCGGCGGATCGTCTTGCCGCCGGGGCCGATGAGCAGCCCGATCTTCTCCGGGTCGATCTGGATCGTCTGGATGCGGGGGGCGTACTTCGAGAGGCTGGACCGCGGGGCGGGCAGCGAGGCGAGCATCTTCTTCAGGATCTCGACGCGGGCCTCATGCGCCTGGTGGATCGCGGCCTTGGCGATTTCAAAGGGCAGGCCGTTGATCTTGAGGTCGAGCTGGAAGCCGGTGATCCCCTGGGTGGTGCCGGCCAGCTTGAAGTCCATGTCGCCGAAGTGGTCTTCCTCGCCGAGGATGTCGGTGATCGTGACCCATTTTGAAATCGAGCCGTCGGCCGCGTTCTCGGTCATCAGGCCGCAGGAAATGCCAGCGACCGGGGCGACGATCGGGACTCCGGCGTCCATGAGGGAGAGGCAGCCGCCGCAGACCGACGCCATCGAGGTCGAGCCGTTGGAGGCCATGACCTCGGAGGTCACCCGGATCGAGTAGGGGAAGGCGTCCTCGGGGGGGAGGACGGGGACGAGCGAGCGCTCGGCGAGCGCCCCGTGGCCGATCTCGCGGCGGCCCGGGCCTATGAACCGGCCGGTCTCGCCGACCGTGAAGGGCGGCATGTTGTAGTGGAGGATGAATGACTTGGAGGTCGAGCCGCCGGTGAGGCCGTCCATGTCCTGGGCCTCCTTTGTCGGTCCGAGGGTCGTGATGACAAGGGCCTGTGTGTCGCCGCGCGCAAAGACGGCGGAGCCATGGACTCGGGGCAGGACGCCGACTTCGCTCGAAATGGGGCGAAGCGACTTGGCGTCGCGCCCGTCCGCACGCACGCCGCGCTCGAGCACGGTGCGGCGGTACGCCTTGTATTGGAGATCCTCGAAGACGATGCTCAGGTCGGCGTCGGTGAAGCTCGTCGCGCCGAGCTCGGCTGTCAGCGCCGCCTTGACCTCCTCCTTGAGGGCCTTGATGTTGGCCGAGCGGACGGCCTTCTCCTTGCCGAAAATGGCGTCGGCGATCTTCGGGGTCGCGATGCGCTCGATGATGGCGCGGGCCTCGGGCTTGGCGACCGCGAGTTCAAACTTGGCCTTCGGCTTTCCGGCGAGGGCGACAAGGTCCTTGATCGCCTTGATGATCGGCTGGATGGCCTGATGGCCGAAGGCCAGGGCCTCGATGAAGCGATCCTCGGTGATCTGATCCGCCGAGCCTTCGATCATCAGCATATCCTTCTCGTTGCCGACATAGATGAGGTCGAGGGTCGAGGAAAACATCTGTTCGATCGTCGGGTTGACGACGAACTGCCCTTCGACCTGCCCGACGCGCACGGCGGCGATCGGGCCGTTCCACGGGATGTCCGAAAGGGCCAGGGCGGCGCTCGCGCCGTTCACCATCGAAATGTCCGACTCGTTGCTCTGGTCGGCGGAGAGAAGAAGCCCGATGATCTGGACTTCATACATGAAGCCCTCCGGAAAGAGGGGGCGGCAGGGGCGGTCGCACAGGCGGGAGGTGAGGATCTCCTTCTCGGAGGGGCGGCCTTCGCGCTTGAAATAGCCTCCGGGGAAGCGGCCGGCGGCGGCGTATTTTTCGCGGTAATCGACCGTTAGCGGGAAGAAGTCCTGCCCGGGGCGCAGGGTTGTGGCTGCGGTGGCGGCGACAAAGACGACGGTTTCGCCGGTCGTGATTGTGACGGCCCCGTTGGCAAACTTGGCCAGGGAACCGGTCGCTATGGTGAGTCCGTATTCGGGAACGGAGACTGTATGTTTCTGATTCATTTTGCTGTGAGTTTACTGCGTCGCTGCGTCTTCGATGGCGCGCTCCTGCCGGTGGGCAGGCGTTAGCGCCAGCAGGCGGTTCCTGCGGACGGCAGCGTTGGAATGGAACGATTGACTGACGGTTGACTTCGGCCCTGTGCGATTCCGCCGGGCCGGTTTCATCAGCTCGCTTCGGCTCCGAGAGATTCCCGTTTGGCGCCCTGGCTGCGAAACCCAGCCTGGCGGCAAACGGAAATGTCCCGGTCTGAAGTCGAGTGTCGGAACGACAACGGGCGACTCGCGGATTGAGTCGCCCGTTTGACGAGAGAGTTACTTGCGAAGGCTTAGCTTCTGAAGCAGTTCGTTATACTTCGGCAGGTTATGCCGTTTGAGATAATCGAGCAGCTTTCGACGGCGGCTGGCCATCTGGAGAAGCCCCCGGCGGGAATGGAAGTCCTTGCGATGCGTGCGCAGGTGCTCGGTCAAGTGATTGATCCGGGCGGTGAGCAGCGCGATCTGGACTTCGCTCGAGCCGGTGTCCTTATCGTGGGTTTTGTATTCAGCTATTATTTCGGGTTTTACGACTGTTGGCATGGTTATGCGGTTGGGTTGCACGACTGTCGGTGCCTTTGCAGGCCCCGTGCCACCCGCCGCGCTCTCAGTCGGAGCGAAGCCGGTGACACCGTTGCAGTCCGGCGGGGTGCCGGATCAGTCATGGTGGAGTCCCGCGACCAGCGGGGTTTCACTTACGGAAGCGATAATCGTCCCAATTGGGCGCAACTTGCGCAAGAGAATTTTTGTTAGCCAGCCCGGATGTGCAGTTCTGTCACACCCGAGCAGCCGGGCACCTTTTTGACGCGTTCGACGATCAGGGCCCGGTTGAAGAAAAGTTCCTCGCGAACAACGGCGTCCGACACGTTGACGACCAGGCGCCTGCCGCGGTCGATCCAGGCCGGATTGGAGCGGGACGCAAGGGCCGCGCCGACCAGCTCCGGCCAAAGTTCACGGATCGCCTGTTCGGGAGACGGGCGGCCGATCTGGTACTTGACCGCGAGTTCCTCCACCACGGCGGCCAGGCCCCGGGTCGGCCTCCGGCGCATGTTCTTCGGCTCGCGCGAAGGAACGCGGCGGAACTCGCCGATCAGTTCTTCGGCAAGCCTGCTGAACGGTCGCGGTTGGTCTGGCATGGCAAATCCACCCGGTGCTCGGCCTCATAGAGGCGGCTTTGGCGGACGAACGCACTGAACGCGGTCGCCCAGGCTATGTAAAGGCCCGGATAGCCGTCGAGGAAACCCAGGCGCAGGAAATAGGCCCGGACAAAACGCCAGAGAGGGCGGAACACGGCGGAGCCGAGGGAGAACCGGCGGCCCTTTTCCATCTGCTGGCGCAGGTACAGGTCGGCGAACGGGTTGATCTTCGCCACGTGGCTTGCGAGGGTCGGGAATGAAAAGTGGTGAAGGTCGCCGTGTAGGGTCGCCACCGGTCCATCGCAGACGATTCTTTCGTGGACAAAGGCATCGCCGCCCCATCGCGCCCGCCCCCGCCGGCAAAGCCGCAGGTTGAAGTCCGGGTACCAGTCGCCGTGGGTTATCCAGCGGTCGATGAACCACACCTTGCGCGGAAACCGCGCGCCGTCGAAGCGCTCCAGGTCGGGCCGGCTTAGGAAAGCCGTGATCTCGCCCCGCAAGGCCGGCGACACCACCTCATCCGCATCCAGGCAGAGAACCCAGGGCTGGGATGCGAATTCGAGCGCCGCATTCTTCGTGTCCCGGAAACCCCGCCAGGGGAGGCTGACGACCCGGGCGCCCAGTCCGGCGGCGATTGGGCCGCTTTCGTCCGTCGTGTCGTTCAAGGCGACGATTGTCTCAACCGTCCACCCTTTGACGCTCTGAATGCAGCGGGGAAGATTGGCGGCCTCGTTCCTGGCGACGATGACGACGCAGACACCCGGCGGCCGGCGGTCCTCGGCGGAAGCGGGGTCTCTAGCTGGGCTACGGGTGGTATCCTGTGTCATGGTCCAGGGATAGAACGGACTGAAAGACATAACCGCACGAACGCCACGCGCGCACGAGCGCCTTTTTCGCATTCCCGGACCGGCCGATCAGGGCGGAAGCGAGCGCGACCAGCGAGAAGGCGGGAATCTTGGCGAGATTGACGACAATGCGGGAGAGAAGGTAGCGCGTGGCATCGGGCCGTCCGGCACGGTCGATCACGCGCGAGCGGGCCGAATCGAAGGCGTGCCTGGCCGCGTAGCGGAAGGTTGTCCGGGATGCCGGCATCTGATGGCGCACCGCGGCTGCCGGAACGAACCAGACCACCATGCCGGCGGCGCGAATCCGGCGGATCATCTCGCTGTCGCCGCCGGAAAAGTAGCTGCCGGCCGTCCGGTCGAGGGAGGCATGGAAGGTCCCGAACTCCTTGAATACCCAGCAGGGGAAGGCGAGATTCGCCCCCATGGGGCACTGAAGGTCGGACAACGGTCCGGCATCCTTTCGGAATCCGAGCGGCGAATGCCATTCGGCCACCCACGGCGGGAGGCCGTCGGGGAAGACGGGGATCACCTCGCCGCCAACGGCGCCGATCTTCTCCCCGGGATGGCCGATGAATGGCGCGATCATCTGGGCTATCCAGTCGGGCTCCACCAGGATGTCGTCGTCGGCAAAGATGATGATGTCGCCCTTCGCCTCGGCGATCGCGCGGTTGCGGGCGTGGTCGAGACCCTGCTTCGTCTCCAGCAGGCGGCGCACTCCGGGCATGGACGCCGCAAGTTCGGTCACGACCCGGGCCGTGTCGTCCCTGGAGTTGTTGTCGATGACGAGGGTTTCGAAGCGGTCCGCGGGGTAGTCCTGCCGCGCAATGCCCTCCAGGGTCTGGCGCAGCAGCGCGCAGCGATTGTACGTTGGAATGGCGACCGTGACGCGCATCAAGTGGCTACCCGCATGCCTTGAGCAGCTGCCATATCCAGCCGCTCGGAATCGAGGCGAAGGGTATGCGGCCGAGTTCCAGCGCGCGCCTGAGCGCCGCGGGCCTTTCGGCAAAGCGGCGCGCGTACGAGCGGGCGTTGCGGCAGGTGAAAAAGCGGGCGAGCCAGCGGCCGAGGCGCGGAGAGCCGCCAAACTGCTCGCGGGCGATTCGCAGCCGAAGGAGGTGGGTCTCTCTCAACATCCGGGGCCAACTCTGCTCAGTCCACTGGCCGGGGGCGACTCGATAAAACGCGGCCCGCACCCGCACGACCTCGACCGGCCCTGCGCAGGCGAGCCGGTACCAGAATTCATAGTCGGCGAGGGGGCCCCAGGCCTCGGAGAAGCCGCCGAGGCGGCGGCCGAGCTCGCGGCGGAAGAGGACGCCGGGAAAGGGGCTCATCGAGCTCTTGATGAAATACCGTGGCGGATAGGCGAGGACGGACGGTCTGCCCCGGGGAGGGAGAAGCGCCGGGGGCGAAGGTCCCTGCACGGTCCGCGTGCAGACGGCCGCCAGTGATTCGCGAAGCCGCGGCAGGACGCTTTCGAGGTACCAGGGATACAGGGTGTCGTCCTCGTGCAGGATCATTACCCAGTCCCCGCGGGCGAGCTCGAGGCAGCGGTTCCAGTTCGCAACGGCGCCGAGCGCCGGCTTGTTCGGGACATACCGGCAGCGTCCGCCGGGGAACCCCTCGGCCGCGAGGCGCGCCTCCCCAAGGCAGCCGTCGTCGGCGACAACAACCTCGTATTCGGGCGGCGCAGTCTGGGCGGCGATGCTTGCGAGGGTTTCGCGAAGGAGTCCGGGCCGGCGGTAGGCGGGGATTGCGAACGTGAGCAGCGGCGCATTCATGCTCTCGCGGGGGAGACGCGGATGAGCTGGGCGCGGACGGCGGCGTAGACTTGGTCGGTTGAGATGCGGCGCACGCAATAGTTGCGGTAGGAATCCCCGGGAACGCACTGGTCGGGCGCCACGCAATCCGCGCACGGAAGCGGGGCCTGGAGCAGGCTGTGGCCTTCGCCGACCGGGTGGAAAAGCGTCGTGCTTTGGGACCCGAAAAGTGCCACGACCGGCGTTCCGACGGCCGCCGCGACATGCATCGGACCGCTGTCGTGGCAAAGGACGACGGAGGCCAGGCGGGCGAGCGCCGCGAACCGGGGCACCGAAAGCGGCGCCGTCAAATGGAGCAGGTGCGTGCGGGCCTCCCGCCGGATCTCCTCGACGACCTCGCGGTCGCCCGGGCCTCCCACGAGGACGACCTGTGCGCCCAGTTCATCCTGGGCGCGGTCGCAAACGGCGGCGAAGCGCTCCGGCGGCCAGATGCGGAAGCTGCTCCGGCTGCCCGGATGCACCAGCAGCACCGGCCCGGCGGCTCCCACAAGGCGGCTCATTTCCTCCAGATCGGCCTGCCTGGGGGTGAGATGCACCTCCCGCGTTGCGAGCGGCACGCCGGCCGGCGCCAGCGCCCCGAGGTAATACTCGGTGATCGGCTGGGACTCGTGCTCGTCGTTCGGGTGGTTGATCGTGTGGGTGTAGCACCCGCGGAACCTCAGCCGGTAGCCGCCGTGGTGGACGCCGCAGCGGAATGCGGCGCCCGTCGCCCGCGTGATGAAGGCCGTCCGCTCGGTGTTGTCGAAATTGAAGACGTGGGTGAATGCCTCGCGCCGGAGGTGAAGCAGGAAGGCCGGCCACTGCACGGCCCGGCGCGGGGCGATGAGGGCGGGCTCCAAGTCGGGATTCAGCGGCACGACCCCCGCATAGGCCGGCTCAACGAGCACCCGGACGCGCGCCTCCGGCCAGTGAAGCTTCAGATTCCTGACAAAGGAACCCAGCAGCACGATGTCCCCCAGGTAGCGGCGGCGGACAATGAGGACATTTTGGGGTTGCTGCATCGGTGAAAGCCGGGTCGGCGCCGACGACAAGGCTGCAAAACGACTATGCGGCCGAGCGCCGCGAAATCGAAGCGGTCGCCGCGGCGCTGCGGACGGGCCCGAGCCCGTCGTAAATCGGACCCACCACGCGTTTCTTGTAGGAACGCCGGAAATTCTCGAACGGCTTCATCGCGCGGTGCAGGAGCCAGCAGACAAAGTACCACTGGCGGGTCAGGTCGGCCAGGAGCATCTTCTCCGCGGCGATTATGAGCGGCGTCCGCTGGCAGTCCTTTCGCGAATAATAGATCCTGCGGAAAAGGCGGCGGCGCATCGCGAGCGAGGATGGCTCGACTCCGACCGACTGCGCAAAATAGCCGAAATAGCGGGAGACGATCCGAAGACCCTCGGCGGAGGCCACCTGGTCCTTGCGGTTGACGGCCGTCTGCTGCGCCTCGTGGTGGCGGAAGGCGCAGAGGGGCGCCGGGTCGTAGACAAGCCCGCCCTCCGAAAGGAGGTGAAACCACATTTCCTGGTCGACGAGCTGCCGGAAGGACGGGTCGAAGGCGCGCGTCGCGGCTGCCCGCCGGAACATGACCGCGGAGGGCTCCCCGATCAGGTTCCTGTCCTTCTGGATGCAGCGGATGATGGTGTCGTTCCCGTTGTGAAAGCCCGGCCTGCCCAGGTGGTCCCACACCTCGACGGCGAATGAATCGGCGTCGAGTATGGAACGGGCCGCGACAGCCATCACGGCGCGCGGCTCGCCATCGAGCATCCCGGCCATTCGCCCGAGGGCGCTTCGGGAGGGAAGGCAGTCGTCGCCGAAAAGGTACTTGATGTAGGTTCCCCTGGCCTCGCGCAGGCACCAGTTCCAATTGGCCACCATGCCGATGTTGCGCTTGTGGAAGCAATATCGAATCCGGCGGTCCATTGCGGCGTAGTGGCGGATGACATCCGCCGAACCGTCCGTCGACCCGTCATCGCTTATCAGGAGCTCAAAATCGCCGAAATCCTGCGCGAGGACCGATTCGATGGCCTCCGGAAGGAACCGGGCGTATTGGTAGGTGGGAATCAGGACGCTGATCTTTGGAACCGGCCGCTCAACCCATGCGCGGGCCTCCCTCGCCGATGAAGGCGACACAAGATTTTGGCAGGAGTTCATTAACTGGCAGCGACCAAGACAGCAGTTTTCCTAACGGGAGGTGTGATTCGCGGAGCGGCTAGAAAGTTCCGCGAAGCTGGGGGGAGAGGTGATTAATGCGGGGACAAGGGGGGCAGTGGAAGCATAATGCATGCTGGATTCCCGTTTTTGCAATCAGGACGCCTTTGCGTGCTGCCCGTCATAGAGGCTCCTGTAAAGCGCATTCGCCCCGTAGAGTTCCCCGTGCGTCCCGGCGGCGACGATCTCACCGCTGTCAAACACGAGGATGAGCGAGGCGTCCCGGATCGTGCTGAAGCGGTGGGCGATGATGATGACCGTCTTGCCAACGACGAGCTTCTTGAGGGCCGCCTGAATGGCGGCTTCGCTCTCGCTGTCGAGGGCGCTTGTCGCCTCGTCGAGGATCAGGATGGGGGCGTCGCGGAGGAAGGCGCGGGCGACGGCGATCCGCTGCTTCTGGCCCCCTGACAGGCGCGATCCGCGCTCGCCCGCAAGCGTTTCGTACCCCTCGGGGAATGTGCTGATGAACTCATGGGCGTGCGCATTCTTGGCCGCCTCGATCACCTGCTCCCGCGTGGCGCCGGGCCTGCCGAGCAGCAGGTTGTCATACAGGCTTTCGTTGAAGAGCACCGGGTCCTGCGAGACGAGCGCGATGTTCCGGCGAAGGTCGGAAAAGCGCATCGATCGCACGTCGATCCCGTCAACGGTCAGCCGGCCGGAGGCGACGTCGTAGAAGCGCAGCACGAGGTTCGCAAATGTGGTCTTGCCTGCGCCGCTGGGACCCACCAGGGCGCACACCGTTCCCCGGGGGATCCGGACATTCACGTTGCGAAGCACGAGCTCGGCCGTCTTGTACTCAAAAGACACGTTTTCGAACGCGATCTCCCCCCGCAGCCTGCCGACGGGAACGGGGTTGGGCGGGTCGACAATCGTCTCGGGCTCGTTGAGAACCTCCTCGAGCCTCTGGAGCGAGGCGGAGCCCCTCTTGATCTCATTGTTGATCGCCCCCAGCTTCTTGATCGGATCGTAGCTCAGGTAAAGGGCGGTCAGGATGCCGAGAAAACTGCCGCTGTGGACGTTGAACCGGTAGGCGTAGACGAAGGTGATCGAGATCCCGATCGCCGACAGGATCTCAATGCTGGGGGACAGGCCCTGGGCGTACTTGACGACCTTCATCTGGGCGCGCACGAGCGAGCGGCTGAGTTTCGCGAAACGGTCGACCTCGATCTTTTCGAGGCCGAACGCGCGGACCTCCTTCACCCCGGAGAGGTTTTCCGTGAAGCGGTTCGTGATCGTGCCGGCCTGGGCCTGGAGGTGAATGGCCCGCGAGACCATCTTCTTGCCGACATAGCGGATCGGCAGTACGGCGAGGGGCACGGTCAGAAGGCAGACGAGGACAAGGACGAGGCCCTGCTCCTGATAGGCCAGCAGCACAACCGCGAAAACCGTGCTGATCAGCTGGGCGGGCTGCTTGACCAGGTCGTTGGAAATGACGGTGAGCGTGTTCTGCAGCTGGTTCGTGTCGTTGAGCCCGCGGGAGATCAGTTCGCCCGTGGAGAGCCGCTGGAAGAATCCGAGCGGCAGGCACTGGAGCTTTCGAAAATAGTCGAGGCGGATCTCCTCCAGGATATGCACGCCCGCATACTGGATCAGGTAGGTGTTCAGGTAGCCGGCCACGCCGCGGACGAGAAAGATCATCGGCACCCAAAGTGCGATCGCCCAAACCTGCCAGAACGAAAGGAGGGGTCGCGCCGCGGCTTGGAGTTGCGGGGCTGGCGCCTCCGGGGACGGGGCCGTGGCCTGCTGTTGGGCGGGCAGCAATCTGTCCATCCATCTGTCCGGATTGACATGGGTCCTGAACCACCCGACGACTCCGGGATGCTGCGCCTGGACCGCGTGCCCCGATGGAGGAGGATCGGGCAGGAGGACCCTGGGAATCACGTATTTTATCATCAGCGGCATCCCCAGGCCGCCGGCGGCGCCGTAGAGGACTCCGCAGAGGACACCGACGATCAGCGCACCGCGGACTCTGCGCAGATATCTGAGATAGGGAAAGAAACGGCGCATGGACGGGGATGGGGACGGAAGGATGCGGGTCAGTCCTTGGATGCCCGGACATCCAACGCATCGCGGAGCCCGTCGCCGAGAAAATTAAGCGAGAACAGGGTCAGGGAGAAGATCGCGGCCGGGAACACGAGGAGCCACCAGTACTCCTCCATCGAATCGGCGCCGTTCTTGATGAGGACGCCGAGCGAGCTCATGGGCGGCTGCACGCCCAGGCCGAGGAAGCTCAGGAAGGCCTCCAGAAGCATGACGGAAGGGATGGTCAGGGTCGTATAGACTATGACCGGCCCGAGAACGTTCGGAATTATGTGCCGGAAGATGATCCGGCGGCGGCCAAAGCCGAGCGTGCGGGCCGCCTCGATGAATTCCATGCGCTTTACAGACAGCACCTGGCCGCGAACGATCCGCGCCATCGTGAGCCATTCCACGGCGCCTATGGCGAGGAAAAGCAGGAAAATATTCCGCCCAAAGAAGACCATGAGGAGGATGACGAAGATCGTGAACGGCAGGGCGTACATGATGTCGACGATGCGCATCATCACGGTGTCGGTCTTTCCCCCGGAAAAGCCGGCTGTCGCCCCGTAGGTGACGCCGATGGCGAGCGCCACAACCGTTGCGATAAGCCCGACTGTGAGGGAAATCTGCCCCCCGTAGAGGAGCCGGGCAAAGAGGTCGCGCCCCAGCGTATCCGTCCCGAGCCAGTGCGCGGCGCCCGGCGGCGACGCGCCGAGGTCGAGATTCTGCTCCTCGTAATGCTGGGAGAAGAACGGTCCGATGAAATAGAGGAGGAAAAGAGTGAGGACGACGATGCCGCCCGCCACGGCCAGGCGGTTCTTCCGGAGGCGGCGCCAGGCATCGGTCCAAAGCGAGTGTCCGCCCTCGGCCGGCTCTGGGACGGGCGGGGGCGACGGCAGGTTTCGTGGCGAGAGCGAGACCATGGTCACTCGAACTTGAGCCTGGGGTTGAGCCAGACCTGGACGATGTCGACGACGAGATTCAGGACAATGATGAGGCCCGCGTACAGGATCACCGTTCCGAGAACCATCGTGTAATCGCGATTGAAGGCCGAGTTCACGAATTCCCGGCCAAGGCCGGGGATCTGGAATATCGTCTCGATGACAAAGGAGCCCGTGAGGATGCCCGCCACCGCGGGGCCCAGGAAGGACACGACTGGCAGAAGCCCGCCGCGCAGCGCGTGGTGAAGGATGATCCGCGCCTCGCTCGCACCCTTGGCGCGCGCGGTCCGGATGTAGTCCTGGTGGAGCACCTCGATCATTCCGCCGCGCGTGAGGCGCGCGATGTAGGCGGCGTAGAAGTTGCCCAGGGTCAGGCAGGGCAGCACACGGTCGATCGGGCTGTACCAGCCCGAGGCTTCGAACCAGCCTGT
Source organism: uncultured Opitutaceae bacterium (assembly GCA_964605835.1). Classification (GTDB taxonomy): domain Bacteria; phylum Verrucomicrobiota; class Verrucomicrobiia; order Opitutales; family Opitutaceae; genus Palsa-1447. The sequence continues at coordinate 11,484 of CAZSEH010000056.1, forward strand.
GTGGATCGCGAAGGCGAGGACAAGCAGGGGCCCGAGGACAAAGGTCGGAACGCAGATGCCCGTCATGGCCAGCGACGAGCAGACGTAGTCGATCCACGTGTTTCGCTTGACCGCGGCGAGGATGCCCAGGGGCAGGCCGAGGCCGAGCGCGACCAGGAGCGACCAGCCGCCGAGTTCGAGCGACACGGGGAGCTTGTCGGCGATGATCTCGTTGACGGTCCTGTTCGGGTACTTGAACGACGGCCGGAAATCGATCCCGAACGCCGCCTTGAGGTCGAGGCCGTTGGCGAGCGCAAGCGGGTGAAACCGCTTGGGGCACAAATCCCAGACATAATCCGTGTACTGCTTCCAGAGCGGGTCATTCAGGTGATAGTAGGCCTCCAGGTTTCGCAGGACCTCCGGCGTGACGGCCTTCTCGGCCGTAAAGGGTCCGCCCGGGACGAACCGCTGCATGAAGAATGTGCCCGTGATGATGATCAGCATCACGGGAATCGTCTCGAGAATGCGGCGTCCTATGAAACGAAACATGATCCCGGTTTTTTTGCGGATCGTCAGTTCCGGGCGCCCGCCATCATCGCGTCCCGGCGGGCCTTGAATTCATTGCCCGGCTTCCACTCGGGCCACCGATCGCCGTCGGCCACGCGGCGGCCGATCTCAAAAAGCGTCCGGGCGTCCTGGACGGCCCCCTCCAGGGTCCAGTCGGGCTGGATCGTGTCGGTGACCTTGTGGTAGCGGTTGGTCACGAAGTCGTCGATCAAGTCATGCCCGTACTGCTCGGGATGCCCCGCAAAGTGCCAGCCGCCTGCGATCATGCTGGAGGGGACGCCGACCTTTGCGAATTCGAAGTGGTCGCTCCGGTAGTAGGTGCCCCGTTCCGGATTGGGCTCGGCCACCATGAACCGGCCCTGCGAACGGGCGAGTTCAGCCGCGACGTCGTCGATTGTCGTCGAGCCGAGGCCGACGCTTTCCATGTCGGATGTGAGCCCGTGCACGTTGACGCCGTCCAAATTGATGTCCGCCAGGGTCCTTGTCAGGGGATAGAGGGGGTTTTGGGCGTAGAAACGCGAACCGAGAAGCCCCTTTTCCTCGGCGGTAACAAAAAGGAAAAGGAGGCTCCGTTTCGGCCGGGCCGCCGCCGGAAGGGCCGAATAGGCGCGGGCGATCTCGAGAAGGGCGGCCACACCGGAGGCGTTGTCGAGGGCGCCGTGAAAGACGGGGTCCGGCTTGATGCGCGGGTCCCGGCCGAGGTGGTCCCAATGCGCGGAGTAGATCACGTACTCGTCCCGGCGGACGGGATCGGATCCTTCGAGCCTGGCCACCACGTTCTGGGAGGCGACCTCGCGAACCGCGTTTTGAATTGTGAAGCTTGCCCTCGCCCCGAGCGGAATCGGCCGGAAATCGCGGCTGACCGCCGCGGCCTTGAGCTTTGCGAAATCATATCCCGCCGCCGTGAAGAGCGCCTTTGCACCGTCCAGGGTCAGCCACCCCTCCACCGGGACGTGCCCCAGCGCCCCGGAAGGCGTTCCGAGATTGAAGTTCTCGCGCCCCTGGCTCGCGGCGATGACCGCGAAGGGATAGCCGGCGGGCCCGGTCTCATGCACGATCAGGCAGGCGGCGGCCCCCTTTGCGGAGGCCTCCTCATACTTGTAGGACCACCGGCCGTAATACGTCATCGCCTTTCCCTTGAACACCGATTCGTCGAGCTTGGTGGGATCGCGGGGATCCGGGACGGGAGGGTCGTTGACCAGGACGATGATGGTCTTCCCGCGCATGTCCTCTCCCTTGAAGTCGTCCCATCGATACTCGGGGGCGACCACGCCGTATCCGGCAAAGACGATCTCGCTGTCCTTCACCTCCACCTTCGGGACCCACCGGGGCGAAGTGGCGACGTAATCATTGATCCATGCGGGAACGATCGTGCGCGCGCCGATCGAAAACTTCGTTTCGGTCTTCGAGGTTATGCCGACCAGCGGCACCTTTTGCACGAAGGTGCCGTCGGGATTGCCGGGAAGGAGGGCGAGTTCCTGGACGCAGCCCGTCAGGTAGGCCACCGTTTTCTCCTCCCCCTGGGTGCCTGGCCCCCGGCCTTCAAAGTCGCTGGCCGAAAGGATTTCGATGTGGTGCCGGATCCTTTCCACCGAAATGTCGGGCGCGGCTGCGGGGGCCGTCGCGGCCGATGCCAACGCTGCTAGCAGTGCGAATAAGGGCTGTCGCATGGCGGGACTTTCGATCCTCGCGGCCGCGAAGGCAATGAGAAGCTGGGGCATGCATCCCGGGGCGGGTCGCGCGCCGGGTTCGGCCGGATTGGGGAGCGGCCGCCCGTCATCTCCCGCGCGGATCAGCGCCCCTTTGATTCGGCCGGGGCTCCCGTCCCGTCCATCCACAGGTCCACATAGTAGCGGGTCCACAGGGCGTCTTCATGCCAGCCATGGACGTAGGTGCCCATCACCCAGTTCTTCGAGTTGAAATAAACGGGCGCCAGCGGGGCCTCGATGAGGAGGCGCGATTCCGCCGCGCGCAGCAGCCGTTTGATTTCCGCGGGGTCGCTTGCGGCCGCCGCCTGGGAAACCAGGCCGTCGAATACCGCATCCGACCATTGCGGGTAATTGTTCGGCGAACCCGTTGTGAAGTCTTCCAGAATCGAGATCGGGTTGGCGACATCCGGTATCAGGGTGATGAAGCCCACGTCATATTCTCCGAGGCGAAGCGCCGCGACGTGGGCGCGGGCCTCCCGGATGACGATCGCCGCATCGATTCCGAGTTCCTTCTTCCACATGGCCTGGATCGCCTCGAGTACGGGGGTGCTCGACCAGCCCGCCAGCTCAAGACGCGGAAAATTGCGGCCCTCCGGGTAGCCTGCCGCGGCGAGAAGCCGCCGCGCCTCGGCCGGATTGTGCTCGGGCATCTGGAAAGGGCTGTTCCCCGGAGCACCCGCCGAAATGGCGGCGGGAATCAGCTGACCGGCCGGTTCCTGTCCGCCGCGAAGCACGTTGTTGACGATCCTCCTGCGATCGAGGGCCAGGGAGAGGGCCCGGCGAATGCGCGGATCCTTCAGGGCCGGGCGGCTCGTGTTGAATGACAGGTAGCGGGTCTCCGCGAGCGGTGCACGATGGAGCTCCGCGGGCCTTTCGCGTGCGTAGGTCTCGATGCGCTCGGTGGGAACCTTCATCGTCACATCGACCTGGCCGGCGCGATAGGCGCGCTCCTCGCCGTCCTCGTCGTCGAACCGCACGAACTGAATCGCCGCGAGCCGGATCTGGGCGGCCCCGCGGTAGAGCGGATTCGGCGCCACTGTGATGCGCTGGTTGGGCAGCCATTCGGTGAGGATGTAGGCGCCATTGCCCACGAAATTGCCGGGCCGGGTCCATCGCCTCCCAAGCCGGGAAACCGTCCTGGGATTGACGGGAATCCAAGGCCCGCTCGCGGCGTACAGCAGGAACTCCGAGGGTAGCATCGGCCGGGCGAGGGTGACGACGAGGGTGTGGGGATTCGGCGCCTTGAGCCCGACGGATCTGAAATCGTCGAGACTGCCCGAAAGAAACTCGCGCGCATTCTTGACGGGGAAGAAAAGCGCGGCCTTCGGAGCCGCGGTGCCGGGGCTCAGGGCCCGGCGGTACGATTCGAGAAAATCGTCCGCAGTCACCGGCTCGCCGTTTGACCAGCGTTCGTCGAAACGAAGATGAAAGATGTATGACAGGTGATCGGGCGAGACATCCCACCGCGCGGCCGAGGCCGGAAGGACGGCCTCCCCGTCCGGCGCGGGAATCACCAGGCCTTCGCTCAAGGCTCGAATGATGAAAAACTCGTCCGGCAGCGAGGCAATCGCCGGGTCGAGATCGGCGGGTTCATTGCGCTGGCTTATGCGCAAGACCTGCTTCCCGGCGGGCTGAGGCGCCTGGTCGCGGCGCGCGCATCCGGCCAGCGCCAGCACGGCGACAAGCGGAAACACCCCCCATCTTTTTTGCGAGTTCACGGTCAGAGCCGCGGACGATATCAAACTGCGGCCCTTTTTGAAATCCTTTTGGCGAGGCGCCTATGACTTCAGTCCGGCTCATCCGCGGTTGACCTTGCCTTAATACCGACACACCGTGACTTGAACGGCAGTCAGTCCACGGAGGAGTGGCTGAGTGGTTAAAGGCACCTGACTTGAAATCAGACGTGGGCGCAAGCTCACCGGGGGTTCGAATCCCTCCTCCTCCGCCATCTGAAACGACGCCGCACGATTTTGATACATTAGGCATTCATGCCCTGGAAGATCTGAAGGAGGGATGAGAACCCCCGGGGTTCGACGGAGCGAAGCGGAGATGGGTCGACCGAAGGTCGAGGGCGAAGCCCCGAGCGAAGCGAGCCAATCCCTCCTCCTCCGCCAACCTACTTTGCGACCGGTCCGATTGGAAGGACGACGGCGCCGTACACTTCGTTGATCACCAGGGCGAGGCCCGTGTACATTGCGAGCAGGCCGCAGACGATTCCCTCGTAGCCGCCGAAATGGGCCAGGGCGGTATTTCCGGAGAACTCGGCGCCGGCGAGGACGAAGAAAAGGATGACCAGGGTTCCAAATACAAGCTGGAGGGCGCGATTGAGGCGCAGCGTTCCGTAAAACATGACGGAGGTGAAGATCCCCCAGACGATCAGGTAGTATCCAAGCGCGCCCGGCACAGTCGGGGCGACGCCGGTCGTGGTCTTCGGCAGGAGCACCAGGGCCACGAGCGACAGCCAGAAGAATCCGTAGGATACAAACGCCGTCGTTCCGAAAGTGTTGTTCTTCTTCCATTCCATGATTCCGGCGATGACCTGGGCGAGACCGCCGTAGCAGATACCCATCGCCAGGATCATGCTGTTCAACTCGTAAAAGCCGGCATTGTGGAGATTCAGCAGGACGGTGGTCATGCCGAACGCGAGCAGGCCGAGCGGTGCGGGGTTGGCGGTCGTATCCTTCTGCTGGACGATGCTGACTTCTGCCATGGGGGTATTGGGGTTTGACTTGACTCGAGCCCGTTCGGGTTGCGAAGAGCCATGGGGAGGATCCGTCGCGTCGAGTTTCGCGCAAATAGGATGCAAAATTTTGAAGAGTCAAGGATCGTGCCTAAATTGTGCGGTGGAAGCCGTTCCACGCGTTCTTGAGGTCGAGGATTTCATTCAGGGTGGCGGCGGCCCAGAGCGGCCGCGAATCCCTCAGTCTCTCGTATGTCGCCGGCAGCCTGTCGGGGCGCAGGACGGCGACCATGACGCGGCCGTCCGCGCACCGGCGATAGGGCAGGTTGCCGTCGGCGGGAAGGCCCTCGCTGATCCAGGCGCAGGCGTCCCCGGACCAGGCGACCCGGCCGAACCGATGGCATCCGTGTCGGCGTATCAGCCAGGAAAGCCAATCGTTTGTCTTTATGAAGCCGGCGCCGGCCAGCAGGAATTCGTCGAGCAGGCAGTGTTCGGGCCGGTTGAGGGAGGAGTCGATGCGCTCCATCACGTCCGGTGTCAGGATGCCGGCCTCCCTCAGCTCGGAAACGAAGATTTCGTCCGGGCTACCGGGGAGCAGATGGATCATGGCGGGAACCTTTCCGCGGCCAAAGAAGGCCGGTCGAGGCGAGCGCGCAGCCTGCCGGACCGAGGACCTGGGCGTGGCCGTTGTGCACAAAGCACAGGCTGACGGAGTACATGAAGCCGAATGCCAAAGCCGTCCGCCGCCAGCCGAACGCGATGCAGGCGATGGCGCCGACGGCCAGGACCATCCCCGCCGAAAGCCAAAGGGCGGCGGCCACCTGCTCATGGACGATCCGCAGGACTTCCTGCAGCCGTTGCGGATCGATTGGGATCGCGGAATCGTCGGGCTGGCTCATGGCGCGTTCAGCTGGACGACAATGGGCTGGGGTTTGAGCATATCCTCCGGGTTGATTTGGAATGGGCGGCCCCTCCTGAGGAGATAGTCGTGGAATCGCCCGTCCCGCAGCAGTTCGACGCGCTCGGGCGGGGTCAGTTCGGCGTAGGTTTTCGGGCGATAGGTGAACGGCCCGATCAGGGGACTGAAGCCGGACAGCCGGCCATCGGGGACATGTGCCGGATCGGCGTTGCGCTGCAAGTCCGCTCGATAGGCAGGTGTCGACGCCGCGGACTCGGAGAGGAAATGATTGAGCGTTTCGAGTGCGTTCCCTCCGGGCGCGCCGGTCGCCGGCGCCGGCGTGCAGGCGAGCGCCGTGGATGCGAGGATGGCAACCGCCCATGGATTGCGGCTTCGCCGGCGCAGGGCTCTCTTTCGCAGGGTCGATCCGGTGAACCGCATGGTTTGGGGATAATAGCAGGGGGGCCGCCTCTACTGGAAAAGGATCGGTTCGCCGGCCAAAAGGGCGGTCTCCGCCAGGCCAAGAAGACGCAAGAGGAGCGGTTCGCCGTCCACATCGATGAAGCTTTCAAGGGCGTTGCGCGGTGCCAGGCGGAGCGTTTGCGCGAGCGAGGCCTGCCAGCCCGGAGGGAAGCCCGGGGCCGGCCGCTCCCTCATGGCCTCGATGGCAAGTGCAAGCTCGTCGCGGAGGGCTGCGCAATCCTCCGTGCGCCACTCTCCCTCGCAATCGGAATGGAGGATTAGGCTCGGATAGCGGGATCCGGGCATCCCATTTTCGAGGTGCAGGGCGATGTACTGCCGCAGGCGGTTGAAATCGGAGTACGAACCGGCATCGACGCCGCCGGCTTCCGCGCCGGAGACAAACACGCACAGATAAAGGCTCATCGCAGGTCCTCGCGGTGGATGATTCCCGGGCGGCTCCGCATCAGTTCCTCCAGGGTTTTGTCGAGGCGGCAGGCGGCCGGCGTCATCAGGATGAGCTGTTTGTGCAAGAGGGCGGCCTTTGCGGACAGGAGCAGGATTTGTTGCGTGGCGCGCAGCAAAGGGACGTTCTTGACCAGATAGATGCGTTCGTCGGTCTCGGCATCCGGGAGGGCGCCGGACGGAATCGGCAAGGGAGCGTGCGAATGGGCTGACGGATCCATGGTTGGGGAGGGTTTCAGGGGCCGTGCCCCGGCAGGGGTTCGATCTTCACACCCCAGGGATCGAGCCATTGGCCGAAATCGATGTCGATCGGGCGGCTCGTGTAAATGCGCAGCGGCCGCTCCTCGATGACGGAACGGTAGGTTTGCAGGCGCAGCTGGTAGGTGGAGTTGAGGATGCTCGAACCCGACTTTATCTCGGCGAGACCGTCCGCGACGCTGTCCACGATTGTCCCCCGGGCGATCCCCCGGACGGTGTAGAGCGGCCGGCCCACGATCGCGCGAAAGGCCGGGCTGTCGACCTGCTGGCGCGACGGACGCCAGACCTCCGTGTTCTTGGCGGCGTGCAGTGCGGAGAGCGCCCGGGCTTCCGCATCCTGGCCGGACGAAAGAATGGAGGGAACAGGAGGCCTGACGCCGGTTCGGGGCGGCGCAAGCGGGCGGGGGCGCTCGAGAGAGTCGAGGAAGAGCGAGGACGGCTCCCGCAAGGGGTGATCCGGGTCGGCTTCATTGAGCAGCGACGCGGCTTTCCGCAACCCGGCCGGGTCCGAAAGCCATCCGCGGGCCGCGGCGAGTTCGACGGTCCAGCCGGGATCCCGGACCGCTTTCTCCATGAACGCGTCGGGCTGCCTTACGAGTGTGCTTTGGGCAAGGTGCCAGGCCCATTTGGGCTGCGCGCCAACATCGTCGGGAGAAACGGAAAGACCCCGGTTGGCCAGATGGGGCAGGGAAATGTAGGCATAGAATGGATTGGACAGGACCACGTCGCGGTAACGGGCCGGCCGCTCGGATGGATTGCGGATGAGGAAAAGCGCTGCCGCGCTGGCGTAGTTGCGCCTTTCGTCCCCGCACCATGCCTTGACATCCGACAGCAGGCTTCCGTTTCCGGTGCGCTGCGCGTGCCTGAGGCCCCAGTATCCGTCCGTGACGAGGGCGCGACGGTAAAAGCTTTCGGGTTGAAGCAGCTTCTGGCCCCTGAGCGAAGCCCAGTTGAGAAGCGTGCAAACGGATTCTCCGCACCCGGCGAGGCTCGGTTCGAGAGCGGGCGCTGTTTCGTTATAAAACGAAGTGATGAGGGTGAGGGCGCAGGGAGGATTGGCGAACAGGACCGACCGGAGGGCCGGGTGGCCCAGGGCCGCCGGCCCTATGCGGCGGAACAGGTCGGGGCGGTAGGGCAGGACGCCCAGGGCGCTCCTCGGAAGGCAGGGGTCTCCGCTTCGCAGCCGGCTGCGGATTTCCCCAACCACACGCGCGTCAAATTCATCCCTCCATCCCGGGGCCCGCCCGCGCCACAACTCGCGGGGGCGGGCGAGGACGGGTGGATGCAGGGCCATGGCGGGCGAGGCGGGGCCAATAGTAGCAGGGCGGAAACGCTTGCTACTATCGAAGGCGAGCCCCGTTCATGAGACCCTTCCGTCCATTGGCCGCCTTTTGGCGTTTTGCGGTGGTCGCTCTCGCGCGGCGCATGCCGATCGAGTCTCCCGTCGCCTGCATGGGCTTCAGCGTCCTGTTCCTGGTCAGCGGCCTTTTCCTTGTTCCCGGCGTTGAGGATGCGGTTCGAGCCGCCCCGCTCCTGGCCGATGCGGTTGACGCGGCTGGGTTTGGCTGGCGGGGTCTGCGGATTCTCGAGTGGACGATGATCGGGGCCGCGTGCCTTGGCGCGGGCATGTTCCAGGCGCGGTGCCTCCAGATCTGCTTTCCGCGGGCCTTTGATCCGTACGCGGACGAGTGGGCGTCCGCAGGCCCGGTGCGCGGCATCCGGCGGTGGCAGACGGGCCGGGGGCGAAGGAAACGCGGTTTCACGATCGCGGGAATGCCGGCAAGCCTGGATGACCTGTGCACCTCCGTCCTGGTGACGGGTGTGACCGGCTCGTCGAAAACCGCAGGCGTGCTGATGCCCGCCGTTGCGCAGCTTCTGGCCGCCTACAACGAGGAAACCGACGGCGAATGCTCAACAAACCCTTTCCAGAAGCTGGGCGCCTTCATACCCGAGGTGAAGGGAGACCTTGTGGACGGCTGCATCTACCTGGCCCACGAGGCGGGCCGCTGTGTTTCGAGGGATGTTGTGATCATCTCCCCGTGCAGCCGGATCCCGGTTGTCCGCTACCGCGACGAGGCGGGGTGCCGCTGGTTCCTCTCGGGCCGAGGCGGGGCCGGCGGATCGGATGCGTCCGCGCTGCTGCCGAGAATCGCGTATCCCCCGGGGCACCCCCGGGCCGGGCGGCAGGTGAGCGGGGACGTGTTTGAGTCGAAGGCGGACTTTGAGGCGGTGATGGCGCAGCTTTCGGAGATCAGCATGCCGCTCGGATCGTCAAGGCCGCGGTTCCTGGGCTGGCGTTGGCGGGGACGGAGGCTCCTTCGGATCAGCCACACCGTCGGCCGGGACAGGGTCGTGCCGCAGGCCGGCGCCGACGGAAGGCAGGAATGGGCTGCACCGCCGAAATTCCTCCGCATCGACGGAGTCGCCCACGTCGACAGCGGAGTCCATTACAACCTGATCGATCCGAGGCTTCCGCCGGCCGAGGCCGCCGAGCGGATTACGAAGATTGCGGCGATGTCCCGGGGCGGGCAGGGCCATGGCGAGAACGACTATTTTTACGAGCAGGGCCGCAAGCTGATAGGCGCCTGCATCACACTTCACCGCGCGGTCGAAGCCTCTCCATGCACGGCCATCGACATCGTGCGGCTTGCGACCCGGGATGACCGGCTTGAGTCGGCCCTTTGCGCCCTCGCAGGCCGGATAGAGGATTCGAGAAACGCCGCGGCGGGCCTTCCCGAGCACGATAGGCAGGCCATCGAGCGGCGGGAGATAGCGCCGCTCGAGGATCTGGCGGCGTACTTCCGGAACGAGTGGCAAAGGATGGTCGCCGACGGCAAGACGGCCAATGTCATCAAGTCCACGATCTCCGGAGCCTTCGATGTGTTTCTCCAGGACCCGGATCTCGCGGAGACGTTTTGCCAGGCTTCGACATTTTCATTCGAGGACATCCTCCAGTCGGGAAAGATCATCGGCCTTGTTCCGGGCGACCGCTACGAGCAGCTCGGCCGCCTCCTGGGGAGCGCATGCAAGCTGGATTTCCAAAGCACGATGCTCTCCCGGACAGGCCGGCCCGACCTCAACGCAGCACGGCTTGCGCTCTATTTCGCGGACGAGTGCCACAAGTACGTGATATCCGGATCCTCGACCGCCGGGGACCCGTATTTCATGAATCTTTCCCGTTCAAACAACGTGGTGAACCTGTGCGCGACCCAAAGCTACGCCTGGATTGTGGAGGTGCTCGGCCGCGATGCGGCCAATGTCTTCATATCGGCCTTCGGGATCCAGTTCTGGCTCCAGCAGACCGACCCGGAAACGTGCCGGCGCGCCGCCGAAATCTGCGGCACCGTGACGCGCGAGGAGGTCAGCGCCGATCACAATCTGAATTTCGGCGGGGTGATGGAAGCCCTCGGCTCCGGCCGCGAAGTGCGCGTGCGCCACCAGGTGCGCTGCGCCGACAAGGAACGGTATCGCGCCGAGGACTTCGCCCACCTCAACGTGGGCGACATCATCGCCTTCAACAAGGGCCGGATGGGCCGGTCATCGAAGATCGTGCGCGGGAGGGCGGAGTATCACTTCTGCACGAAAAGGCCCGATGGCGTCGCCGCCGTCCGCGAGCGGGTGCGCGAGTACTACCGCGAACTCCTGGAAAATCTCGCCCATGAACGCGGCGAAGGGGAACGATGGGACCGCCGGTGCGGGGCCGCCGGCACACCCCAGGCCGGATGACCACTTTTGGTCCATGGATTGCGCGGGGTTTGGGGCGTACCATGGGGCCGATGAACCGCGATTCGTACGAACTCAACGGCCCCGACTTTGCCGGGACCGCCACCTTTGCGCCCGAGATGCGGGGAGATCCGCTGGAGGCCTTTCCATCGCTTTGCGTCCGCGGGCGGCCATTCAACCTTTCGCTGACGACGGAGCTTCTGGAGCCGCTCCTGGAACGCTGGACCATGCGGAAGCGGAGCCGTTCCGAATTGGCGGAAACGGTCGCCGCCGACGTCGATGACGCGATGGGGCGCGCCTGCCTGGCGTTCGGAGAAGTTGCAAGCTCGGCCCCGGCGCCGTGCGACCAGGCGCTCCTTGCGGCTACCGGGGTGGCGGCCAATCTGCAGCGAACGCTCGCCCTGCTCGGGGAATTCATGCTCGGCGACGCACCGGATAACGGGGGCGAGTTCGCCCTTTCGCGCCTCTGGTGCGGCCTGGTCGACTACCCCCGGGGCACGGGCTATTTCTCGATGAGCGTCGAAGCGGCTGCAGCACCGGCGGCCCTGCGGCCAAACCGCCGCGACTACGGCCACCTTCGCAACGCCCTGCGGTGTCCGATCCGGGAAATCGAGACGCGCTGCGGGGAGGGCCTCCGGGATCTCGGGGAGCACCTCCGGCGAACCGGAATGTTCGGACCCGGGGACTTGCGCCACCTCCTGACAGCCTCGATCCCGTGGCGGCAGGGTGCGCAGCTTACGAGAACAGATCCGGTGTTGTCCGGCCGAGGAATTCCTCCATGTAGGAAGTCGTAGCCTTCCCTTCGATGAAGACAGGGTCGGCCATGATCGCCTTGTGGAGGGGAATTGTCGTCTTTATGCCGCGGACCAGAAATTCACTGAGGGCCCGGTACGTGCGTTCAAGGGCCTCCTTGCGCGTCTTGCCGGAGCAAATGAGCTTTCCGATCATCGAGTCGTAATAGGGCGGTATCGTGTAGCCGCTGTAAATATGGCTGTCGACCCGGACGCCGGGGCCGCCGGGGGAATAGTAAAGGCCGATCGTGCCGGGACATGGGGCGAAGTTGCGGGCCGGATCCTCCGCATTGATGCGGCATTCGATCGCATGCTTCTCCCATTTGATGTCGCCCTGGTCGAACTCGAGCTTGTCGCCATTGGCGACGCTGATCTGCTGCTTGATCAGGTCGATCCCCGTCACTTCCTCCGTCACTGGGTGTTCGACCTGGATCCGCGTGTTCATCTCGATGAAGTAGAACCGTCCTTTCGGATCGACCAGGAACTCGATCGTGCCGGCGTTCTCGTACTCCGCCGCCTCGGCGGCCCGGATGGCGGCCTTGCCCATCTTCTTGCGCAGGTCGGCCGTCAAGAAAGGGGAGGGGGACTCCTCGATCAGCTTCTGGTGCCTTCGCTGGACCGAACAGTCGCGTTCGCCGAGGTGGATGATCTTGCCGTGGCTATCGCCCAGGATCTGGAACTCGATGTGGCGCGGCTGCTCGATGTATTTTTCGAGATAGACCGCGCCGTTCAGGAATGTCTTCTCGGCTTCCGCGCGGGCGACGTGGTATTCCTTTGCGAATGACACGTCGTTGTGCGCGATCCGCATGCCGCGCCCGCCGCCGCCG
>CAZSEH010000057.1:0-23791 GCA_964605835.1 uncultured Opitutaceae bacterium
GTCGGCGAACTGGCGATGAAGACCGAGCAGGAGATGCTCAAGTACCGCAATTTCGGCAAGAAGTCCCTCAATGAGATCAAGGAGAAGCTCGAGGCCCTGGGCCTGTCCCTCGGAATGAAGTTCGACGAGCGTCTCCTGGACACGAAGAAAGAGGCCTAGACCTTCGGCGGCCGGACGGAGCCGGCGCCCTTCGCTGGGCGCGGCTCATCCGGCGCTGTGTGTCTGACCGAAACCGAAGACGCTCCTCCGCACCGAACACAAGGCATAAAGAACTTTTCGATTATTGGCTCTCGCGCCGTCCGCGCCGCTCTCTGCGCTGCGACCGGATTGCCGATCGGGAGCCGACTAGACAAACAAACCCATGCGCCACAATAAACATCACGCCTCAATGGGCGTCACGCGCGAGCACCGCCGCGCGATGCTTTCCAACCTTGCGACCGGCCTCATCACCCACGGTCGCATCCAAACGACGCTGAGCAAGGCCAAGGCCCTCCGTCCCTTCATCGAAAAGATCATCACGAAGGCCAAGAAGGCGGCGGGGAAGACCGACAAGAAGGACGCACTCCACCTCCGGCGCCTGGCCCTCCAGGACGTCCGCGACGAGGATGCCGTGACCCTTCTCTTCAACGAGAAGTACAAGGAATTCGTCAACCGCAGCGGCGGCTACACCCGGATCTACAAGCTCGGACCCCAGCGCATCAGCGATGCGGCCGAGATGGCCCTGATCGAATTCGTCAAGGCCGAGGACACGGGCTACACGAAGAGCAAGGGCCGCCGTCCCGCGAAGGGCAGGAAGGCCGGCAAGGCGAAGGCGGAAGCCTCCGCCGAGGCTACTTCGGACAAGGTCGCAGCCGGTGAGGCCGCCGCAGGCCACGGCGAAGCCCCGCAAGGCGGGGCGGAGACGGGCGCCGCGCCCGGAGCCCCGGCAGCGACGGAAGCCCCGGCCAAGCCCGAGGGCGAAGCCAAGACCTAGCTTCCTCATCCGGACGCCGGCGGGCGCACGTCCCCGGCGGCCGGGGGTGCGCAGGAATCCGTCCATGTTCGAGCTTCGGACAGCAGGCGCCATCTTCTGCTCCGTGGTCGGACTGGCCTTCATCGGCCTGTGGCTGTACTACGACCGCCGCGATCACGAGAGCTTCGAGCGCGAGCGGCGCAAGATCACCTTCCACTGCATCCGCTGCGGCCGGCTGTACACAGCCCCGGGCGCCTCGGAACTCTGCCGCTGCCCCCGCTGCGGCCACGAGAACACCCGCCTGAGATTCTGAGCGATGTGAAGATGAAATTAGACACAACGCCATTTTTCCCTGAAAGGGAAATGAGCCGCGTCCGCTCGGGCGACGGCTCGATTTTCCGTTCGAAGCCAAAGACGTCGTGTTTAGGAAATGAGCCGCGCCCGCTTGGGCGACGGCTCGATTTTCCGTTCGAAGCCAAGGACATCATGTTTAGCGCTTGCCGGACACCCCCGCTTTCGCTCTGAAGTTATATGGCCCAAACGATAGCCGTCCTCGACTTCGGCTCACAGTACACGCAAGTCATCGCCCGCCGGGTCCGCGAGTGCCGCGTGTATTCGAAGATCTATCGCTTTGGAACGCCCGCTGAGGAACTGCGCAGGGACGGCGTGATCGGAATCATCCTTTCCGGCGGTCCGAGTTCGGTCTTCGCAAGGAATGCGCCGATGCCGGATCCCGCGATCTTCGAACTCGGCGTCCCGGTCCTCGGCATCTGCTACGGCCTCCAGCTCATGGGCCGCATGCTCGGCGGCGTTGTCGCACGCAGCGACCATCGGGAGTACGGGCAGGGGGTCCTATCGATCCGGAAGCCTGGAAGGCTCTTTGCGGACCTTCCGCGGCGCTTCAAGGTCTGGAACTCCCACGGCGACAAGGTCACGCGCCTGCCCCGCGGGTTTTCCGCAATCGGAACGACCGAGAACTCCCCCTACGCGGCCTTTGAGGACGCCAAGCGCCGCTTCCACGCGATCCAGTTCCATCCCGAGGTGTTCCACACCGAGCACGGCGTTGAAATCCTCCGCAATTTCCTGGCCGGCGTGTGCCGCGCGAAACAGGACTGGACCATGCGCGACTTCATCGCGCATTCGATCGAGAACATCCGCGCCACGGTCGGCGACTCCCGCGTGATCCTCGGCCTTTCCGGCGGCGTCGATTCCTCCGTCGCAGCCGCGCTCATCCACAAGGCCGTCGGCCGCCAGCTCACCTGCGTCTTCGTCGACAACGGCCTTCTTCGGCTGGGGGAGCGCGAGGCCGTGGCAACGCTCTATCGGAAACATTTTCACATCGACGTGCGCGTCGTCGACGCCTCGAAGACCTTCCTCTCCCGCCTTCGGGGGGTCAACGATCCTGAAAAGAAGCGAAAGATCATCGGCCGCACCTTCGTCGAAGTCTTCGAGAAATCCCTCCGCTCGATCGGCCACGCCCGCTTCCTCGCCCAGGGCACCCTCTACCCGGACGTCATCGAAAGCGTGGCGATCGGCGACAATCCGGCCGCCCTCATCAAGTCCCACCACAACGTGGGCGGGCTGCCCGCCCGGATGAAGCTCAAGCTCCTCGAGCCCCTGAGGGAGCTATTCAAGGACGAGGTCCGGCGGGTGGGGGAGGAACTCGGGCTCCCGCGCGAAGTCGTCTGGCGCCAGCCCTTCCCGGGCCCTGGCCTGGGCGTTCGCGTCCTCGGCGAGATAACCCCCGAAAGGCTCGAGATCCTTCGCCGGGCCGACGCGATTCTCCAGGACGAGATGCTCAAGACAGGATGGTACTGGAAGGTCTGGCAGTCGTTCTGCGTTTTCCTCCCGGTCAAGTCGGTGGGGGTCGTCGGCGACGAGCGCAACTACGCCTACGTCATATCGCTGCGAATCGTCGACAGCATCGATGCCATGACCGCGGACTGGACCCGATTGCCCCACGCACTCGTGCAGCGGATCTCCAGCCGCATCACGAACGAGGTCCGCAGCGTCTCCCGCGTCGTCCTCGACGTCAGCTCGAAGCCCCCGGCCACGATCGAGTGGGAGTGAGGCCCCGAAGGCCGGGTCCTTGCGTTACGATCGGGACACTATGAAGAATGCTATTGGAACCTAACGAGCTACGGGATTGACTAAACACGACGTCTTTGGCTTTGAACGGAGAATCAAGCCGTCGCCCGAGCGGGCGCGGCTTATTTCCTGTTCAAGGATAAATGGCGTTATGTACAATAATGACAACAAACTGCCCTTGCGGGCGGATCGGGCCGCCGGCCCTTTCCCGCTTCCAGGGCGCGTCTCATCCGCTTGAAACCCAACCTGCGACGTCCTATCCTCCCACCTCAATGAAGACCCTGACGGCCTGCCTCTTTGTCACGATTGTCGCCCTTTGCCCATTCGCCCGAGCCGACGAGCCGGCCATCATCGCGAAGGCCCGCGCCTATCTGGGATCCGAATCGACCCTCGACGCGGTGACGTCGGTTCGCATGACTGGCAACCTGACGACCACGGACGCCTCGGGGAAGCCGGCGCAGATCTCGGTCGAGATCATCTTTCAGAAGCCCTACCAGGAAAGCATCACGATCTACCAGAAGGACCGCATCATCCACACGTCGCTCGACGGTTACGATGCCTCGCAGCAGTCGCAGGATACCACGGCGAACCAGACTGAGATCGACTACAAGAACAAGCCCTGGCGCCTGACGATACTCGGCGGGGACCAGGTGAGGACGCTTCGCGTCGATGTCCTGGAAAACCTCTGGTTCTATCGCGGAGTCCTGCGAGCGGGCGGGCAGATCGAGGACCGGGGCCTGGCCACCGCCGACGGAAAGACGACCGAAAAGGTGTCGTTCATCTATGCCCCGAATTTTGTCTACATCCGGCATTTCGACCCGGCCACCGGCCGTCTGGTCTATACGGAATCCGAAAGCGGCACGCAAATCCGCGAGCAGGGCGAGATCATGGCGGGCGGCATCCGGTTTCCAAAGGTGATCGAGGTGTCGGAAAACCTGAACGGCACCCCTTCGAAAAAGACCTACACTTTTGACAAGGTGATGGTGAACGAGAGCTTCCCCACGAGCCTCTTTGCCATTCCGCCCCTGTCGGGGGCCACCTCGGCGGCAGCGCAGGAGGCCGCGCCCGCGGCTGCGCCCGCAGCGACGCCAACCGTGGCGCTGCCGGCAGCGCACTAGGGCGCCGCATGCGCCTGATCCGCTACGGCGAGAGGGGCTTTGCCAAAAAGCTCGCCAGATTCTGCCTTGGCTCCGCCGCGCCGGAACGGCTCGCCGCCTCCGTGGCCTCAATCCTCGAGGATGTGCGAAAAAAGGGGGACCGGGCCGTCGCCGCCTGCGCCCTCAAGTTCGACGGAGCCCGCCTGCGCCCGCGGGATTTCCGCGTCCCCTTGAAGGAGCTCGCCTCCGCCGCCCGAAAGATCTCCTCCTCCGACAGGAAGGCCATCCTTTCGGCCCGCTCGGACATCGAGGCCTTCAACCGGCGCGGCCTGCCCCGGGGGTGGCAGATGCGCAATCGGCACGGCGCCTGGGCCGGCGAGAAATTTGATCCGATCCGCCGCGTCGGCCTGTATGTCCCCGGAGGAGAAGTCCCCCTGGTCTCGACAGTCCTCATGACGGCAGTCCTGGCCAAGATCGCCGGCTGCCCCGAGATCGCCGCATTCACGCCCTCAAAGAACGGAGGCGGGATCGCCCCGGGCCTTCTCGCAGCGCTCCATTACGCGGGCGTCTCGGAGGTCTACCGGGTCGGAGGCGTTCAGGCCATCGGGGCAATGGCGTTCGGAACGGAGACGATTCCCGCCGTGGACAAGATATTCGGGCCCGGCAATGCCTACGTCTGCGAGGCCAAGCGCCAGGTCTTCGGCACGGTCGGCGTCGATTCCCTGCCGGGACCGAGCGAAGTCATGGTGATTGCCGACGCCTCCGCTCCCGCGGATTGGGCGGCCGCCGATCTCCTGGCCCAGGCCGAGCACGGCTCCGGCCGGGAGAAGATCTACCTCGTCTCGACCTCCGCCCGCGTGATCGAGTCAATCGCCAAGGCAATCGACTCCCAGCTCGCCTCGCTCACCCGGGCGGGCAGGATCCGCCGGGTTCTCTCGGACGGTTTCCTTGCGGTCCAGGCCCGCTCGATCGGCGACATGGTGAGCCTCGCCAATTATGTGGCCCCCGAGCACCTGGAACTCATGGTGAGACGCTCTTCCGCGATCACCCTTGCCCGCCGGATCACGACTGCCGGTGCGATCCTGATCGGCAATGAAACGCCCACCGTCCTCGGGGACTTTGTCGCGGGCCCGAGCCACGTACTGCCAACGGCCCGCGCCGGACGGTACTTTGGCGGCCTGCGTGCCGCCGACTTTCTCCGCCGCACAAGCCTCATCCGCTACGACCGCCCGAGCCTGCGCCGCGCGGCACCGACAGTCGCCGCATTTTCCGCAATGGAGCGCCTCGACGCGCACGGCCGCTCGGCGGAGCTTCGGCTTCGCCGCTAAAAAGACCTCAGGCCTCCAGTATTGAATTCTATTCAATACTGGAGGCCTGGGGTCTTTCCGCTTACATTGGCCAGGTACTCAATCCAGACATGCAAGCCGCGGACGACTTCATCTTCTACCTCGACTTGCCCCGGGAGCAGCCGGGCGGAAAGCCCGTCGAGGTTCTCGGCTGGGTTGCCGCAAGATCCCCGATCAGCCGCGTTCGGCTGATCGGACAGACAACCAGGGACCTCAAATTGATTCCGCGGCCCGATGTGCAGGCCGCCTATCCGGGCCATTCCTCCGTCGTCGGCTTTCGCGGAACAGCGATTGAGGCCGATGTCAGGGAGTCCGCCCTTGGCTTTTCGGTCCTGGTCGGCGGACTCGAACGCGACGCGGCCAAGCCGCTTTCCCCGCACCCGGAGCCGGTGCATGGCTGGCGCCGGCGCCTCCTTTTGGTCCGGGCGGCGTTTGCCCGCAGGCGGTGCCGCGGCTCGACCTCGCCGCGGGTCCACTGGAATTGCGGCCTGGAACTCCTTCTTTCCGAAATCCGCCTGGAGCGCGGCGCCTCCTTTGCCCGGCCCGAGTGCGACCGCGTCCTCGAGCTTTTTGCCCGGACATTTCCGCATGCGGCCGTCCTGCAGATCGGCGCGAACGACGGTGTGTCAGGAGACCCGCTTGCAGCGTGGTTCGACCGGACCCAGTGGTCGGGCGTCCTCGTCGAGCCGATCCCGCACCTGGCCGCGAGCCTCGCCAAACGACACGCCATGCGCGAGAACATCCACATCGAGCGCAGCGCCATCGGCGAAACCGACGGTGAGGCGCGGATATTCAGGATTGCCGATTCGCCCGGGGCGCCCGGGTGGTACCAGCAGCTCGCGAGCTTCGACCAGTCCGTCCTCCTCAAGCATCGGGGTGCCATTCCCGAAATCGACTCCCTCGTTGTCGAGGAGCGTGTGCCGGTGATCAGCGTGAAGACGCTCCTCGCCCGCCACGCGCTGAGCCGGATCGACCTCCTCGTCATCGACACCGAGGGACACGACTTCCGCATCCTCAGGCAGTTCGACCTGAACTCGGTTCGCCCGACCCTGATCCTGTTCGAGCACCAGCACCTGGGCGCGGCCGAGAAATCCGACGCCTATTCGCTCCTGCGCCAATCAGGCTATTCCTGGCGTGAGGTTCCCGAGGGCGACACGCTGGCCTGGCGCCGGGTGTGATCCGAGCGGAGTGGGCCCGTTCGGATCACGTGTTGACTTCGCTATCGATGGATTGCGCCCAGCTGGATGGCTCTGGTAGGATACATGGATGCCCTCGGAATTTGATATCTCGAAACTGGCACTGGCTCACGTGCCGGGGCTGGCGGCCTACACACCCGGGATGCAGCCGGGCGAGAAGGGATGGGTGAAGCTCAACACGAACGAGTGCCCGTATCCTCCGAGCCCCAAGGTGGCGGAAGCGCTTCGCCGGGAAATAGGGGAGGATGGGGGCTCGCTCAGGCTCTACCCAAACCCGACGAGCGCCCCCCTGCGCGCGGCGGTGGCGGCGCTGCACGGCCTAGCGCCGGAAAACATATGCATCGGAAACGGTTCGGACGAACTTTTGAACCTGCTTGTCCGGTGCTGCTGCGATGGAAAGGCTCCTGCCGGCTTCACCCTGCCAAGCTATTCCCTTTACCCCGTTCTGATCTCGATCCAGGACGGAGCGCCTTTGGCAATTGAGTTCGATCGGGAGATCCGCCTGCCCATCGAAAGGATCGCCGGCTCCGCAGCCCGTGCCTTTTTCCTGACCTCTCCCAACGCCCCTACCGGTGTCGGATTTCGGACCTCGGAGATTGAGGCCCTGCTGAAATCCTTCCAGGGCCTTCTTGTCGTCGACGAGGCGTACGCTCCCTTCGCCGATGAGGATGCGATCCCCCTGCTCAAACGATACCCCAACCTCGTTGTCCTCAGGACCCTTTCAAAGGCCTTTTCCCTGGCTGGAATCCGGGTCGGCTACGCGCTCGCCGCACCCGAGGTGATCGGATGGCTCGATCGCATCCGGGACAGCTACAACGTGAGCCGCCTTTCCCAGGCGGCGGCCCTCGCTGCCCTATCGGATATCGCTTACTATACGGGCGTTATCCGCAAGGTGAAGGCCACGCGCGACCGGATCTACAACGAGTGGACAAAGGCCCGGGGATGGTTCACCTACCACTCGCAGTCCAATTTTCTCTTCGTCGAGCCCAGGAACGCCCTGGGCGAATCCGGACCGGCCGTCGCCCGCTCGGCCTACGAGTTCCTCCATTCGCGCAAAGTCCTCGTCCGCCTCTTCCCAAGCCACGCCTTGACCGCCCCATTCCTCCGCGTCAGCGTCGGCACTGACGACGAGATGAGCGTCCTCAACCAATCCCTTGACGTATGGCAAAAGTGATCAACCGGCGCACCGCGACGGTCGCCCGCCGCACGGCGGAGACCAACATATCGATCACTCTCGCGCTCGATGGACGCGGGAAGGCCCAGATCGACACCGGGGTGGCGTTCTTCGACCACATGCTGACGCTTTTCGCGAAGCACGGGCTGTTTGACCTGACCGTGAAGGCGAAGGGCGACGTCGAGGTTGACTACCACCACACGGTCGAGGACGTGGGTCTTGTGCTGGGTTCCGCATTCAAGGAGGCGCTCGGCGAAAAGCTCGGCGTCCGCCGGTACGGATTTTTCATTCTTCCCATGGACGAGGCGCTCGCCCGGATCGCGGTCGACATCGGCGGCCGGCCCCTGCTCGTGTACAACGTCGTTGCGCCCTCGATGTTTGTCCGGGACTTCAATCTCATCCTGGTGAAGGAATTCTGCCGCGCCTTCAGCAACGCCCTCGGGGCCAACCTGCACGTCCAGCTGGTCTACGGGGAGGAGCCGCACCACGTGGCCGAGGCGATCTTCAAGTGCCTCTCGCGCGCGATGGACGTGGCCACCCAGATCGACCCCAGGGCGGCCGGCGACCTGCCGTCCACCAAGGGCAAGCTGTGACGCGGCGCAACGGCCCTCCCGAAATCGCCGTAATCGACACCGGCATCTGCAACCTCCGGAGCGTGACCAAGGCCCTGGAGGCCGTGGGCGCCGCTCCCCTGGTCGTGCGGAAGCCCTCGGAAATTCCCCCGTCGGCACAGGCTCTTGTCCTTCCTGGAGTGGGGGCTCTCCGCGATTGCGTCGGCTCGCTTCGGGCGAGCGGGCTTGGCGAGACGGTCCGGGAATGGATCTCCGAGGACCGGCCCTTCCTCGGCGTCTGCCTCGGGATGCAGGCCCTCTTTGAGCACTCGGAAGAG
Organism: uncultured Opitutaceae bacterium; assembly: GCA_964605835.1. Taxonomy (GTDB): domain Bacteria; phylum Verrucomicrobiota; class Verrucomicrobiia; order Opitutales; family Opitutaceae; genus Palsa-1447. Next base: position 8,743 of record CAZSEH010000057.1, read on the forward strand.
GGCGACGTGACCGGCCTCGGGATCTACCCAGGCAAGGTCGTCAAGTTCCGCCGCCCCGCCGAATTCAAGATCCCCCACATGGGCTGGAATACCCTCTCTTTCCGGGTTTCCGGCTCTCCGCTGGCGGCGGGGCTCACCGACGACGACGCCTTTTACTTCGTCCACAGCTACTATTGCGAGCCGACAGACCCCGGGCTTGTCCTCGCCGACTGCGACTACGGCGGCCCGTTCACCGCGGCCATCGCCCGGGGCCGTGCCTTCGCCACCCAATTCCACCCGGAAAAGAGCCAGGCGAAGGGGCTCCAAGTCTACCGGAATTTCGTCGCAATCGCGATCTCTGCTGGCTCTTAGAAGCGGTTTCGCCAATCTTGTTTTGCAACTAGCACGGAATTCGCTTCGCTGCTCTTTCAGTATGCCTCACACCGCTTCTATCAAGCTGGACGACAAGGAAATTCCTCTTCCGGTGATGGTCGGAACCGAAGGGGAACTGGCCGTGGACACGCGCAAGTTGCGCGCAGACACAGGGTATATCTGCTACGACCAGGGCTACGGAAACACGGGCTCGTGTGAGAGCGCAATCACCTACCTCGACGGCGAAAAGGGCATCCTGCGCACCCGCGGCTATCCGATCGAGCAGCTGGCCGAGCACAGCAATTTCATCGAGACGGCGTACCTGATCATCTACGGCGAACTGCCAAACATCAAGCAGAGGAAGGATTTTGGCGAGCGCCTCCGGCAGCATTCGGCGATTGGAACGCAGATCCAGAGAATCTTCGAGGGCTACCCGAAGGATTCCCCGCCGATGGCGATGCTGACCTCGATCATGGCCTCGCTCGCGGCGCACTACCCGCATCTGGCCCAGAACGATTTCTCCAAGGACATGGCCAGCTTCGACCTCGCGGCGGTGATGGCGCTGTCCAAGGTCCGCACGATCGGCGCCATGATCTATCGCTACACGAACGGCATGCCGTACGTGTTCCCGAAGGACCTTCCGTACTGCGACAACTTCCTGCACATGATGTTCACGGAGCCCTACAAGGAGTACGCGACCGTCCCGGAGGTTGCCCGCGCCCTCAATCTCCTGCTCCTCCTCCACGCCGACCACGAGCAGAACTGCTCCACATCCACCGTCCGGATGGTCGCATCGAGCGCCGCCAACCTCTTCACCTCCGTGTCGGCCGGAATCTGCGCCCTGTCCGGTCCCCTGCACGGGGGGGCCAACAGCGCCGTCGTTCAGATGCTCCAGGCCATCCACGACGAGGGCGACGACGGCACGCGCTTCATCGAGGCCGCCAAGTCCGGAAACAAGAGCAACCGGCTGATGGGATTCGGCCATGCGGTGTACCGCAACTTTGATCCGCGGGCCAAGATCATCGGCAAGGCCTGCGACCAGCTCCTCGAAAAACTCGGGATCAACGACCCGCTGCTCGACATCGCCAAGAAGCTCGACGAGACGGCGCTCAAGGACGACTACTTCATTTCGCGGAAGCTCTACCCGAACGTCGATTTCTACAGCGGCCTCATCATGCGGGCCCTCGGAATTCCGACGAACATGTTCACCGTCATTTTTGCCATCGGTCGCACCCCGGGCTGGATCGCCAACTGGAAGGAAGTCGCCTCCAATACAAAGGGGCGCATCTACCGTCCGCGACAGATCTACGTCGGGCCGCAAAAGCGCGACTACGTGCCGATCGCAAAGCGGACGTGATCCTGCTCGGAGTCAATATCGACCATTGCGCCACGCTCCGGCAGGCCCGCTATCGCAACGCGGCGCCGTCCGGCGGCGCCGTTGAACCCGACCCCGTGGCCCTGGCTATCGAGGCCGAGCGGGCAGGGGCCGACGGGATCACCGTCCACCTGCGCGGGGACCTGCGACACATCCAGGAGCGCGACGTCTGGCGCCTGAGGGATGAGCTGGCGACCCGGCTCAACCTCGAGATGAGCTGCACCCAGGCGATGGTCGACTTTGCCGTCAAGCTCCGGCCCGACTCCGTATGCATCGTCCCGGAAAACCGCGAGGAAGTGACGACCGAGGGCGGGCTGGACGTGAAGGCGAACCGCGACCGGGTCCAGGCCTGCATCCAGGCCATGAATTCCACCGGCATCAAGACGAGCCTCTTCATCGACGCCGACGAGGCCCAGATCGATCTCTCAGCAAAGCTTGGCGCTCCCTGGATCGAGCTGCACACGGGCGCCTACGCGAACGCCTTCCATGGCTCCCGCCGCGCCGCGGAATTCCAGCGCCTTCGCCTCGGCGCCGTCCAGGCTCACAATCTCGGCCTCACGGTCAACGCCGGCCACGGGATCAGCTACGTCAATATTTCCGAGGTCCGCACGCTTCCCCATCTCCACGAATTGAACATCGGCCACAGCATCGTCAGCCGGGCGCTTTACACGGGCTTTCCCGAAGCCGTCCGCGAGATGAAGGCGCGGATGAATCCATGACGTTCACCCTGCCTCCCGGCGGTGTTCTCCTCGGCCTCGGCTGCGATGTGATCGAGGTTGCCCGGGTGAAGGGGGTTTGCGAGCGCCAGGGAGAGCGCTTCCTTGCCCGCGTCTTCACGGACGAGGAGAGGGCCTACTGTTTCGGCAAGGCCCACCCGTATCCCCATTTGGCCGCCCGCTTTGCCGCCAAGGAGGCTGTTTCCAAGTGCTTCACCACGGGAATCGGCGCCGAACTCGGCTGGAAGTCGGCCTCGATCCATCACGGCCTTCGCGATGAACCCCTCGTCCGCCTGGACGAGAAAGGGGATGCCCTCCTTCGCCAGCTCGGGGCGACCCGCGTCCTCGTCAGCCTTTCCCATACGGAAACGGTCGCAATGGCCGTTGCAGCCCTGATACGAACCCAGTAAAGGGTATTCCCATGGAAGAGGAATCCCCCGTTCCCCAGCCGCCTTCCGACAAGCCTTCGCAGACCCCGTCCTGGGCCATGGTCGGCTTTGTCCTCGGGGCCCTCTTTATTCTCGCCCTTCCGCACCACGAAAACGAGCCGCCGGCTCCCGTCGCTCCGGTCCGGACCCCGCCCGAGCCTTCCCCCCGCAGGATACCGCTCTCTCCCCCGCGGATTTCGACAATCGAGGCGGTCTTTGACGCCTACTCCCAGTACGCCGTTTGGGACCATGACGTTACCGAAGTCGCCCTTTGGAACACCGAGTCCGATAGCTTTTCTGATTGTTTTGAAGTGTTGCGCACATCCGAAGGCTGCTATTTCCGGTCGATCCCCCAGCTCACTCACCCCGTCCTGACCCATGGCGTGACAGCGGACGCCCCTATTCGATTCACGGAGACGGTTGACCAGCGCGCCGAATGGCTGGGGGAGAAGAACGAGGCGGACTGGCGCGTCTTGCAGGATTCGATGAAAAGGCCATCATCCCAGAAGCCACCCTGATTCCACTTTCCAGCGATGAACGCCGCGAGCCATCCCGTCCTGACCTCGGAAGAGGCGGGCCTTTTTGAAAAGGACCTGTTCGCGGGAAACGACACGGCGGAATGGAACGCGATGCGGGACGCCGGAAAATCAGTCGCCGCCGCAGTCCTTCGCGACTCCGAGGAGATCGGCGGATTTTCCAGGTCTCCCCGCCTCCTCGTTCTCGCCGGCAAGGGACACAATGCAGGGGATGCATTGATCGCAGCCCGCGATATCCTCGGGAAGCTCCCCCAGGCGACCGCCGACGTCGTCTTCACTTTCGGCGAGCGAACCCTCCGTCCCCTCGCGCAGCGGGCCTGGCGCGAGCTGGTGGAATCCGCCAGCGACCGCGTGAAACCCCGCTCCGGCGTCCGCGCCTCGAGCCTCAAGGCCTTCTTTGAGCAGAACCGATGCTACGACCTGAGCCTGGACGGAGTCTTCGGCTATCAGTTCCGCCCGCCCCTGTCCGAGGAGACCGCATCCGTCCTTCGCCAGGCAAACGCCCTGAATGTCCGCTTCCGCGCCGCAGTGGACCTGCCGAGCGGGCTCAACGAATCCGGCGCATTCCAGGCCGACTTCACCTACGCGACCGGGATCGTGAAGTCGCAGCTCCTCACCTGCGCGAACGCAGGGCGCCTGCGCTACCTCGACATTGGCTTCTTCGAGTCCGAGGAGGAGAGGACGGTCTCCGCCGCCATCCTGCCGGATACCCATCCCGCCGCGGGAACGTCCGAGAAACACGAGGGCGACCGGGTCCTGATCCCCCGGATCCTCGCCCCCCTCCGTCGATTCAGGTCCTCCCAGACCGACAAGCGCGACTACGGCCACCTCTTTATTATCGGCGGCTCCCACAGCTACCCCGGCGCCGTCCTCATGTCGGTCCTTTCCGCCCTTAGAAGCGGGGTGGGGCTCGTTACCGCCTTCGTCCCCGAGTCTCTCGTTCCGTCCTATGCCGCCCAGGCCCCCGAGGCCATGTGGGTCGGCTGGCCCCAGGGTTCGGCTCCGGGCCTGACCCCCGTGGGCCTGCCGCTCCTGACTCAGCGCTGGGGCCGCGCATCGGCCCTCCTTGCAGGCCCCGGTCTCGGCCACGACCCCTCAACCCACGAAATCCTCGAGCAGATCGTCAAGACGGCCCCGATGCCGCTCGTCCTCGACGCCGACGCCCTGCAGCCGGATCTCGTCCGCGACACCCGTGTGCCTCGGATTCTCACCCCCCACATCGGTGAATTCGCCCGGATCGCCCGTGGCGCCGACTTCAGGTCCTTCCGCACCGAGACCGGCGCGACCGTCGTCCTCAAGGGCCCGGTCACCTGCATCGCTTCCCCCACATCGCCCTCCTATTACAATTTCTTTGGCGGCCCGATCCTGGCCCGCGGCGGAAGCGGTGACATCCTTGCCGGCCTGATCGGCGGCCTCCTTGCCCAATCGCCTGCGGATCCGGTCGTTGCCGCCTGCCAGGGGGCCGTTTGGCACGGGCTTGCCGCCGATTCGCTCGCAAGGGCCCAGGGTCAGACAGCCGTTCGGGTGACCGAACTCATCGACCACCTGCCGGCCGTCCTTCGCAATGAGCTATAGTCAAGGGCTACGAAGCTCACCGATCGACAGGCCTATCTGATTCTAAACGCACTGCCGGGTATCGGCCCATTGGCCCTGAACCGGCTCTTGGCCGCATTCGGCAGTCCGCGGACGATCCTCCAGGCTCCGATGCGGCGTCTCGCCTCGGTCGAGGGAATCCGCCCTTCGGCGGCCCGCGCCGTCTCCGAGTGGCGCGCGACAATCGATCTGGCCGGGGAGGAGCGAAACCTGGCCTCAAGCGGTGCAAGCTTCATCATCCGAGAGGACGAAGCGTATCCCCGGCTCCTGCGCGAAATCCATGACCCTCCGATGGGTCTCTACAAAAAGGGAGCCTACGCCTTGAAGGATACGTGCATCGCCGTCATCGGCAGCCGCCGGACGACGCAGTACGGGTTCAGCATCGCCGGGCGCCTCAGCTCCGAACTTGTCCGTCTCGGCTTTTGCGTTGTCAGCGGCCTGGCCCGCGGAATCGACACGGCAGCCCATGAGGGCGCCCTGGCAGCCGGCGGCCGGACAGTGGCCGTCCTCGGCTCCGGCATAGACACGGTGTATCCCCCGGAAAACGAAGGCCTATTCGGGCGTATCGTGGAGTCCGGTGCCGTCCTCTCCGAGTTTCCCTTTGGCCGCGGGCCCGACCGGCAGACCTTCCCGATGCGCAATAGGATCGTTTCGGGCCTTTCCGAAGCAGCGGTCGTCGTCGAAAGCGACGTCGATGGAGGGGCAATGATCACCGCCCGGCTCGCCGCCGACCAGGGCCGGACTGTATTCGCGGTTCCCGGCCGGATCGATCAGTCGACGAGCGCCGGATGCCACCGGCTGATCCGTGACGGGGCGGTCCTTCTCACCGGGGTGGACGATATCCTGTCGGAACTGAGCTACCTGAAGGGATTCCGCAAAACGCCCCCTCCAGCGAAGACCGAAGAGGCCCGACAGAAGACGCCCACCAACCTCACGGAAGAGGAACAGCTGATTCTCGGCTGCCTCGAGGGCGGAATCCTGACCCAGGACGCGATCAGCGAGCGCTCCGGTCTGGCTTCCCCAACGCTTGCTGCGGGCTTGATGATGCTCGAACTGAAGCGACTCGTGTCCAAGCGCCTGGACGGCTCCTACGAGGGAGTGGTCGCATGAGCACACGCAGGCGCAACGGCGCACGAGCCGCCTTGCGGAGTCTTGCTCCGAGACCTTATCTGTGTATAGATCTGTGCATGAGCTTCAAGACGATCTCTCTTTCGGAGGACGCATACAAGATCCTCAAGAAAGCCAAACGCTCTCCTCGCGAATCCTTCACCGAAGTCGTGCGACGCGCATCCTGGGACGAACCTGCGGACACGCTCGGTGAGGCGCTCGACCTTCTCGAGTCCGAGTTTGGCCGCGGCAAGACCAGCGTGACCGCCGAGGAGTTGGAGACCTCGCGAAAACTGCATGCCCAGCGGAAGGCTCGTGCCTGATGCTGCTCCTCGACTCCAGTTTCCTGATAGACCTCCACGACGAACTGCGCCGCAAGGATGGCGCGGACGGACCGGCAAAGCGGTTCATTAAAGCCAACAAAACCCTTCCCATGGTCATCTCCCCGATTTCGGCCAGTGAATACGCTGCCGGAATCCGAAACGAAAGGGAGGCCAGACGCTTTCTCCGTCGTTTCAGAATGGTCGCCGTGGGCCGCGATATCGCTCTTCTTGCCTCGCGGATTGACCGTGAGCAATCGGCGAAGGGCCTGCGTCTCGGGGAAAACGACACGTGGCAAGCCGCCATCGCACTCCGATTCGGGCTGACGCTTGTCACCGACGATACTGACTTCGCAAAGACGCCACAGATCAGGCGGCTGAGTTACGTTTAGAAGGCCGAAACATCGATGCTTCCCCGGCTCCGCGCATGGCGCCGAGCCTTCTGGCGACGTCCCGTGTGACGGTTAAATTCGGGTAGGCCATGCATCAAGAATGCATCGACCACCCAAGGAGTCAAAAACCTCCGAAATTGAAGGCCGCCTATCCTGGCGGCCACCCCATCTGGCGCTTGGCGAGCAGGTGGACGTGCAGATGGGGGACGCTCTCGCAGGCATCCGGGCCATTGTTGATCACGAGCCTGTATCCGTTCGCGAGATTGAGCTTCCTGGCAACGGCCGCAGCCGTCGTCATGAGATGACCCAGGACCGCCTTGTCTCCCTCCGAGGCCTCGCTCAACCGCGCTATCGGCTTTTTCGGAATGATGAGGACATGCACCGGCGCCTGCGGCTGGATATCGTGAATCACGATGCACTGCTCGTCCTCATACTCGATCTTCGCGGGAATCTCCCGATCGATGATCCGCTGGAATAGGGTCTTGCTCATTGGGATAAAAGGGGTCCGCTCCTCCGCCTATAGGAAGATGATCTGCAGAGTGGCGTGACGCGTTGTCCTCGCCGCCGCAAGTTCCCGGACAAAGCTCACGATTTCGTCGTATTCCCGCTTCCGCTTCTGGGTGGCCTTCCGGTCGGGCGGCAGGACCGCCGGCCTCAGATTGGTGACGAGCAGGGTCGACTCCCGGTAGGCCGCCAGGTGCTTGAGCCCGGTCATCAATTCCGCCCGGGCAAAAAGGGGCGTCGCCGAATGCAGGGTCCGCGCCGCATCCCAGTGGAAAAAGCCATGGCCGGGGCTTTGGGAGCAAAACTTCTCGAGGAGCCTGCCCGCCGCTGCGGCAAAGGCCGCATCGAACTTCGCCCCGAATTCCGGATGCTCGGCCGCCTGGCTTTCCAGTTCGCCCAGGCTGAAGGCGATCCCCGCCTTGATCTGGTGGGCAAGATAGAGGTCGTGCCCTGTCACCTGCGAAAACAGGGCGTTGATGAAATGCAGCCGCCGCAGCTCGTCGCGGGAGGGTGCGCCGTTTGGCTTCACCTTACCTCCGGGTTGGCTTGATCTTGGTTAGAGCGCTGACCTCGTGCACGAAGCTCGATGCGTCCCGGAACTCCTTGTAGACGCTCGCAAACCGCACGTACGCGACCTGGTCCACGTTGCGCAGCCGCTGCATCACGCCTTCGCCTATCGCCCTTGAGGGAATCTCCCTCTCGAACCTGGCCTCCACGACGTCGATGACATCCTCGACCAGCATTGTGATCTGCTCCATTTCGATCGGCCGCTTGTGGCAGGCCGCCCTTACGGCCCGGATGAGCTTCTCCCGGTCAAACTCCTCCCGCCTGCCGTCCCGCTTGATGACGACCATGTCGTCCCGCACAAAGCTCTCTGTTGTCGTGTACCGGTGGCCGCACTCCATGCACTCCCTCCTCCGCCGGATCGTGTTCCCCTCCCGGCTGATCCGGGAGTCGATCACCTTGTCGTCCAATGAAGTGCACTTTGGGCAGCGCATGGCCTAGTTGAGCTCCAGAAAGTTCTGCAGAATCTTCATTCCGCCCTCGGTTGCGATCGACTCGGGATGGAATTGGACACCCCAGATCGGAAGCGTCCGGTGCCGCAAGCCCATTATTTCGCCTTCGGCCGTCTCCGCGGTGATCTCCAGTTCCGCCGGTAAACTCGAACGCTCCACAAGGAGCGAATGATACCTTGTCGCCGGAAAGCCCTCCGGCATCCCCCGGAACAAGTCGGTGTTCTTGTGGAGGATGGGGGAGACCTTGCCGTGCATCAGCCGGTCGGCCCTTACGACCTTTCCCCCGAAATAATACCCGATCGCCTGGTGCCCCAGGCAAACGCCCAGAATCGGCTTCCTTCCCGCAAATGCCTTGATGATTTCAAGGGTGACACCCGCCTCCTTCGGCGAGCAGGGTCCCGGCGAAAGAAGGACCCTGTCCGGATTCAGCTCCAGCGCGTCCTTCGGGCTGATCCCGTCGTTCCTGAATATACGCTGTTCTACCCCCAACTGGCCGAAATACTGGACCAGGTTGTAGGTGAACGAGTCGTAGTTGTCGATGACCAGGAGCACAATGCACTTGTAGTTGAACAGCAAGGATGGGTCAAGGTCGCGGAAAACCCTCCGGACAGCGTCGTTTCTTTGATCGGTTTCCGCCCAGGCGGGGACTATAAGATGGTAACACGATGGCCGATGACCCCGAACTCCTCGTCCGGTACTGCCAGGACCGCTCCGAAGCGGCGTTCACCGAGTTGGTGGGCCGCCACTTCAATCTGGTCTACTTTGCCGCCCTGCGACAGCTGGGCGGCGACGCCCACCGGGCCCGGGACGTGTCCCAGGCAGTCTTTACCTGCCTGGCCGTCAAGGCCCCGGCGCTCTCCCGCCGGGTCTCAATCGCCGGCTGGCTCCACAACTGCACCCGTTTCATCGCCGCCCGCGAAATCCGCGGCGAACGCCGGCGGCAGGCCCGGCACGCGCAGGCCCAGACGATGATGGAGTCCAATTCAGGTACCTCTTCCCAGTTGGACTCTGACCGGCTGGCGCCGGTCATCGACCAGGCGCTGCACGGGCTTAACGGACGGGACCGGGAACTGGTTCTCCTGCGCTATTACCAGGAGAACTCATTTGTCGAAATCAGCGCCAAACTGGGTCTCTCCGCGGACGCCGCCCGTTTTCGGCTGGAGCGTGCCCTTGCGAGGATGCGCACCGCCCTCGCCCGACGCGGGATCGAATCGACCTCGGCCGCCCTGGCGTCGGCCCTTGCGAGCCAGGGGCTTGCGGCGGCTCCCGCCGATGTGGCTGCCACGATGGCCGGTGCGGCGCTTGCGGCCCAGGCTCCGGCGGCCTCTGGCTTCCTTTTGCCCCAAATCCTCATGACCACCTTCAAGATGAAAGTTGGAATATTCATCGCGCTGGCAGCCGCCGGCATCGGGATACTGCTGGTTCAGGACCTGCGGCGGGAGCGCCGGATAAGCGTACTGCAGCAGGAAGTTCATGGCCTGCAGGCCGAGCACCAACTGCTCGCCGCGCAGGTGCGGCCGAAAGCGACTCCAATGACTGCCGGGACGCAATTGACCCTCCTGCATTCCAAGATTGCGGAACGGCAAACCCGCCCGGCAGACGCCCAACCCGGTTCCTCGCTTGGCCTCAGGCCGGGCATTAAAGCCGCCAGCACTGCGACCAACGCCGGCCTCGCCACCCCGTCCGCGTCATTCGAGACGGAAATCTGGGCGAATTACACCGGCAACGTCGACGCCCTGGCAAAAATGATCACGCTGGCGCCGGCCGTCAGGGATGCGGCTGACAAGGTTTTGGCAAACCTGCCGCCCGATGCCAGGGCCCAGTTTCCGACCCCGGAATCGGTTATGGCGATGGTGATCGCTCAAAGCTTTCCCCCGAACTTCGCCGGCTACCAGATGACCGGGGACCACCAGGACGAATCCACTCCCGACCATTGGCTGGTCCAATTCCAGTACCAGATCGGCGGTGGCGTCACCGTCAATGGCCACGCCTCGCTGCAGAACATCAACGGGAACTGGATGGTGCCGGTGGGGGCCGAGGCCGTCCCGGCTCTCAATAGACTTCTCGCCGGAGCCGTCGGCAAGACTTCGACCCAGTAGAGGTGGCTGCCTGGAGGGCCGGCTCGCTCATGCGCATCTCGAGGCTGAGAGTCACTTTGCTCGCAATTCTTGCGGGAGCGATTTTCGCGGCCCTGCTGCTTCAGATAGAACGCGAGGACGCCCGGCTGCGCGATTTGCAGCGGACGGCTCAAACCCTGACGGTCCAAAACCAGCGGCTTGGCGCCGTATTGCAAGAGGCTCCGACCCGTCCCGTCGTCGAACAGGTGGAAACGAATGCGGCAGATCTTGCCCGGGAAATGGAGGCGCGGAAGGGCAGCGTGGAAAGCGCCGCCGTTCTGCCCGGCGAACTTCGTCCGGGGATGGAATCGCTAAAGGCGCTCATCTACGCCGGCAATTCCACGCCGCTCGCCGCCATCGATTCCAGTCTTTGGGCGGTTTATCATAGCGACATCGACCAACTGGCGAAGCTGATCGCCCTGACTCCCGCCGGGAAGGACGCGGCGGCTGCGCTCTTTGCGAGCCTGCCGGCTGAATCCCAGGCCCGGATGCAAGACCCTGAGCACATGACGGCGCTCCTGGTCGCCTACGGCTGCAACGCCGTCGGCTATCAGGTGCAGGCGTCACATCAGAGCGGCGGCGATCCCGCGAGCTGGACCGTGAGGGTTCTGGTGCAGTCGGAGGACGGCCGGAGCTCCGGACTGAATATCCCTTTGCGACAGACCGGCGGAAGCTGGCAGCTCGAATGCGGTCAAGGCGAGGTGAAGCAACTGGCGGCGCTCCTCAACGGTGAGTTGGGCAACAAGGTGCATTGACGACGACTCGCGAATGGGGGAAGCACTTCAATGCCATTAGGGAAATGGGAACAACGATTGCGGACTTGGCGGGGACAGGGGGCAATTGAAACAGACCTGACACGGTTCCATCAGATCGCCGAGGAGATTCAAAAGCTCGGAGAATCTCTGTCCAACCTGCCGGATGCGCATCTGCGCAATGCGGCTTCAACTTTGCGAACGCGGGCATTGGGTGGCATGGACTTGGAGGTACTGCTCCCCGAGGCGTTTGCGCTCACCCGCGAACTGGCTCACCGCGTCGTCGGAATGCGTCCCTTTGACGTCCAAATCATTGCGGGTGTGTGCCTTCACCGACGAAAGCTCGTGGAAATGCAGACGGGGGAGGGAAAGACACTTGCGGCCGTGCTGCCAGCCGCTCTTCACGCGCTCGCTGGGCAAGGCGTGCACATTCTCACCTTCAACGATTACCTCGCTCGCCGGGACGCTGCGTGGATGGGGCCCGTGTACGAAGCTCTTGGGCTCCGGGTCGCCGCAATACAGGAAGGGATGGATACCGACGTCCGCCGGGCCGCGTACGCCGCCGATGTCACGTATGCCACTGCGAAAGAGGCTGGTTTCGACTTCCTTCGCGGCGGCCTTGCCCGGGACAGGCGCGATGTGGCGCAACGGCCATTTCACTTTGCCATCGTCGACGAGGCCGACTCCATCCTGATCGACGAGGCGAGGGTGCCCCTCGTAATCGCCGGTGCCCGCGGGACACCCTCTGCCGATCCCTACCGCCTCGCAGCCGTCGTGGCGGCACTCGATGAGGGCACCGATTGGGAGCGGGACGAGAATCAGCGAAACGTTCTGCTCACGGATCGCGGGACGGATCGGGTGGAGTCCCTGCTTGCATGCGGCAGCCTGCATGCTCCCAGCAGCGAGAGCCTCCTCGTGGAGGTCAATCAGGCGCTTCACTCCCGGGCTCTTCTCCATCGCGACGTGGACTACATCGTGCGGGACGGGCGCATTGCCCTCGTCGATGAATTTACCGGGCGGGTTGTTTCGGATCGGCGCTGGCCCGATGGATTGCAGGCGGCCTTGGAGGCGAAGGAGGGCTTGGTCATCCAGCCGGGCGGGCGCATCCTGGGCTCGATCACACTTCAGCATTTCCTCGCGCAGTACCCGATGCTCGCCGGCATGACCGCGACTGCGCGGCCGGCTGCCGATGAGTTGGACGAAGTCTACGGCCTGCGCACGGTGCCAATTCCCCCCAATCGACCCTGTGTCCGGGAAGACCTTTCAGACCTTATTTTTTCCCATGGCGAGGCCAAGGAGCAGGCGCTTATCCAGGATATCGCCCAGACGCACGAAAAGGGGAGACCCGTTCTCGTCGGGACGAGCAGCGTTGAGGAATCGGAACTCCTGGCCGCGAAGCTGGCCGTCTTCGGCATTCACTGCCGTGTGCTGAATGCGAAGAATGATGAGGCCGAGGCTGCGATCATTGCGAATGCCGGCACACTGGGCGCCGTCACGATCTCGACCAACATGGCCGGAAGAGGCACCGACATTCGGCTCGGCGGGGTCAAGGGAGAGGAAAGGGAGCGGGCATTGGCGCTCGGCGGCTTGTACGTGATCGGCACCAACCGGCATGAAAGCCGGCGGATCGACGACCAGTTGCGTGGGCGGGCGGGTCGGCAAGGGGACCCCGGCACCTCGCGATTCTATGTCAGCCTGAAGGATCCGATCATGGTTCGGTTCGGGATTGAGAACTTAATCCCCCCGAAACTCCGGCCAGCCCAACAGGAGGGACCGATAGGCCAACCAGTCATTCGGCGCGAGGTCGAGCGGCTCCAGCGAATCGTCGAGGGTCAAAATCAGGATATTCGCGCCACTTTGGCCCGGTACTCAGCCCTTGTTGAGAAACAGCGCCGGACACTGTTTGAATGGCGAACAGCCCTGTTGATGGGGAAGGAGGAATCGGCGGTTTTTGCCATGCGGGCACCGCAGAGCTACGCTGAAATGCTTGACCGCTTCGGTGACGAAAAACTGAGGAAATTCGAGCGGGATGTGACTTTGCATCATATCGACACAGCGTGGGCTGACTACCTGGCATTCGTTGCGGATCTGCGCGATGGAATTCACTTGGTTGGAATTGGCGGCATGGACCCTTTTCAGGAGTTCACAAAACGGGTCGCGCCGGTCTTTGCCAAGCTGCACCAAGATATCGAGGATCGGACGATGGAAACCTTGACGGCGTTGGCGGTGGCCGACGAAGGCTTCCTCGATGCGGCACTCCGCGGTCCATCCTCCACGTGGACGTACATGATCAATGACCGGGCGGTTGGAGAGCTTTACCGGATGCTCCTTGGGCCTGGCAGCAGCGCGTCCGCGGCGGCAGGCGTTTTGATGACCTGGCCGGCGTTGCTGGCCTGGGCAATCTGGCGAAAAATCTCGAGGCGCAGCGCGCAATAGTGTCTTAAGACACGCCGTAGCCAAACCGGATGGCTTCGACACATTCCTGTTGGTCACTCATCGGCTTAGTGATCGCAGCCAGGCCCAGCTCGACGGATGGCAGCGCGATGGCTCCGCGGCCTGGATCCGGAGCCGTTGCGGGTTCGCGGATGCCTAAGCGGTCTCAGGAATGATGCCTGGGCTGGCTTTGTTGCTTTAAGGCGGGAAACAGCCGGCCGACCTTGCGTCGCACGGTTGCTTTTTCGGCGGGCGTTCCGTCCTGGGACACGCGGGAAAGGGCATTGCGGGCGTGAGCCTCATCCTCGACCGGATACCTGCGTCCGGGCAGGGCGAATTCACCAGCCGGGATTTTTTTTCGGGCTGATGTGGTCAACTTTGCCATCGCGAATTATCAGAGCTGGAAATTCACGGTTCGCGTTGGGCCGCTTTTGCGGCTGCACGGGCCGCCTGGAGCATTTGATCGTGCTCGGCCTCCTTGACGCCCTCTTCGACGAGCTGCTCGCTCTCGCTTCGCCCTTCGTCGTCCTCGTCCTCGCTGGGGGACTCCGGAATTTGGCGCCCGGCTGAGCCCGGCACGGGATCCCAGCGCTGGGATTCAGGGATCGAATCGAGCTTCGCCTCCTGCCGATCAATATCCGCCCCGCCAGTCAATTCACGCTTTGCCTGCTCATAGTCACCCTGCGACACGTCCCGGTGTGTCCGGCCCGAGATCAGGGCCAGTTCGCGAGCACGCGCATTCACCATCTCGCGGGTCACAGTGCCAATTCCGATGAAGTTCTCGGCTATAATGCCTTTGTTGAGAGGGTTTTTGTCCATGTGGTGGTCGTTGGCTCGCGGGTTTTTTGTCAGCGGAACGAGGCAGGCCCAAGCCCCCTGGTTCCGACGGCATAAGTATATCCGAGACGGCCCTTGGCGGGCTATGGGGTGGAACCCGGCCCTGGCCGCCCGGTGATCGAAGGGTTTTCCAGATGGAGCAGCCGGAAGGTTTTCACCCCATATATGCCTGGGATGCATCGTGCCAAAATGCAGCCCGGCACATTTTTCCGCCCCATCATGGATGATCCACAGTTCCAACAACACGGCGGACCTCACCCGGCGCGCCGGCCTTACTGGAGACGAATACATCACAGCCCATTTTTTTGGATGGCCGCCTTCCTGATGTTGCTTGCCATGGCTGTCTACGTCGTTACGGAAAATCTGGCAATTCGGCCGGGCCGGCCGCCGCAAAAACCGATGCCGGCCCTCGTACCCTAGCCTGCATCCATCACAAATTCCGACGACGGAGCGCAGCAGCGCGAAGATGGCGAGGCCGAAGGCCGAGTCCCGAAGGGATGGCCGCGGCAGCGGCCACAATCTTGCCCAATCTCGTCGGCGCAAAGGTCCTCTGGCTCCCTGCGCTGTGCTTT